>CAYGCC010000430.1:0-2580 GCA_964348165.1 uncultured Gemmatimonadota bacterium | reverse complement strand
CGATGCGCGTCTCGAGGGCCCCCTCGGCGCGCGCGCGGTACGCGTCGACGGAGAGCAGGGCGAAGAGCAGCGCGCCCGCACAGGCCACCGCGGCGCTCGCCAAACGGGTCCGCCGCCGCCGTACGATCTTGCGCTCGAGATCGGCGGTGAACAGCGACTCGCGCCAACCCCGACCCACCTCGAGGGCCGCGCCGTAGGCGGCCAGGTAGGCCGGCTCGAGATCGGCGACCCTCGGCGGCGCCCGCACCTCGCCGTTGGGCAGCTGAGCGCTCAGCTCGCGGCCGGTCTCCTCGTCCCACGGGGTCACGTAGATGGTGTCCGTCCCCGCACGGATGTCCGCGCCGCTCGCCTCCGCGGCCAGCGCGGCCGCCGCCTCGGGAAGCCGGCCGTAAAGCCGGCGCGCCCAGCGTAGCCGGCCCTCCTCGATCTCCAGCGCCTCGACGCCCTCGTCCCGCCCATCGCGGAACACCAGCCCGCTCTCCACCCGGGCACGGGCGAGCGCGCGGGCGCAGGCGACGGGCGCCGGCTCGATCCGCTCGAGCCGTCCCAGCGTTTCCAGCGCCTCGACCCACGCGGCGACGAGTGGCTCGCGGGCGGCGAAGACCAGGTCGTCATCGTCGCGGACGGAGAACACCAGCTCGGCACCGCGCACCGCGAAGAAGCGGTCGGGTTCCAGACCGAGCAGGCGGCGCTTCTCCTCCAGCGGCAGCGGTGGAAGCTGAAGTCGCTTGACGTGCAGCAGCGACAGATCGACCGCCGCCATCACGTGGGTCGCCGGCCCGAGATGCTCGCGCAGGGCGGCCACGGCCTCGGCGGGATTCTCCGGGTCCCAGGAGACTTCCATGGTGCGGGTGCGCGGCTTCGGCCAGCCGCCCACACGCACGGCGCGGATCGTTCGCGGCCCCAGCTCCAGCCCCAGCCGGCTCACGCTCGGCGCTCCTTCCCGCCCTGCGTTAAGGGCGCGGCACGATTCCCGGGGGCGTCGTGATGGGCGTTCACTCGCAGTCCTGGGTTTCCTTGCGTTCGATGAAGCGGACGGGCGCGTCGCTGGCGGGCAGGCGGACCGCCGTCACGGGCGCGGTGAAGGCCTGCGTCAGGAAGCAGCCGCTGCCCGGTGAGGTCTCCCGAACCACCACGGCCAGGCCATCGTCCTCCCGGCGCACTTCGTCGATCGAGATCGCGTAACCGCCGGTGCCACGCTGACCCATGGCGGCGACGATCACCATCTCGCGGTTGAAGTCGACCGGCGGTGGCTGTGGCCGCGGCGTCCGGGCGCCGACGACCGCATCCCAGAGGGCGCCCCAGCCAGCCGCGTCGCGGATGACCAGCCGCCGGGCGTCTTTGATCCCGCTGTAGACCTCGGTGAACAGGTGCTCCATCGTCACGCCTTGGGCGACGCCGGGCGTCTCCTGTGATTGCGATGGGCGGGCACGGCACGCCGCCAGCGCCGATAACGCGACCAGCAGAACGATCCAGGGACGCGTAGCCGTCCTCCTTGCTCGACTTTCCTTTGTAGGGACTAGTCTTAGGCCCGATCTCCGGGTGTGGCAAGTAGCGCGCCAGGATGGCGTGCCGACGGCGTTTGACACCGTTTCGCCAGCCGCGCATTATGAGCGCGTTCCGCTGCCCCAGCACCTTCCGCGACGCCGCGCATTTCTGCTCCGAACCGTCCGAAAGCGGCAAGTCGAACCCGGGTCGTGGCGCCAGGTGCCGGGGCCGATGACGCTTAGGGCTCAACGATCGGTCGTCTTCGCCCCGCGATGGCTATCACCAGACTTTGCTCTCTGGCGTGCCGACGCGGCGGGCCGCCTCTGCGATCGCCCCAGCTTCATGTCGGCGGGCATGTGCTGACCGCGACTCCGGTCGGCGTGGTTGCGCCGCCGCGGAGACGGAGGCCGGGCCGCTGGATCCGCCCGTGAATCTCATGCTGCCGCTGGGATTGGTGCAGTGACGGTTCTGCAGGCGCGTGACCGGCCGGGCGTGGCGCTGAAGTCTGGTGACGTGGGTGATGCCGGCGCGGCGGTGGCTATACGAAAGAGGAGATCATGAGAGCTAGAACCGTGAAGCTTGCAGGCGGGGCGATTGTACTGCTCATGGTCGTTCTTGCGGTGGTGGTGCTACGCTCGCCCTTCTCAGGACCGGGCACTTCCTCGCGTACCACGACCCACTACATCGACAAGGTTATTCAAGGCGAGGTCATCGAGCACGTCTTCGTGCTCGAGAACGATGAGTCGAGGGATGTCGTCCTCCGGGAGGTGGTTCCCTGGGCCAGCACCGTCGTGAGCGTGGATTCAATCGTGCCGGCGCGAGGCGAGGCGCAGATCCACATCAGGATGGACACACGCAACATGAAGGGCCCGCTGAACGAGCTGGTCAAGGTGCGATTCGTGGACGAGCGGCGCCTGCCGATCTGGCTGCAGCTGCGTGGGCGCGTGGTGCTCCCGGTCGAGCTCGCGCCAAAGGAGCACGTGTATTTCTTCGCCGTGAAGGGCGAGGCCGTGGAAGAAAGTGTGGAGCTGATCAACCACCAAGACGAGCCGCTCGAGGTAACGGGTATGACCTCCAGCAATCCTTACTTCA
>CAYGCC010000429.1:0-21225 GCA_964348165.1 uncultured Gemmatimonadota bacterium | reverse complement strand
CGATCGGCCGCCAGCCCGATCGCTTGTTCCGTGGGGCGGTATGTGGCCGAGGCCGCGCTGGGCAGATTCTTCCGCCCGAGCGAGGCCACACGAAAGACCCAGCGGCCCAGACGAGAACGCCAGAAACGATGCCACAGCTCGCTGTTGAGATCGCGGCGCTGCTGCAAGCGCAGAGCCGCCAGAACTCCGGCGCCGCTGCCCACGGTCAGGGAGGTGCCGACCGTCATGGCCAACACGTCGGGTGAAGGTCCCGGAAAGAAAGCGATGGCAACGATCGACAGAACGCCGACGCTCAGGCCACCGGCGGCGATGACGCGAACAACTTGCTCGTAACGCGAGGGCCCGTGCCCGAACTCGAAGGCTCCCTCTTCCCGGGCGCGATCGACCTCGCCCATGAGGGCCCCTACGACGTCGTCGCGGCCGTAGCCGGACTCGATCAGTCGGCGGGCCCGGCGCGTGAGGATGGCCATTGGCACGACGGTCGTGCCACCGATGAAAGTGCCCAGTCCCGAGATGAGGCCCAGTTCTGGCGGTACACCACTGGCAACCGCACCGGAGACCATCGTGATCAACCACAGGTAGGCTAGCGTGACGGCGCCGCCGAACCGAGAGCTGCGCTTTACAAAGACGCGGACCGCCACCGGCAGATCCCGGTGCTCGTTCAGCACCTGGCCGAGTGCTTCCGCCAGTTCCGCGTCGCTGGCGAAGCGCTGGTCGGGTTCCTTCGCCAGGCAGCGGTCGATCGCGCGGGCGGAGCTTTCCCGGCACGTCTTTTGTCACCTTGGCTAGGGGCGGGGGTGGCTCGGCGATGTGCTTGGCGAGCAGCGACGCGGGCGTTGGCGCCTCGAAAGGAAACGCGCCGGAGAGCGCGTAGTACCCGACCACGCCGAGCGAGTAGATGTCGCTGGCCCCGCTGACCGGCTCGCCACGAGCCTGTTCCGGGCTCATGAATTCAGCGGTGCCGGAGACCCGAGCCGGATCGCGCGCCTCGCCCACGTCCTCGGCAAGGCTGGCGATGCCGAAGTCGGCGACCAACGCTCGCCCGCTTGCCGACTCGAGCAGGATGTTGTCGGGCTTCACATCCCGGTGGACGACTCCCTGACCGTGCGCGTAGCTCAGCGCCCACGCGACCTCGCTAAGGATGCGCGCGATCTCGGACGGCGGTCGCGGCCCGCGACTGCGGATCCGCTCGCCCAGTGACTCTCCGTCGATGTAGGCCATGGCGAAGAACACGAACTCGTCCACCTCGTCCACCGCGTAGATCGGCACGATGTTCGGGTGGGACAGCTTGGCGGCGGTGCGTGCCTCGCTGAGGAAGCGCTCGCGAAGCTGCGGCTTGGCCGCGAGGCCGGGGGGCAAGAGCTTGAGCGCTACGGGGCGGTCGAGGCTGACCTCGCGCGCCAGGAACACGATCCCCATCCCGCCTCGACCCAGTTCGCGCTCGATCGAGTAGCGGCCAGCCAGCGCCTGTTGCAAACGGAAAAACTCAGAGTTGGGATCGTCACTCACAGGAGGCAGCATGCACGACAGAGGCGCGGGCCGCAAGGCAGCTGCCCGCGGCCTTCAACTACCGCGAGGTCTGTCGCTGTCGTCGTCGGCGCTGAGGGCGCGGACGCGCCGCAGGTCGTGAGCGGCCACGATGGCCGGTGGCCAACGGCCCTCACGCACCGCGGCCGTCAATCGATCGAGTGTCTCGCGGGCGTGGTGCGCCGTGGCGGAATCGATCCACCCTTGGTCCACCGCTTCGTCGAATTCGTCTCGATCCAGGACCTGGAAGCTGCCGTCGGGGCCCACCCATAAGTCCAGGCAGAGGTCGTGCATGGTCCAAACGTGACCCTTGATCTCCACTGGCGTGATGAGGTTCGCGTAGTAGCCGGTGAAGGTTCCGTCGCTGAGGTGGAAGCGACCGACGTCGTACCAGGCGCCGGGAAAGACGAACCAGACGATGGCGGCGCCGGGCTCGTAGATCAGCCGATCGTCCACGTGCAGCTCGGCGTCGAGAGTCGCCGGATCGTGCAGCGTGATCTTACAGTCGGCCCGATCGACCACCAGTCGCTGAACGAAAACGTCCAGCCGGTCAGGCGGTCGGCGGTAATGAATCTCGACGTGTGGCATGGCGATTCGTGCTTGGCCGCCAGCGGTGACGCGGTCGCCTCTCAGCCGCGGCGCCGCGCCACCGAGCAAGACGCGGCTGAGACGGAAGCCTTAATCGTAGAACCGCTTGCGGGTTAAGAGCCCGGGCGCCGGTTCCAACCGCGCGCCGGCATCCGCCGCCCAGCCCCGCAGCCGATCGGCGATCCGCTGTGGACCGAGAGAATCGGCGTAGCGAAGCAGCCCGCCGCGGAAGGGAGGGAAGCCGGTCCCCATGATCATGGCGACATCGAGGGCCTCGGGTGAATCGACGACACCGTCGTCGAGGATTCGCGCCGCCTCGTTGATCATCGAATAAACCAGCCGCCCCTCCGCTTCTTCGGGCCCCGGCGGCGCCCCGCTCGCGGCCTCGGCCAGCACGCTTTCGACTTCTGGGTCGACACCGCTTTTGCGGGAACCCGAGTAACGGTAGAAGCCGCGCCCGCCCTTCTTTCCCAACAGTCCCAGAGCTACCACTTTCTCGACTGCCGGGGCCGCGGTGAAACGCTCGCCGAGGCCCGACACCAGGGTGCGACTCACTTCGGCCACCACGTCCAGGCCGATCTCATCGAGAAGACGCAGCGGCCCCATCGGCATGCCGAAGCGAAACATCAAACGGTCGATCGTCTGGACCTTCATCCCCGCTTGCAGCAGGTATCCCGCCTCGGTCAGGTAGGCGGCGAGCACACGGTTGACCACGAAGCCCGGAGCGTCGCGCACCACGACCGGCGTCTTGCCGAGTCGGACCGCCACCGCGAACGCGGTCGCGAGCACGTCGTCCGATGTCCGCTCGCCTCGGACCAACTCGACCAGCGGCATCCGGTGTGGCGGGTTGAAGAAATGCAATCCACAAACTCGCTCAGGATGGCGAAGCCCAGCCTGCAGCTGAGAGACGGAGAGGGCGGAGGTATTGGTCGCGATCACCGCCTCAGGGGGCAAACGCTCTTCGATACGAGCGAACACCTCACGCTTGATCTGCAGGTTTTCCAGGACTGCTTCCACCGCCAGGTCGACGGTTTCGAAACCATGATAGCCCGTCGCGCCGATGAGGCATTCGGCCCGCTGCTGCAGCTCGTCCCGGGACCAGCCGGCCCGACCGGCCGTCTTCTCGAGCAGCTCGCGCGCCCGTTTCAGCCCCGCCTGAACGCGTGGCTCATCGATGTCCACCACCTGCACGGGGACGTTCTGGTAAGCGAAGAGTTCGGCGATCCCGGCTCCCATCAGTCCGGCGCCAATCACTGCGGCGCGCTCTACCGGCCGCGCGGCTCCGGGCGGCGCCTTCTTTCGGATCGACTCGGTCAGTTTGAAGACGAAGATGAGGTTCTTGCACTCGGGGGTGACCGCCAAGCGTCCGAAGGCCTCAGCCTCATGCTTCTGGGCTTGCGCGGCTGACACGCCCAGGCCGCGCACCGTCACGTCGAGAGCGGCAGGGAGGGCCGGGTAGTGCCCCCGGGTCCGAGCGAGCACGGCCTTACGGGCCCAGCGCCGGATGAGCCAGCGGGCGAGCGGACCCTCTTTGACGAGTCGTGAGACGGTGGAAGGCCGGCGCGCGCGCAGAGGCGTCTGTCCGGCGGCGAGGGAACCTGCGAGCTTTGTCACCTCGGTCTCGAAGCCCTGAGCCTCGAACGCCCGATCCACCAGCCCCAGCTTCACGGCGCGCCCGGCCTTCACCTGGCGGCCGGAGAGGATGAGGTCGAGGGCCGGCTGGAGCCCAATCAGACGCGGCAAGCGCACGGTGCCGCCGAGGCCCGGCAGTATGCCGAGGCGGGTCTCTGGCAAGCCGAGGCGTGTGCTCGGGTCCTTGCTCGCCACGCGGTGGTCACAGGCGAGGGCCAGCTCCAGACCGCCACCGAGGCAGGTCCCGGCGATGACGGCGAGCGTGGGTATCGACAGGTTCTCGAGCCGCTGCAGGATCTGCTGGCCGCCACGGGAGAGTTCGGCGGCGGCCTTGGGGTCGGCGAGGGTCGCGAGTTCGTCGATGTCGGCACCGGCGATGAAGTTGCCGGGCTTGGCGCTCCGGATGAGCAGCGCCCGGGCCTCGCCGCGCTGCGTCGCACTCTCGACATCGCCCAGCAACTCGCCCAGGCGGAGCATGACCGCCCGGGTCAAAAGGTTCACCTTCGAGTCGGGTCGGTCGAAGATGAGGGCCGCGATGCCATCGCGGATCTCGAGCCGCAGGGCCTCTGTCTCGATCATCCCAGCCTCAACGGCCGCGGGCGGGCGTCAGCGAGACGCCCACCCGCCGGACCAGCGGCTCAGAAGATGGGGCGCAGTTCCGCGTTCGCGGTGTTGAGGGCGAGTGTGTCCGCGCCGCCCTGCGATGAGTAGCGAACGTTCCAGTACAGTTCCTCGAAGGGAAGCTCGAAGCGAGTGTGTACCCACCATTGACCGCTGGGCACTTCGAAGTAGGCCCAGCCGGCGGCGTCCGTCGTGTCGTAGAGTTCCGTCTGTCCACGCGCTTCGAGCAAGCTATCCACGACCTCGGAAAAGTTCTCGAACGCCGCGTCACCCCAACCCAGGACGACGGCGTTGAACGAATCGGCTTTGGCTCGGTAGGCGCTTTGCAGTTGCGTAAAGCGGTCGAAGTAGCCTTGCTTGTCTCGGTCCAATCGCCGGAGCTGACCATCGAGCTGGTCGAAGCGGCGAAAAGCCTGAGCGTAGTCGCGGCTCGCCCGGTTCATCGCTTTCATGCGCTCCGATAGAGCCTCGAGCTCGGACCGCATCTCGTTCCAATCAGCCTCCGACGACCGCCAGCGCTCCTGCGCCACCGAGATGGAATCGCGTAGGTCGAGCAGGTCCGCCGGCGGTTTAGGCTCTGGGTCCGCGTACTGCCCGGCGAGGGCGCTGAAGATCGAGTCCCGGTCGTAGGGCAGCAACCGGATTTCCAGCTGAGCCAGTCCCACCTCCGACTCGCCTTGACCGCCGGAGATGGCTCGGACGGCCAGTTGGGTCGATCGGCTGCACGCCGTGAACAGGACGAACGCAGCAAGAGCCAAGACCCAATGCTTGTTCATTGAGCTCTCCCAGATTAAAGTGATGGACCGTTGAACCGGGGAGAACGTAGGGAGGACTTCAGGACTTTTCAAGAACCTCGGTCAGTCGGCGCGGGGCACCGCGACGCTGCCCCGCGCCGCCGGGCCGCAGGAACTGGGGCGTCGGACCTTTCATGCGACTCGCGTCTTCAGGGCAGAACGAGCCAGCCGGGGCCAACTTGGCCTGCGTTCCGGGCCATGAGCGGCTTGGCGGAGGGGGCCGCCGGCGGTGGTCGCAGACGGGAGCTCGCGCTCTGCTGCTGGTGGCTGCGCTGGGTTCGGCGGCATGTGGCTATCGTGACATGCAGCAGCTCGAGGAGCAGGCGGGCGTGGCGCGCAACGAAATTGAGGTACAGCTCCAGCGCAAGGCTGAGCTGGTGCCCAGCCTGCTGGAGACGGTCCAGGAATACGGCGCGGCGGCCGATAGTACCGTAGCTTGGGTGGCCGACGCCCGGGTCGGGCTCGCGGATGCTGTGAGGGCGGGCGACCTGGTGCAGATGCGAGAGGCGTGCACAGTACTGACCGACGCCCTCGCGGCCCTTCTGGAAGCGGCGCGGCGCTATCGCGGCCTGGAAGACGATCCCGGATTCCAGCTGCTGCGCTCGCAGCTTGCCGGCACCGAGGAGCGGATTCAACAGGCGGGTCTGCGCTACAACGAGGCGGCGAGCCAGTACAACTCCTACATTGCAGAGTTTCCCCAGCTGGTCACGGCCAAGGTGGTGGGCGCTCCGCGCCTCGACTTGTTCGGCACGCCGGCGGGTGGTGGAGAATCGGCGCAGTCCGGCCGGGATGAGTGAGCTCAGATCAGGATTCGCTTCACCAGCTCGAGGCCGATGAGAACGATCAGGGGTGAGAGGTCGACACCGCCCGTGGCCGGCAGGACGCTGCGTACCGGTTCGAGCACCGGGTCGGTGAGCTTCTTCAACAGCTCGACGACGGAGTGGGTGGAGTGGGGCGCGACGAACCATGAGACGATCGCCCGCAGGATGATGAGCCCCTCGTAGAAGGTGATGATGACACCGAGCAATTCGCCGATTCTCACTGTAAACGCCTTGCTGTTGTTCGAAAGTTTGTCTGCCCGGCCTCACTACGGGCGGCGCCTCGGTCGAGTTTCAAGGCGAACCTCGAGCCCCCCAGCCGGGTTAAACAACAGGGCAGGATCTCTAGCGTGAAAGCGGAAGGGTGGAACCGGGTACAGGCCGTAAGGCTGAGGGACCGTCGATCCCAGCCTTGGGAGCGAAGAAAGGACACGCGATGTCGAGACAACCGGAGAGAGGGCAGCTGGTCCGGTACCTGTTTTTCAAGCTGGACTCGACTTGGCGCCGTCTGAGCGCGGATAGACAGATCGAGCACAAAGTCGAGTTCGCCGAGACCCTCCGCGGTTTTCAGGGGCGCTCGCTGCTCCGCTCCTACAGCCTCATGGGTACGCGTGGCGACGTGGACCTCATGTTGTGGCAGGCGACCCAAGCGATGGAGACGCTTCAGGCGCTGGAGACCTCGATCTTCTCCACGCGCATCGGCGCCTACCTGACGACGCCGTACAGCTACCTGGCGATGACCAAGCGCTCGATCTACGACTTCCCGGATGACCCCGAGGAGGGCGATCGGGTCAGGGTCAGCCCTCAGGACTCGAAGTACCTGTTTCTCTATCCGTTTGTCAAAACGCGGCAGTGGTACAAGCTGTCGTTCGAACAGCGGCAGGACATGATGAACGAGCACGTTCGCGTCGGCCGCAAGTACCCCAACATCCGCATCAACACGTCCTACTCGTTCGGGCTCGACGACCAGGAGTTCATGGTCGCCTTCGAGGGCGACGACCCGGGTGAGTTTCTCGAGTTAGTGATGGAGCTGCGAGAGAGCGACGCCTCAGCCTACACTTTGCAGGACACCCCGATCTTCACCTGTATCCAGATGTCGATCTGGGACGCTCTCGATTCGCTGGGCGGTGCCTCGGTGGCCGAGATGGCACGGTCCGTCGAACGAGATGCCCAGGGCTTTACGGCCGTGGCGCGATTGAGCGAGCTGCCTCCTGGGACGTCGAAGCGGGTCTACAACGGCGCGGACGCCATCGCTCTGTTCAACGTGAATGGGCAGGTCCACGCGGTCAGCGACCGCTGTACCCATGGACGTGCGTCGCTCAGCGAGGGCTCGGTCGGCAAGGATCACTGCACGCTCACCTGCCCGTGGCACGGCGGCCAGTTCGAGATCCGGACGGGCGAGCCGGCCGGCGGACCGGTCAAGGCGCCGATTCGCGTCTACGCCGTCAAGCTGGAGGGGGATCGGATCCTGGTGGGGCAAAAAAAGGAGCGGGTCGAAGTCCCGCTCTGACCGGGGCAGGGCAGCCCCCAGTTTCCGACGCACCGCTCGCGGGCCTTATTCGACGATCACCTCGTGCAGCCGGTAGTTCTCCGGGTCGACGGCCCGACCGTTGAGCAAGATCTCGTAGTGCACGTGCGGGCCTTTCGCTAACCCGCTGCTGCCCACATGGGCGATCGTGTCGCCGCGTCGTACCTGATCGTCCACCCGAACTTTCAGATTCTTCTGATTGTGGGCGTATCGGGTCTTCAGCCCGTTGCCGTGGTCGATTTCCACCGTCCAGCCAAAGCCCGGCCGCCAGCCCGCGAAGGTGACCTTCCCGTCCGCCGTAGAAACCACGGGTGCTCCGCGCATGGCGGAGAGATCGATGCCTTCGTGCGGACGTCGAACGTTCAGCACAGGGTGCCAGCGGCTGCGGCTGTAGGTCGAGCTCAACCAGCCGCTGGTGGGATCGATCGACGGATAGCCGGCCAGACGCTCGCGGTGCGTCTCCATCTTACGCGCCGCCTCGCCCAGGCTCACCTTCAGCAGGTTCGACTGCCGCAACAGACGGGTGAGGTCCGTGGTGGCCGAGTAGACCTGGCCGCCCAGGTCGGCGTCGAGCTCCAGCAGCGGCTCGCCCTCGATCGGGATAGTCCCCGGGCCGCCGATCCCGACTTGCCGTACCTCCGGATCGATATCCGGCAGCCCGGCCAGTAGCCGGAAGCGCTGCTCGCGCTCAGAGATCGCGTCGATCGACTCGGTCAAACTCGCCACCGTCTCGCGCATTCGCTCCACGTCCGCAACCAGCAGCGCGTTCTCGCGCTGTAGCTTGGACGCCTGCGAAAGATCAGCCAGCTTGAGCGTTAAGGCAGCGGATGCGAAGAGGATAAACAGGAGCAAACCAGCGAGCCCGCCCGCGGCGGCGCGCACCAGGCGTTGCGAAACCTGGTACGTGTGCGCCGGCCGCGCGGGGTCGGTGATGATAAGGAACGTAAGGCGGTTTCGCTCCATTCGCCCTCGGTCGCGAGGTTCTTCGGCTTTAAGGCTTGTCCACCGACAGCGCACAGTCGAGTGCCCCCGCGCACACGCGCGACGACCTGCGACTGCTCAACGGTGGAGGAGGGGCGGCGCTACTGTAATGCCTCGCGGTACGGGTGTCAAGCGACACAGCCACCACTTAGAGTGTGCAAGGTTTGTACCTACATGAAATGGAAAGACCTAAGCATATGAACCTCAGGAAATTAACCTGGCCGCCCTTTTGACAGTCCCTCCATCCGCTTCGGCAAACTTTTCACCAACGCAGGAATTTTATGGCCGCCCAGCCCGCGTTAGGCCGAAGTCTGCCTTACAGTTAGCGGTTTCGCCAGCCGACCCTGCCGTCCGCTTCCACGCGGGCCGCCGACTCCGGGAAATCGAGCCGCGAGAGCGAGTCGACCAGCCAGGCGCCGCGACCCGAGAGGTCGGGCTCCGCTCGGCCCGGAGGCCGCTGAAGCGTGGACCGTAGCTGAGCGTTATCGATGCGTCCGGCGGGGTCGACGGCGGCGCAGGCGATCGCCCCGCGATTCAGTGGCTCGCTGAGGTTGAACGGTCCGTAGGTCAGAAGATTCCCCAGCGAATAGAAGATCAGCGCGTCGCCGCGGCGTTCCAGCGCTCGCAGAACATGCGGGCCGTGACCGATCACGAGCGCCGCGCCGGACTCGACCGCCGCGCGTGCGAAGGCCACGGGGTTGCCGCGGTCCTCGCCCAGAAAGGTCTCGGTTTGTCGTGGCGTGCGCTGGGCGTCACGGCCTTCCGCTCCCATGTGCACGCTCACCAGGACGCGTCGATAGCGCGCGAAAGCCCGGGCGACGTGGCGGCGCACGGCGCGCAGGTCCCGGGCGTCGGGTCCCGCTCTGAAGGTGCTGAAGCCGAGCACCGCGACGGTGTCCGGTCTGGGGCCCCAGAGGATGAGGGTCGGGAGGGTGTCGGCGCCGGTGACCGCCACGGCCACCGCCCGCAGGTGGCGGGCGGTGGAGTAGAAACCGTCGCTACCGGCGTCCATGGCGTGGTTGTTCGCGACGTTCCCCACGACGGCGGCGTTGGGGGCGAGTCGGGCCAGAGCGCCGGCGACGGTCGCCGGCTGACGGAAAGCGTAGCAGGCCGTCGAGCCCGGCCGGCACTTCGATGGCGCCGTCCCCTCGCCGATCGCCCCCTCGATGTTGAGGAGCACCACGTCGGCGTCCTCCACCAACGGCGCCAGAGGCGCCAGTAGGCCGTCGGTGTCCGGGAAAGCCGGGACGGTCAGGCCGAGCCGGGCGCCGGCGGCTCCGGCCCACAGGGTATCGAGGTTGTTGCCCAGCATCACGTCACCGCCGGCGCAGATGCGGACGAGCTCGGGTATCGAGTCGCTGGGAACCGGCTGAGCCGCGACCCGCGGCGTGTCCACCGGTGCGGCCGGCTCGGCCTCGATGACTTCGGCTGGGGTCACCTCGATGGTTTCCGGCTCCGGGGGAGGTGTCTCGCGCGGGATGCCGGGCGCGCAGCCGGCCAGGAACAGGCAGACCGCCGCTGCCGTCTGCAGAGCGCAGCGCCGCAGACGGGCGGCGGCCGCGGCCTCAGCGAGGCCGGGTCGTGCCGGCTCAGCTCTCAAGCTTAGGAAAGAGCACGGCCTGGCGCTGTACGGTCGCGCCGGCCAGATCGAAGTCGGCCAGGGAGCTGAGCGGCGCGATATCGCCATCGCGCCCCAGCGCGCTCCAGAGCTCCCGGCTCTTTTCTGGCATGAAGGGGCTCAGCATGGTAGCGAGCCGAACGAGGGTGCGGGCCAGGCTGGCGAGCACGGCGTCGAGCTCGTCGGCGCGCCCGGACTCCTTGGCCAACTTCCAGGGCGCTTCCTCTTCGATATAGACGTTAGCGGCGCCGGCCAGCTCCATCGCCGTGGCCGCGCCCTGATGGAGGAGGTAGGCATCCATCGCCTGGCGGTACTGGGTCAGCGCCTCGTCGGCCCGCCGGTCGAGCCGGGTCGCGCCGCCGGCCGGGAGGCTGGCGCCACGGTACTTGTGGATCATGGCGAGGGCGCGGTTGGCCAGGTTGCCGAAGTCGTTGGCAAGCTCGGCGTTGTAGACGTCGTCGAAGCGCTGCCAGGTGAAATCAGCGTCGCCGTTCCAGGGGACCTCGCGCAGGAGGAAGTAGCGCAGCGGGTCGGGCCCGTGGCGCTCGCTGGCGCCTTCCAGCGTCACCGGCGCGCCGGCCGACTTCGACAGCTTGCGTCCCGCCCAATTGATGTAGCCGTGGGCCCAAACCGTTCGCGGCAGGTCGACTCCTGCGGCCATCAGCATCGCGGGCCAGATGATGCAATGATGCCGCGTGATCCCCTTGCCGATCACGTGGAGCTGGGCCGGCCACCACTCGTGGTGACGCTCATCCGGGAAGCCCACAGCCGACAGGTAGTTGATCAGCGCGTCGTACCAGACGTAAACGGCGTGGGCGGGGTCGCCGGGGAAGGGGATCCCCCATTCACGCTGGGGGCGCGAGACCGAAATGTCCTGGAGCCCTTCCTCGAGGACGTTACGGATCTCGTTGCGCCGGATCTCGGGCTGTACGAACTCCGGATGCTCGTCCAGATGACGCAGCAAGGCGTCGCGAAAGGCCGAGAGCCTGAAGAAGTAGTTGTCCTCGCGGGTCCAGCTGATCTCGCGATCCGGGTGCTCGGGGCAGCGGCCGTCGACCAGGTCCTTCTCCTGCTTGAAGGTCTCGCAGCGCTCGCAGTAGTACCCTTCGTAGGTACCCTCGAAGATGTGGCCGGCCTTCTTTGTCCGCTCGACCAGCTCGACGACGGCGCGCGCGTGCCGCGGTTCGGTGGTACGGATGAAGTCGTCGTTGCTGATCTCCAGCCGATCCCAGGCCTGCGAGAAGACGCTCGCCATCTTGTCCACCCAGGCCTGCGGGCTCAGGCCGGCGTCGGCGGCGGGCTGCAAGATCGTCTGCGAATGTTCGTCCATCCCGATGACGAAGCGGACGTCGTCGCCGCAGAGCCGCCGGTAGCGGGCGATGGCGTCGGCGCCGATTTTTTCGAAGGCGTGCCCCAGATGCGGGTCGCCGTTCGAGTAGTCGATGGCTGTCGTGATGTAGAACTTGGACAAGAGTACGAATCCCTCAGTTACTTCGGGCGCTCTTGCGGGCTTCCGCTGTCTCCTGCTTCAGCTCATCGAGCGTCAGGGTGCGAAGTGCGCCTGTCTCCGTCTTCAACGTCACACGATTCCCAAAGATGTTCACCGATTCTACCGTCTCGGTCCCCTGAAGGGTCCGCACCTCCCGTCCCTGTTTGGGGAATCGTTTGCGGGCCTGAACGTAAAAATCGTGCTCGTAGCGAAGCGAGCACATCAGGCGGCCGCACGCTCCGGAGATCTGCGAAGGATTGAGGGAAAGGTCTTGGTCCTTCGCCAGCTGCAGGGTGACCGGCTTGAGCTCGGGTAGCCAGTTGGATGAACACAGCTCGCGCCCGCAACGGCCGACCCCGTCGAGGCGCTTCGCCTCGTCACGCACGCCGATCTGTTTGAGCTCGATCCGCGTGCGATAGCGCTTGGCGAGGCTGCGGACCAGGGCGCGGAAGTCGACCCGCTTCTCAGCGGTGAAGTATATGATCAGCTTGTTGCGGTCCCACTGCCATTCGGCATCGCTCACCTTCATCTTGAGGTCGTGCTCCAGCACCATCTGGCGCACCTCACGACGTACCCGGGCCTCCTCGTCGCGCAGGCCGACGGCCCGCTCGACGTCCACCGGCGCGGCCCGTCGGAGCACGCGCTTGCCAGGCAGGCCCGTCTGGCTACAGCCCTCACACGCTACACACTTCTTCCTGGCCAGCTCGCCGGTGGCGCTGACCACGCCCAGGTCCTGGCCGCGGTCAGCCTCCACGACGACATATTCGCGGGGACCGATGGGTGGCGAGACGTACACGGCGAAGAAGTCGCGTCGCTTACCCTTGAAGCGCACCTCGACGAGCTGCGGCGCCGGCCCTTTGCGGATGATCCCGGAGGGCGCCGGTCCCAGCGGCTTCGGCGGTTGAACAGGTCGAGGCTCCTGGTCAGCGGCGCGCTCGATCACTCCGCCCAAGCTCCCATCTTCCGGTACTTGTCGTAGCGCCTCTGCAGACGCTGTTCCGGCTGGGTCTCCTGCAGCTCGCCCAGATGGCGCTCCAGCGCCTCCTTCAAGAGCTCCGCCGCCGCGTCCCAATCATCGTGCGCGCCACCCTCCGGCTCGCGAACGACTTCGTCGATCACGCCGAGCTTATGAAGGTCAGGCGCCGTGAGCTTGAGGGCGGCGGCCGCTTTGGCGCGGGCTTCCTCGGTGTTCTCCTTCCAGAGTATCGAGGCGCACCCCTCAGGCGAGATGACGGAGTAGATCGCGTACTCGAGCATGATGATGCGGTCGGTGACGCTCAAGCCCAACGCCCCACCGCTCCCGCCCTCACCGATCACTGCGGCGAGCGTGGGCGTCTCGAGCAACGACATCTCCAGCAGGTTACGGGCGATCGCTTCCGCCTGTCCGCGCTCCTCGGCGCCGATACCCGGGTAGGCGGCGGGCGTGTCGATGAGCGTGATCACCGGACGCCGGAACTTCTCCGCCATCCGCATGAACCTCAGCGCTTTGCGATATCCCTCGGGATGCATCATCGCGAAGTTTCGCTTCAGGTTCTCTTTGGTGTTACGTCCCTTCTGCTGCGCGATCACCATCACCGACTCACCGTTCAGCCGTGCCCAGCCGCTGATCACCGCCGGGTCATCGCGAAAGCTGCGATCGCCGTGCAGTTCGATGAAGTCGGTAAAGATCCGCTCGATCATGTCCAGCGCGTGCGGCCGCTGCGGGTGGCGGGCGATTTGCACCCGCTCCATGGGTGTGAGCGACTTCAACGTCTCCGTTCGAAGCTCTTCCAGCCGAGCTTCGAGTTTTTTCAGCTCAGCTTCCACGTCGAGCCCCCTTGCGCTGGCCAGCTCTTTCAGCAGGCCGATCTGAGCCATCGTCTGCTCGATCGAGCGCTCTAAGTCCTGGTGCGTCGCCATTTTCGCCGTTCATCACCTGAGCCATGCCTGATGCTGCAGAGCGTACAAAATAGCCGAAGGTGAGCACATGAATAGAGGCGTAGGGTTACCTCCGGCAAGTCAGCTAGATTACGCCCTACCCCGGGACCTCGACCAGGCGCACCCGCTCCGCGCCCAGCACCGCCCGCAGCTTCTCCAGGGTTTCCGGCCCCGGCGCCACCGAGAGAGCACGGGAGCGGAGACGCGACGGTTCGTCACCGCCGTTCTGCAGCACCACGTGCAAGGCCACGGGCCCCGGGTGCGCCTGGGCGATGCTGATGGCCTGCTGCAGGCGGGTGTCGTCGAGCTCGGCGGCGTGGCCCAGCTCGAGGCAAACGGCGAAACGTCCGGTGGTGTAGACGCTGTCGAGAGGGACGATCTCGTCCACAAAGATGGGCGGGTCGGCCTCGTCGCGCTCCCGGCCCGAGACGGCGCCGCGCACGAGCAAAGGTCGCCCCGGCTCCAGCGAGTCGCGATTCTTCGACCAGGCTTCGCGGAACGCCAAGGCGATAGCCGTGCCGTGATAGTCCTCGAGCAGCAGGCGCGCCCACTCCGAACCGTCCTTGCGTGAGATGCGGCGCGTGATCTCGGTCACGACGCAGGCGAGTTCGACTTTGCGGTCGCGCCGCTCCATCAGGTTGCTCGTGTTAGCGCGGCGCGCGTAGAGTTCGACCAGATCGCGGTGCGAGTCGAGAGGGTGACCCGACACGAAAAAGCCTACCAGCTCCTTCTCGCGCGCCAGCTTTTCGGCCTCCGACCATTCCGGCACATCGGGGAGCACCGTGGCCGAGCCCGCAACCCCGTCCGACCCGTTCACGTCGCTGTACAGATCATCGCCGAACAGGCTGACCTGGCCCAACTCGCGCTCGCGCTGCCGAAGCTGCGCCTCACGCAGCGTCGCCTCCAGACCTTCGGCCAATGCGGCGCGACCGCCGAGCCCGTCGAGGGCGCCGGCGCCGACCAGTGCTTCGATCACCCGTTTGTTGTTGAGTCGTAGATCGACGCGGCTACAGAAGTCGAATAGCGTGGTGAAGGGCCCATCTTGCTGGCGCGCCGCGATGATGGAATCGATGGCGGAGCGGCCGACGCCACGAATCGCGCCCAAGCCGAAGCGGATGCTGGTGTCGCTCACCACGGTGAACTTGTAGCCGGACTCGTTGACGTGCGACGGCAGCACCTCCAGGCCCAGCGCCCGGCACTCATTGATGTAGCCGACGACGCGGTCTGTGTTGCCGATCTCCGACGAGAGCAAAGCGGCCATGAACTCTGGCGCATAGTGCCGCTTGAGCCAGGCGGTGCGGTAAGAGAGCACGGCGTAGGCGGTCGAATGCGCCTTGGGGAAGCCGTAGCGACCGAACGTCTCCAACAGCGAGGCGACGTGTTCGGCCTCGGTTTGGCGAACGTCGTGATCTTGTGTACGCTCGATGAACCGGTCGAGCTCCTGACGGATGAGCACAGGGTCCTTTTTTCCCACCGCCTTTCGCAGCACGTCGGCCTCGGCGAGGCTGAAGCCGGCCATCTTCGCTGCGACCTGCATCACCTGCTCCTGATAGGTGATGACGCCATAAGTGGTCTCGAGGACCGTCGACAGGCTCTCGTGCGGATAGCTGACCTTATCGCTGCCCCGCTTGCGCCGGATGTAGACGTCGGTCATGCCCGAGTCGAGGGGGCCCGGACGGATGAGCGCGTTCACCGCGATCAGGTCATCGAAGCGGTCGCAGCGCATGGCGCGCAGCTTGTCGGTGGCCAGGCTCGACTCGAACTGGAAGACGCCCGCCGTCGCCCCGCTGGCGAGCATCTCGTAGACCTCGGGGTCCTCTAGGCCCAACTCATCCCAGTCGACCTCTACCCCATGACGCTCCCGAATCGAGATCATGGCGTCGTCGATCACGGTGAGCGTTCGCAGGCCCAGAAAGTCGAACTTCAGCATCCCGGCCTTTTCCAGGCTCTGCATGTCGTACTGGGTGATCACCAGGTCGCCGTTCTCGGACTGGCTGCCGCTGCCCCGAGTGGTGGCGGTCATGATGGGCACGTAGTCGGCTAGCGGGCCCGGGGCGATGACGACGCCGGCGGCATGCACCGAGGTGTGGCGGGCCAACCCCTCCAGCGTAGCGGCGTAGTCGAGCAGCTCCCTGTAGCGCGGCTCTTCTTTATAGAGCGCTTTCAGCTCCTCGACGCGCTCCACCGCCTCGCGCACGCCAGGGGAATAGCCGGGCGTGCTCGGGACGAGCTTGGCGATCCGATCGGTCTCGGCCGGGGTAAAGCCGAGGGTGCGCCCGACGTCGCGGATCACCGCCCGCGCCTGCATCGTCCCGAAGGTCACGATCTGACCGACCGAGTCGGCCCCGTACTTCGACCGCACGTAGTCGATCACCTCGCCCCGCCGCTCGTAGCAGAAGTCCACGTCGATGTCGGGCGGCGTCACCCGGTCGGGGTTGAGGAAGCGCTCGAACAGCAGGCCGAAGCGCAGGGGGTCGATGTCGGTGATGCGCAGCGCGTAAGCGACCAGCGAGCCGGCGGCGGATCCGCGGCCCGGGCCTACGGGGATGCCCGCCTCACGCGCGGCCCGAATGAAATCCCAGACGATGAGGAAGTATCCGCTGTAACCGAGACGGGTAATCACGCCGAGCTCGTAGTCGAGGCGCTCGCGGACCTCCAGCGGCAGCGGGTCGCCGTACCGCTCGCGGGCGCCGTCCTCAGCCAGCTCGCGCAGCAGCCGATCCTCCGACTCGTACCCCTCGGGCCGTGGAAACTCGGGCAGGAAGACCTTTTCCTCGAACTCGACGTTGCAGAGCTCGGCGATCCGCAGAGTGTTGTCCAGCGCGTTGAGCTGGTCCGGGAAGGCCTCGCGCATTTCCGCCGGCGACTTGAAGTAGCTCTCCTGGCCGTAGAAGCGCAGCCGCTTCGGATCGTCGCGGTCTCTCCCGGTGCCGATGCAGAGGAGGATGTCGTGGGCGTCCGCGTCTTCGCGATTCAAGTAATGAGCGTCGTTCGTGGCCACGAGCGGAAGCCCCAGCTCCGCCGCGAGCTCGCAGACTCCCATGCGGACCTTCTCTTCACCGGGGATGCCGTGATTCTGCAGCTCGAGCCAGTAGTTGCCCTCGCCGAAAAGCTGGGCGTGCCACTCGGCCGCGCTCCGTGCCTTCTCGTACTGGTCCTGCAAAAGATAGAGCGCCAGTTCACCCGACATGCAGGCCGACAGGCAGACCAATCCGCGCGCGTGCTGCTCAAGGGCCGAACGGTCGATGCGGGGTCGGCGATAAAAGCCCTCGACGTGCCCGATCGAGACGAGCTTCACCAGGTTCTGGTAGCCCACGTTGTCGCGGGCGAGCAGAACCAGGTGCGAGTACTCGGCGGGGGCGTTTGCCGGTTTGTCCTTCGACCTGCGATCGCCGAAGGCGACGTAAGCCTCGCAGCCGATGATCGGCTTGACGCCGCGGGCTTGGGCTGCCTGATGGAAGCGCCAGGCGCCGTGCAGGTTGCCATGATCGGTGAGGGCGAGGGCCGGCATCTCGAGCTCGGCAGCGCGTTCGACCAGAGCGTCCAGCTTGTTGGCGCCGTCCAGCAGAGAGTATTCGCTGTGGGTGTGAAGGTGAACGAAAGACATGGCGGCTATCCGCTCAACGCGGTCGACGCGGCGCCGCTCGAAACAGGCTGAGCCGAATCCGTGCAGCGAAACGAGTCGAGGATAACCTCAAGCTGGCGGACGTAGGGATACTTGTCCCTGGACGGGGCGAACAGCCAGGCGTCGATATAATAGGTGCGGTCCCGAGAGGGGCAGGCGATCGCCCGCGCGATGAACGGCCCGGCCGCTGGAAAATCAGCGCTGTCCTCCCACACGCCGCGCAACTCCAGCGCCGGAAGGCCGCCCACCGTGAGCGAATCGAAGCGAATCCCGTCCTCCAGAATTTTCTGGGCCGGCGTGTACTGCCCGCCCCCGATCTCCTCGCGCCAGGCGCGTAGCGACTCTCGCGTGGCACCTGCGGCACCGCTGCGCCAGGTCAACAGCATCGAGCGGAGCAGATCGGTGTCGCCCTGCCGGTAAGGATTCCCGAAGCGGAAAACCGAATCCGCGCGCGTGTAGAGGTAGACGTTTGGGAGCTGCAGCGTGAACCCGTCTTGGGCGAGGCTATCGGCCAGCGCCTCGTTCAGGCCGCTGGTGTACATGCGATCCACCACCCACTCGTCATATTGAGCCTTCAACAAGTTGAAAAGCTCGGGCAGGGTCGCGCGCGCCGCCTCCGCTGCGCCCTGCGTGGGGAGCAGCAGGACGCTGACCCGCTGAGTTCGGGCCCAGACGCCCTCGACCTGAACGATGGCCGGTGCCTGGGCCTCCGAGGCTTCGGCCCGGTCGAGAAGGCTGGCGACCAGCTCGTCGTCTCGTACACCCAAGACCAGGACCTGCTGCCAGAGGCGCAGCTCGTCCCAGAGCGTGTCACCCGCGGCCACGAAGGTGACCTCGAAGGTCCGCTCGGGCCGGGTGGTGAACACCCGACGCTCGAGGCCGTTCATTACCAGCGAATCGACCTGACCCCAGAGCGCGCGATCGGCATGGACGATGACGACGTTGCGTTCGCCGAACGCCTGGGGCGCCTTGCAGGCGGAGGGCAAGAGTCCCGCCAGAACGGCCAGAAAGACGGCTGTGAGTTGTCGGTGGATCATCTTTCCTAACATATAACGCGGGTCCGGCATGGGACAGGTGCGAAAGGCCCCGGGAGGGCAGTCCGGCGGCCCCGGTTGGCTGGCGAACCACAAATGCTTGACAAGCCCGGCAAGCCCTATTATTTGGCGATTCTGGGGGGGTGAGTCTCCGGACGTTGGCGGTTCTGGCCGCCGGAACTACCTGAGCACAATTCAAGCCGATCCTCGTCTGCACAATCCTCAGGAGGGGGAATGATGAGCGCGACGCACGGTCGTCCGATCGACCCAGACGACTACTTTTCGCTTCGGGACGACGACGAAGAAGAAGATTTGGATGTCGAGGACAAGGATCTCGAGGAAGATCTCGACATCGACGACGAGCTTGATGATGAGGAGGAGGACGAAGACGAGGACGACTGGGACGAAGAGTTCGAGGACTACGAAGACGACGACGAACGGGAGGTATTCGGACGCAGGCCCCGCCGAGACGAGTGGGACTGAGCGGCGCGGGGAGAGTGGCTTGCGACCCATAGACCGAGGGCCCACTGGGCCCTCGCGTCGTTTCCGGGGCTCGGGGTGGTTGGGCCTCACGGCGCTTTGCCTGGTGACGGCGGTGGCAGAACCACGGTTGCCGGTGTACCTGGCGGGTGCGCCGGGGTCGCAGGAGCCGGACAGCTCCCTGGCCCAGCTGGTGGGGCGGACGCTCGAGTCGCCGGCCCTGCCGGTCATGGCCGCCGGCCTGCTCGACACGATCGGCGGCCGGCTGCCGGGCACACCGGCGGGCACGCGTGCCGAGGCGTGGGCCGCCGGCTGGCTGCGCAGTTTCGGTTTCGACTCGGTGTGGTACGAGCTGGTGCGGCTCCCCGTCTGGCGCCGCGGTGCGGCTCAGGTCCGCGTCATCACACCGGCGGCGCTGCAACACCGCAGAATCGCCGCCGTGGCCTACGGCTACTCGCCGGGCGTGCGAGCCGACTCGGTGGAAGTGATCGATATCGGTCGAGGCGATACGGCGGTCGTCGCGACGTTGGGCGAGCGAGCTCAAGGCGCGGCTTTGCTCAGCGATCTCGTCAGCCCCGAGCTGGTCCAGCAGGCGGCCAAGGCAGGGGCGACCGCGCTGCTGCGAATCTCGTTCGAGCCTGGGCGCCTGCCGCAGGCCCGCCTCGCCCCGGTCACCGAACCTCCGGCGCCGCTGCCGCTGCTCGCCCTGTCACGCGAAGATGGCCTGTGGCTCCGCCGCCAGGTCGCGGCCGGGCCGCTGGAGTTGAGCCTCGACGTGGTCGCCGAGACGCGGCCAGGAACGGCGGCCAACGTGGTGGCGGAACTGCGCGGAAGCGATCCGCGGGCAGCGGGCGAGGTTTTCCTGCTGGGCGCGCACCTGGATGCTTGGGACGTGGGCGACGGCGCGGTGGACAACGGCACCGGGGTGCTGGCGCTCATGACCGCGATCGAGGCGCTGGCCAGCGGGCCGCGACGTCCTCGGCGCACGGTGCGCGTCGTACTGTTCGCGGCGGAGGAGCTGGGGCTCGTCGGCTCGCAAGAGTATGTGCGCTTTCACGCCGACGAGCTGTCGGGCGTGGTGGCAATGATGAACCTGGACATGGTGGGCACCCCTCAGGGCTACGGCGCCACCGGCCACCCCGAGGCCGACACGACCTTCGCGCGACTGGCGGCGCAACCCGAGCTTCGGGACCTGGGGCTGGAAGCCGGGGTTGACCACGGCGGCGGCCCGGGAAGCGATCACCAGCCGTTCCTGCTGGTGGGGGTGCCGACCATCTTCGTGCGCACCGTCTTGCCGCCCGAGTCGCCCCGCTGGTACCACAACGCCGGCGACACGATGGACAAGGTGGACCTGGACGCCGTGCGCGCCACGGCGGCGGCGGTGGCGGCGGCGACCTGGGCGCTAGCTGACCATCCCGGTCGGCCGCTGCGCCACCTGTCGGAGGCACAGACGCAGCAGCTGGTGCAGCGGTTGGGCTGGTGAGCGGGTCGTCGGCTTCGCACCCGCGGCGCTTGCGGCCGACATACCTAGGGCTGCCGCGACGTTCAGGTCTGGCCGATTCGGGCGAGCACGCTATCTTTGAAAGCCCCACCGCGGGGTCCGACGCGGTGGAGCATGGAGCGCGGGCCTGTAGCTCAGGTGGTTAGAGCGCACGCCTGATAAGCGTGAGGTCGGTGGTTCGAGTCCACCCAGGCCCATTGGACACCGCTGAGCCCCGCATCCACGGCGGGGCTCTTGACATTGATAAGCGTGAGGTCGGTGGTGGAGGCTCACACCGCGCGCATGACGCGCGGTGTTCGGTATGAAGGCGCCTGACGGCGCCTTCAACGCGAGTCCACCCAGGCCCATTTTCGGTGAGCGGTAGGCGGTAATCGGTGTACTCTCCAATTATCCTTCCAAGTATACAACACTGTGCTAATAGTGTGAGTTCGGTGGTGGAGCGTCACACCGCGCCTGACGGTGCGGCGTTCCGTATGAAAGCCCCTGGCCGCGTCTTCAACGCGAGTCCACCCAGGCCCAGCGCGACCCGTCCGGTCGGAACCTGACCTTCCAGAGGCTCGAGGTGACGCCGCCGCCAGCCTCCACCCGAACCGAGTAGAACAGCGGACGCCGGTTGTTGCTGCCCAGTGAGCCGCAGCTCATTAATAGCAATAGTCATGAGCAATATCTGTTGCGCTATTACTTAAGTTGGTCACATAGTTCCCTTTGGGTAATTCCGCCCGACTGGCTCACGAAGCCGTGGGAAGGTCAGGTTGCCCAGCATAACCTTTGCCTCGGCAGAGAGCATAAGAGCCCTTACGCACGGAAGCGGCGGGGAACGACCCTGCGCGAGTGGCCCGCGCAGGTCCGTATCTACTGATGAGAGGTTGCTCACTCATCCGTGCGTCATTCGGGCGGTGGACTTCATCCAGCTGCACTACTGCGATCACCTGACCCTGCAAGAGATCTCTGCATACGCCTGCGTGAGCAGGTGTCATTTGAGCCGCGTGTTTCATCGTGACACTGGCGTGTCGCTTCAAGACTACGTCACCCACATTCGACTGGAAAAGGCCAAGCAGCTGCTCCGGGAAAT
>CAYGCC010000428.1:0-24121 GCA_964348165.1 uncultured Gemmatimonadota bacterium | reverse complement strand
CCGTAGGAGCGAACGACGTAAAAGGTGTTGGCGCCCGAGGCCTCGACCAGCGTGTCGAAGCTGCGGTTGATCCCCTGGATAACCGAGGCCATCGCCACCACGACCAGCACGCCGATCCCCACGCCCAGGATCGTCAAGCCGGTTCGCACCTTGCTCTGTCTGAGGGCGTGCAGTGCGATGGTCACGCCTTCGTGTAGCCCGCGGATCGTCATACCGGCCTCTCCATCACTCGTCTCTCAGAGCGACGATCGGATCCAGCCGCGAGGCGCGCAACGCGGGGTAGACGCCGAACGCGATGCCCACGACCAGGCCGAGCGCGACGCCGGCTACCGGCGCCCAGGCCGGGATCGAGGCCGGCAGCGGGGTGGCCACGACCACCAGCTTCGCCAGCCCGAAGCCCAGCGCCAGGCCGATCGCGGCGCCGAGCGTCGAGATCGTGGCCGACTCGGCCAGGAACTGGCGGGTGATGTCGAGGCGCCGCGCGCCCAGCGCCTTGCGCACACCGATCTCGCGCGTCCGCTCGAGCACCGACATGAGCATGATGTTCATGATGACGATGCCGCCGACGACCAGGGCCACCGCCACCAGGCCCGGTCCCGCCACCAGCAGCACGTTCTTGATCGTGTTCCAGGCGTCGAGCACCTCGCTGGCCGTCTCGATGTCGAAGTCGTTCTCCTCGCCCGGCCGCAGGCGGTGGCGCGTGCGCAAGATCTCCTCCACTGAAGATTGACCGGCGAGCATCGCCTCTTCCGTGCGGAACTTGATCTGGATGTCCTCGACGACGTTGCGCTCCTGCGAGAAGTCGGCCTCGTACGCGCCCCAGGGGACGACCACCGACGCGTCGCGAATCACCCCGATGAAGCCGCCCTGGCGCTCCAGCACGCCGATCACCCGGTAGCGGAAGGGGCCCAGCCGGACGTCCTTGCCCAGCGGATCCACATCTGGAAAGAGCTTCTCGGCGATGGCATCGCCGATCACGGCGACCCGAATGGCCCGGGAATTGTCGATCCGCGTGATGCCGCGACCCTGATCGATATCCCAGCCCTGCAGCCCCAGATACTCATCGGTCACGCCGATCAGCCGCACGTTCTTCCGGCGATTCTGGCCGCTCCGGACCTCGGGGAGGTAACGGTCGGCGCTGAAAGCCATGTACCAGATGTCAGGGACCGTCTCGCGGAGGACGTTGGCGTCCGAGACCGTGATGTCGGGGTTGCGCGCCTGGCGCCGGCGCGTGCGCGCGTCCTCGCGACCGCCGCGCCGAGAGTAAACACGCTCGATGGTCAGCGTGTTGATACCGAAGATCGAGCCGGCGAAGTCGTCCTGCATGTAGCGGTTCATCCCTTCAACCACGGCGAAGACCGAGATGAGGAAGGTGACCCCCACGATCACGCCCAGAAGCGTGAAGAACGACTTGAGCTTCTGGGCCCAGACCTGTCGCAGGGCCAGCAGGATCGAGTCGAATACGTTCAATTCACCGGCGTCCCGATGGCGTGGCGCTCGTCGCTCTCGACCATCCCGTCGCGCAGCGTGACCAACCGCTGGGAGTAAGCGGCGATGTCACGCTCGTGCGTAACCAATAGAATCGTCTCGCCTCGCTCGTGCAGTCTGACCAGGATCTCCATGATCTCTTTCGAGGTCGAGGAGTCCAGGTTCCCCGTCGGCTCGTCCGCCAGCAAAAGCGACGGCTGGTTGACCAGCGCTCTGGCGATCGCCACGCGTTGCCGCTCACCGCCCGACAGCTCGTTGGGCTGATGCGTCATCCGGTCGCCTAGTCCCACGGCTTCCAGCGTCGCCTTGGCCCGCTCGTGCCGCTGGCGCGCCGGCACGCCGGCGTAGATCAGCGGCAGCTCGACATTGTGCAGCGCCGTGGTGCGTGGCAGCAGGTTGAACGTCTGAAAGACGAAGCCGATCTGACGGTTGCGGATGCGCGCCAGGTCGTTGTCATCGAGTTGCGAGACTTCCTGGCCGCCGAGCCAGTATTGGCCCGAGCTGGGTGTGTCCAGGCAGCCGATCAAGTTGAGCAGCGTCGATTTGCCGGAGCCCGACGGGCCCATGATAGCGACGATCTCGTTCTTGTTGATCTGCAGGTCGACGCCGCGCAGCGCACGAACGGTCTCGGCGCCAAGCTCGTAGTCTTTCTTGAGGTCCTTCGTCAGGATGACCGCGTTGTCCGGTGGTTTCATGCCGTTTATCCTTGTCCGGTTCGACCGGAGGTTCTCTGCCGTTTGATCAGATCGCCGTCCTTCAGCTGCCGTATCGCCTGGTAGCTGCCGGCGACGATGACTTCGCCCTCCTCCAGACCCTCGAGCACCTCGAAGTGCTCACGGCCGGCGATGCCGACCTTGACGGGCCGGAAGGCCACGGTGTTGTCGTCGTTCACAACGAAGACACCCTCGACCTCCTCTGGCTCGTCCGCGTCCGTCAACAGCTCGATCTCCTCACCCGCCTGGTCGCCGGTCGGCTCTGGCTTCTCCTCCTCCTCGGGCGGCCGCAGGGTAAGCGCGATGATCGGGATGCTGAGCACGCTGTCCCGCACCGCCGCCACGATGTCGGCGGTGGCGGAAAGGTCGGTACGCAGCCCCTGCGGGGGCGATTCGAGACGGACGACCACCTCGAAGTCCACCGACTGGGTGGAGGTCGAGCCGCTTAGACCGAGGGTACCGCCCTGGATCGAGCTGTGAGCGATCTCGGTCACCCGGCCGGCGAACACACTGTCGGGGAAGGCGTCGATCTCGATGCCGGCGCTGTCGCCCATCGCGATCTGGGGGATATCCGTCTCATCCACCTCGAGCACCGCCTCCATCTCGGCTAGGTCGGCCACGGTGAGGAGCACGGTGCCGGGGTTGTTCATCGTCCCGACGATCGCCGTCTCGCCTCGCTCGACGTTGAGCCGGGTGATGAGCCCGGTCATCGGCGCGGTGATCACCGTCTTCGCCAGCCGATCGCGCGCCTCACGCACGTTGGCCCGCGCCTGGGCGACTTGGTACTCGGCCGCTTCGAACAGCGCCTGCTGCACCTCGTAGTTGGTCTCGGCGTCCTCCAGCTCCTGTTCCGAGATCAGTTCCGGGTTTTGCTGGCGGATCTGCCGGGTGCGCCGCTGCAGCCGCTCGGCCTGGTCCCGACTGGCACGTGCCTGCGCCGCGGCGGCCTGGGCAGAGCTGAGCGCCGCCTCGGACCGCTGCAGTGCGGCTTGGAAGGTGGTGGGGTCGATGATCAGCAGCGTGTCGCCCTCCGCGACGCGGTCGCCCTCTTCGACCCGGAGGTCGACGATGCGGCCCGAGACGTCGGCCTGGATGTCCACGCTGCGCTTCGGCCTGATGCGGCCGCTGGCGGTCACCACGGACACCAGGTCGCGCCGCGTCACCTCTTGGGCCCGCACCTCGACGCCGCCGCGCCGGCCCTGGCGCAGCGCCAGCGCCACGAAGACTAAAATGATCACGGCGATGCCGACGGCGATCAATATCTTACGTCGATTCACTGCTCCGCTCCCGGTTTTATGTCGACCCGCGGAGGATCTTCTTCTTTATGATGAATACCCCCCGCGGTCCCGTTTATTTACTGGCCCGCGGCCTGGACCTTGCGGCCCACCGCCGCCTCCAGCGACGTCAGCGCCTGGTGGAAGGCGAAAACCGACTCAATCTGGTCCACCTCCGCCTGGGCGGCCAGGGTCTCCGAGTCCAACAACTCGAGGAACGTGCCCGCCCCCAGCTGATAACGCTCCCGGGCCAGGCGCAGCTCCTCCCGCGCCCGCTGCGTATTCTCTTCCTGCAGGCGCACGGTCTGGTATGCTGTCTCCAAGTTGTGCACCGCCTCGGTGACGTCGGTGCGGACCTGCAACTCGAAGGCGCGGACCTGGTGATCCAGGTCGTTGCGCCGGGCGATCGCCTGCTCGACCTGAAGCTGGCGCTGGAATCCGTTGAAGATCGGGATCGAGAAGAAGGCGCTCAGCGTCACCGGCTCGTTCTCGAAATCGAACGGGAAGACATCGTTCGTCGCCCGGAAGTCGTTGTCGATGGCGATCGAGTCCTGCGCCGAAAACCCGAAGGCCGAGCAGTTGTTGAACGGCGCCGGCGGCGGCGTGCCCGTCGCGTCGTAAAGGTTGGCGAACTGATCACAGGCCAGCACCGTTGCATCGGCCTGCCCACGGGCGCTCGAGACCTGCTGCGAGATCGACACCTCGGGGTCGGTCTCCTCCCGAGCGAACCCGCTCCAGCTCGCCCGTAGCGAAAGGGACGGGAAGTAGGCGGACTTCGCCACCTTCACCGTCGAGTGAGCCGCGCTGCGGTCGGCACGCGCCGCCACCAGCGTGGGGTGCCGGGTCATGGCGTCGCTGATCAGCGGGTCGACCTGGAAGTCCGGCTGGAAGATCTCGAACTGGCTTACCAGCTCGATCTGCTCTGCCGGTACTTGCACGCCCAGCGCCTGGACCAACCGGAGCTTGGACACACGGGCGGCGTTCCGCGCCTGGATCAGGTCGATCTCGGCGCGCCCCCGCGCCACGTCAGCCTGCATCGTCTCTAGCCGGGTGCCCGCGCCCACCTCCTCGCGCGCCTCGGCGAGGCGCAGGTGCTCCTCGGAGCGGCGCAGCTCGCGCTCGGCCTGCGTGGCCCGTTCCTGCAACCGCAGCACCTCGATGTAGGCGCTGGTCACCTGGCTCTCCAGCGCCAGCTCGGCGTCATCCACGCGGCGCTGCGCTGCCGTGCGCTCGGCCTTGCGCTGTCCGGGCTGGAACAGCGTGGTCCCGTTCAGCGAGTAGGAGACCGAGAACTGATACTGCGAAAGCCGCACCGCCGGCTGCGGGAAGGTGGCCGCGCCAAATCGCTGCTGGCCCGCGTCCTGCCAGGCGGTGAAGAACGAGAGGTCGGCGCTGGGGAGGTACAGATTGGCGTTGGCCGACCGCACGCCCCAGTTGGCGGGCCCCAGATCGTTGACCGCCTGCAGAAACGTCGGGTTGTTGCGCCGAGCGAGGTCGATCGCCTCCTCCAGAGTTAGGGGCGCCCGCTCTTGGGCGGCGAGGTCGCCGGCCGGAACGATAAGCGGAGCGAGCAGAACGCAGAGAACCGCTCTCCAAGTCATGGGCAAGTCTCCAGGCTTGGGGTTGTCTGTCTATCTTGAGTCTTCGGCACCGATAACAGCTTACAGCTTCAGTTCGCTGAGCGAGGCGTTCGGCGGTCGCCTTCGACCCGCCGGATCGGCCGGTCGGAGGGGCGTGGGGCCAGGCCCCACCCGGGCATAGCGCTTTCGCTTAGCCGTACGGGGCGGGTTCGTCAAGAGTTTCGGCGGGCGGACCTTTGCGCAGGGCGAGGAGTGGTGGGATTGAACAGCCAACATCCAACATCGAACATCCAACTTCGAAGTCTGTTTGAACGGTGAACTTGAACGTCGAACTCCCAACGCCGGGGGCGTGAGTGCCCGCGCGCCGCTTCGGCGTTGGAAGTTGGACGTTCAACGTTCGGTGATCAGATGCACTTCAACATTCGACATTCGATGTTCAGTATTGAGGATTCAATATTCAATGTTGAATGTTCAATGTTGAATGTTCAAGTGATTTCTCTTGGGGAACTAGCCGAGGGCGCCGCCCGTAATCGTGCCCCAGGCCGCCTGCACGATCACCCAGACCAGATACAGACCCAAGACCGTCCCCACTGACTTGCCGACGCTGATGCGGCCGCCCGAGAGGCCCGACTCGACGGCGCCCAACGCCGCGGACCCCCACAGTCCGAAGATCGTGATGCCGTTCAGGAAGTGGCCGACAAACGACGATGGCGCCTCGGCCAGCAGCAGACCCAGCCCCAGCTTGATCTGCATGTCGCCTTTGGAGATCCAGATGGGTAGCAGCAAGATCGAGCCGAGCAGAGTGATCCAGAAGATGTGGGCCACGGCGCTCATGTGCTGCCGATAGGCGGTCTCTCCCCCCTGCAGCACGTTGAACACCAGGTAGAGCGCGCCGGCGATGACCGCCGCGGCGATGAAGGTGCCGATCAGGGCACCGGCGGCGCCGGCGATGCGTGCCATCTGGATCTGCGCCGCCGGATCCTGGGTCGGGCCCTGACCCTGAGGGCGTCGCGCCGCCTGGGACTCGATCGCCTGACGCAGAAGGTCCTCGGGCAGGAAGAAGAAGATGATGAGGCTGATGACGGCGACGATCGCCAGCGTCCAGAACCAGGGCGACTGGCGTCGCAAGCTCTCGCCCAGCTTGGTGGGCGAACCGAACACCATGACGACCCGCTGGATGAGATTGGGCTGAGCCGCCGCGCCGCTGGGAGCGCTGGCGGACCTCGCTTCATTGGTCATCTCGTTCCTCCCGGACTCAGTTTGTGGATTGCTCCTCCGACCGAACGGCGCGGAACCCGTCCACGGGCACCTCGATCAGCATCACCCGGTCGCCGTCCAGCCAGACGTGGTGGGTCTTGCCGCCCTCGCCGACGAGCGTGATGTGGCGGAGCTGGCGCTCGCGCCGATTGACGCGGACCCTCTCGTCGCCGAGGTCGTTGATCGTGACGAAGCCCTGCGCTCGCTGCCGCGGCATCAGGATCTGAGCGGGTGTCGAGCGCTCGCCGCCCAGTTGCTTCCAGGCGAAGAAGTAGAGGTGTGCCACGTGCCGGTCGAGCACCACAGCCTGATCGCGCACCAGGAACTCCTTCATCTCATCGCCGCGGGGACCGCGGATGTCGACGCGCAAGCGATCGCGAGTCACCGTGGCGACGATCGTCTCCGCCTCGGTGCCGTTGATCTCCGTCTCGTAGCGCCGTACCCGTGCCCGCGGGCCCATCGCCTCCAGCCCCACGCTCACCCGCTGGGTGCGGCCATCGACCTTCAGATTCAGCTCGGCGCCGGCCAGGTAGCGGATCCCAGCGGATCCTCCCCGCTCCGAGCGGATGAAGAAGCGCTCCTCGCCGATCGGCGTCCCGCGATCGTAGAGGGTGAAGGAGCCGCGATCGACGAGCTGCTGCTGGGCCCGCAGCGGCGCCAGCGGCAGGAGCGGCGCCGAGGCCAGCGCCAACTGGACCAGTCGCGGACCGAGGGCCGGGAACCGGCGCCTGGCGCTTCGAAGCATCGCGCTACTCGGGCTCGGGCCGCGGGAACAGGCGCGCCCGGATCCGCTCCAGGATGTGTCGATAGATCTTCTCACCTTTTTCGGGCGTCGCAGCCGAGGGATAGCCGATCGCGCCCTCGCACCCGGCGGGCGGCCGCGGCATCCGGCCACGAAGGTAACGTCTGACCTGCGCCGGGTCGAGCGGGTAGTCGTGAATCTCATCTCGGCGCACCAGGTCGGGTTCGAGATAAAGCATCAGCGACGTCTCGGCCTCGCCTGCGTGCTCGGGCCCACTCTCCTGCTCGAGGAACTGGGAGATGTCCACGCTGTGCACGTCCACGACGCGCGCCCGGGCGTGCTCGGTCACCACGGTGGTGACGGCGTCCAGGTGCGGGTCGTGGAAGTGGGCGGTGATCAGGATGAACTCTTCGAAGCCATGCCCCTCCCACGCCGCCAGCAGATCGTTGAGCGCGCGGTGCAGCGTTTTCCGCCGAAACGAGCCGGTGCCGGCGTACTCCTGCTCGGTGTCGACGTTCACACCGTAGGCGAGCGTGGGGGCGACCAGCACGCCGAACTCGGCCGATAGGTCGTATGCCATGCGCTCCGCGATCAGCGAGTCGGTGCCCAACGGCAGGTGCCGGCCGTGCTGCTCGCAGGTGCCGATGGGTAGGATGAGCCGCTGGTCGCGCTCGAGGTGCTCTGCGACCTCGGGCCACGACAGGTCGGTAAGGAGTAGCGGGGGGCCTTTCGGCCGATGCTTCACCCTCGACCGGGTATGTGCTTTCGAGTCAGTGGTTTTCACGTCCGCCGGCACGTTGGGTACGCCGGTCGAGGGCGTCAAGGGCTAGCCGACACCGCGAGTCCCGACGGGAAGGCGATGATCTTTCGTTGATCCGCCGCCGCGAGCGTAGCCAGCGGACCCGAGGGAGGAGTGTGGCGGATGCTGGCACGCGTGCGCACGGCGGCGATCCTGGGGATCGACGCCTACATCGTGGCCGTGGAGGTGGACGCCGCGCCGGGGCTGCCCGCCATGGCCACGGTGGGTTTGGCCCAGAGCGCGGTCAAAGAGGGGAAGGAGCGGGTGCTCTCGGCCATCCACAACTCGGGGCTCGATGTGCCGCCCCGCAAGATCACCATCAACCTGGCGCCGGCCGACGTAAAGAAAGAGGGGAGCCACTTCGACCTCCCCATCGCCTGCGGCCTGTTGGCGGCCACCGAGCAACTCGAGGGCGCGCACCACGAGCGCTACGCACTGGCCGGCGAGCTGGGGCTGGACGGAGGGCTGCGACCGATCCGCGGCGCCCTCTCCATGGCCCAGGCGGTGGCCGACGCGGGCCTCGACGGTTTCATCGTCCCCGCCACCAACGTACCCGAGGCTTCGGTGATCGCCCGTCTCGACGTGCGCGGCGCCGCTTGCCTGGCCGAGGTGATCGAGTTTCTGCTGGGTCGGGGAACGCTGCGCCGGGTGCGGGTGGATCCGGCGGCGCTGTTGGACGGGCGATCGCGCTCGGGCCTCGACCTGGCCGACGTGCGCGGCCAGGCCCACGCCAAGCGGGCGCTGGAGATCGCGGCGGCCGGCGGCCACAACGTCCTGCTGGTCGGGCCGCCCGGGGGTGGCAAGACGATGCTGGCTCGTCGGCTCCCTACCATCCTGCCGCCGCTCAGCCTCGGCGAAGCGATCGAGGCCACGCGCATCCACTCGGTCGCCGGCCAGCTTCCGCCCGACCGGGCGCTGCTCGCCCAGCGTCCGTTTCGCGCGCCGCACCACACGATTAGCGATGCGGGTCTGGTGGGCGGCGGCGCCGTGCCGCGCCCCGGCGAAGCGTCGCTGGCCCATCACGGGGTGCTGTTTCTGGACGAGCTGACCGAGTTCCGGCGCAACGTGCTCGAGGTGCTGCGGCAACCGCTGGAGGATGGCTCGGTGACGATCGGTCGGGCGGCGCGCACGCTCACCTATCCGGCGCGCTTCGTCCTGGCGGCGGCGATGAACCCGTGTCCTTGCGGATTCCTGGGTGATGTTCGCCGCAGCTGTCGCTGCACGCCGCGGATGGTGCGGCGCTACCGGGCGAAGATCTCGGGCCCGCTGCTCGACCGCATCGACCTGCAGATCGAGGTGCCGCCGGTACCAGCTCCCGAGCTGCTGGACGGTGGAGCGGAGCCTGAGAGTTCAGCGGTCGTGGCGGGGCGGGTGGAGCGGGCGCGGGGGCGACAACTCGAGCGCTTCCGCCAGCGGGCGGGCCTCTACGCCAACGGGCAAATGGGGGCGCGAGAGGTGCGGCGCTACTGCGGGGCGGAGGAGACGGGGCTCTCGCTGCTCAGGGCGGCGATGGCGCGGTTCGGGCTCTCGGCGCGCTCGTTTCATCGCGTGCTGAAGATCGCGCGCACGATCGCCGACCTGGAGGGCGCGGAGGTCATCCGAGCGGCGCACGTGGCGGAGGCGATCCAGTACCGGGGGCTGGATCGGAGTCTGGCGGACGCGCTTCCGTAGTCGAGATTTCGCGCGCGAACCCTGGGTGGAGAGCAAGAACCGCCTGTCCGCGCCCCCCGGTCGCGAAACCGCGAGACCCGGGCCATCGCCCCCGCGGGTCGTGGGCGCGCGGGCTTAGGAGATCAGCGGGTTGCTGACGCGCAGCTCGGGGAAGCGGCTGAAGTCCCGGTCGGCGCTCCACAGCTCGTCGACCCCGTGGTGCAGGCAAAGGGCGGCGACGCGGGCGTCGTGCACCTGAGCGCCGGCGACCCGGGCCTGGCTGATCAGCTCGAAGAGCTGGGTCCAATAGCCTTCGCCCTCGGCCAGGAGGACGAGGTTCGGCGCCTCCAGCCAGGCGGACACCTGGTCGAGCGCCGCCGCCACGGGGGTCGGCGGATCGTAGATCCGCGGGTGGGTCGCGATGGCGAGGAACTCGTGGAGGCAGGGCCAGGGGATGGCCCAGGGTGCACGGCCCTCGGCCAGCTCCGCGATGCGGCGGTAAGCGACGTCGTGCCAGCTGGAGTCCTCACGGTGAGCGTAGACGAGGAGGTTCGTATCGACCGCGATCACGCGCCGCGCCCCTCGTAGATCTGGTCGCGGATCCAGTCGAAGCTCCCCTCGTGGACGCCGGGTTGGAGTCCTTTGCCGCGGAAGCTGGCGCGCCGGAGCCGGAACGGGCCGCGCTGGCGCCCTTCCAGGACGCGGCGCAGCCCTTCCTCGATCAGGGCGCGGAGGGTGGTCCGTTCCTGGGCGGCGAGCTTCTTGGCGGCACGGAGGAGAGGGTCGGAAATACTTACGGTCGTTTTCATACATAAAACCATATCAGCCTGCGCCGCCCCCGTCAACTCGTGCCCCCGCCGTCAAAGAGGGCACCGGGCTGCGGTCACGCCCCTATTCGGCTGACGGCCACTCGACGGGCGCACACTTCCCGCCTGGGTGATGCGACCCGTGCCAAGCGTCCGATGAGAGCCTGGAAGAAGCGTCTCATTGGTGCCGGTCTTCTCTTGGGTGATACTTCCATGAGGAGCGAGTTTCGCGCATGGCCGTTTGGACCACGACGTCGGGTCCCGTAAAGTCAAGGGGACCGTTCAACGCCGTTGTAACCCGCGGCCGCTTCGCCCGGCGTCGATGCTTGACCGACATGGGATGGCGACATCGTAACCTCGCACTCGTCATCCAGCTGCTCGCCTCTGCTACGATCCGGCACCTGGACGGTTCTTATCGGAGGAAAAGGCGGGGGTCGCCATGCGACCTCACCGTTTTGTCGCGTAATGATATTGGCCTTGGTTCGAGTGACGACGGGGTGACAGATAGGTGAGACCTTCGTCCTATATTAGGCGTCGAAATAATAGCTCGACGACCGGGAAGGCCACGACCGACCGGAGGAGACAGCCGTAGCGAAGAGCCGTGGGTCGTTGGCCCTCCTGGCCATTCCCCCGCTCCCAGCTCGGCGCGCCTTGCGCTCCCACGCCTTAGACGTGGACCTCCGCTCGATCGACGCCGTCGCCTGACGCTATCCGCTGTTCGCCTCTTCGTCTTGACACCCCCATTCAGGCCAGAGAGCTTTCGCCCGACTAGCCAAGGGCGGCAACACATCGAAATGAACCCCGATTCCAGAGAGCTTCGGCGCAAAGAGCGTGCTCTGCACGGTGTGCTGCGTGATTGCGGGTCCGTAGTCATCGGCTTCAGCGGCGGCGTGGACTCCGCCTACCTGAGCAAGGCGGCGCTCGATGCGTTGGGTCGGAAGCGCGTGCTGGCGGTCACCGGTCTGTCGCCCAGCTATCCGGCGGAGCAGCGCGAGATGGCGCGCCGCGTGGCTCGCGCGATCGACCTGCCGCACCTGGAGGTCGAGACGCGCGAGCTGGACGATCCGCGCTACGCCGCCAACCCGACCAACCGTTGTTACTTCTGTAAGTCGGAGCTGTACCGTCGCCTAGACGCGTTGGCGCGCGAGCGGGGCTACGCCACGGTGATCGACGGCTCCAACGCCGACGATCTCGCCGATCACCGGCCCGGGGGCGCCGCGGCACACGAGCTGGGGGTGCGGGCGCCGTTGCAGGAGGCGGGGCTCGGGAAGGCCGAGATCCGGGCGCTCTCGCGCGCAGCGGGCCTGCCCACCTGGGGGCTGCCGGCCTCGCCCTGTTTGTCTAGCCGCCTGGTCTACGGGCTTGAGGTGACGCCGCGCCGCCTGCGCCAGATCGAGGAAGCGGAGGCGCGACTGAAGGCCCTCGCCCAATGGAGCGCATTGCGGGTGCGGCACCACGGCGACCTGGCCCGTCTGGAGGTGGGCGGCGACGACCTGGCGCGGCTCGCGGATCCGGCGCTGCGGCGCCGTGTGGGCGATGTCCTGCGTGAGGTCGGTTTCGCGCGTGCTTGTCTGGACCTGGAGGGGTACCGGCGCGGCGCGCTCAACGAAGCTCGTGACAGGTCAATTTCGGTCGCGGCCGGCGTGGCGGAGGTGGAGATCGCGGACCGTGGGCCGGTGCAGCGGCTGGGCGCGAACGGCGATGTCGCGGTCATCCGTGCAACCGATGAGTCGGTCGGCGAGTTATTGGAACGGCGGGCCGCCGTCGTCGCCAAGCAGCGCGCCGCCGGCTTCCGCTACGTGGCGGTCGCCCTCGATGACTAGCTTGTGGCGGCCGTGTCCGACGCGATCAGAGTGACGGACGACTGACGCGGACCCGGATGCGCGTCTTCGTGGCGATCAACCCCTCGAGCGAGGAGCGGGCGCGGCTGGCGGAGGCGTCGCGGCGGTTGCGCGAGGCCGAGTATCCGATCCGTTGGGTATCGGCGGAGAACGTTCACCTCACGCTCAAGTTTCTGGGCGAGCTGGCGGAGGCACAGCTGCCAGGGGTGTGCGCGGCGGTGGACGAATCGGTTAAGGCGTTGGGCGCGTTGGAGATGGCGGTTCGCGACTTCGGTGCGTTTCCCAACCTGCGGCGGCCGCAGGTGGTCTGGGCGGGCCTTGAGCAAAGCGCGCCGCTCGCGACGCTGCAGTCGCGGGTCGAGGACGCTCTGGCCGACCTCGGGTTCGCGCGGGAGAAGCGGGCGTTCCGCCCACATCTCACGCTGGGCCGGGCGCAGAAGCGAACGCGCGTATCGGACTTTCAGGGGTTGGAGGAGCTGGTGAAGGGTCTCTCTTATAATGATGTGTATCGAGTACGGGGTGTTGAGGTAATGCGCAGCCGGCTGACGCCGCGGGGCGCGATCTATGATGTGTTGCACGCGGCCGAGCTGGGGTCGTGACGGGGGTGCGAATTGATGCGTAGCTGCCTGGCGGCGGTCGGTCTGGCTGCGCTGATCGTCGTGTTGGCGGCCGGTTGGCTGGCACGCGATCAGATCTCCGAATTCGTCTCGGGCGTCATGAATCGGGACAACAAGACGGAAACGGTCGAGCTGGCGGCGCCGGGCTCTCCGGAGATGGCCCGGCAGGCCGAGGCGAAGATCGTGGCGTTGGGGCAGGGCGAGCTGGAGGAGGCGGAGCTCAGCAGCGCGGAGTTGGACAGCTGGGTCCGCCACGGGTTGGTCGGGTACTTCCCGTCCTACATCTCCGACGTGACGGCGGGGATCGAGGAAGAGCGGCTGGTGCTGGACTGGCGCGTGGCGGTGAAGGAGATCCCCGGGATCGAGCGCCTCGGGCCGGCCGCGGCGCTGTTCGGCGACACGGCCGCCGTTCAGGTGAAGGGGCGGCCGGACGGCCTGGGGCCGGGCCGCGGGCTGTTCTACGTCGAGGCGTTGCAGATCGGATTGGTGCCGTTGCCCGACGTGATGCGCGACCAGCTGGTGGCGCAGCTCAAGGGCGGCCAGGGCGGGGAGCTGCCCGCCAACGCGGTGGTGTTCGAGCTACCGAAGTTCGTGACGGATGTCGCGGTGCGCGGCGAGCATGTCGTCTTCCGTGGTCGGACGCGGCCCTCGCGATAGGTGGATCGGCGCGCTTGGCACTTCATACCATCCGGCGCTAAGTTTCGGCGGCGCGCGCTGACCTTTCTTGACGTCGACTTCTCACGTTCAATCGACTGTCACTGTACGAGGGACCCAGGATTGCGCTCGCCGGTAAGAAGATTAAAGTAATGGAGTCGCTCCGGACGCTAAGTCCGGGGTTGTTGAGTAAGGGGAACGGAGATCGATGGCGAAGCGGCGAAAAGCACCACGCCAACAGCCGGAGCCGAAGGAGCGAGGCTCCGGGCGCGCGTCGGAGGAAGAGCGCGGCGTCGCACAGAGCACGGGTCGCTGGCTCTGGGAGTGGGTCAAGTCGATCTCGGTCGCGATCCTGCTTTTCCTGGTCATTCGTACGTTCGCCGTCGAGGCGTTCAAGATCCCGACCGGCTCGATGGAGCGCACGCTGCTGGTCGGCGATTTTCTGCTGGTCAACAAGGCGGTATACGGGGCGCAGGTGCCGTTTACCGGGGTGCGATTGCCCGCCTTCGATGACCCCGAACGCGGCGATGTGGTCGTGTTCGAGTACCCGCTGGACCCGTCGAAGAGCTACGTCAAGCGGGTGGTGGGCCTGCCCGGCGACACCGTGGCCATGAGCGGTGGCGATCTGTACGTGAACGGCTTCCAAGAAAACGAGATTTACGTTCAGCACACCCAGCCGGACGGGGACTACTACGATTCCCAGTTCGAGTGGCAGCGGAAGTACTTGGCTCCGAAGGCCAACCTGCGGAGTTACCGGCCGACCCGGGACGAGTGGGGACCGATCATCGTGCCCGACGGGAAGTACTTCGTGATGGGCGACAATCGCGACAACTCCCAGGACTCGCGTTACTGGGGGTTCGTCGATCGTGAGTTGATCAAAGGGCGGCCGCTTTTCATCTACTACTCGTTCGATCGCAGCAAGCTGCGGCCGTTGCCCTGGATTACCGAAGTGCGTTGGGACCGGGTCGGCAACCTGGTCCGATAGATTCAGCCGCGATAGAACCCAGGTTCGTCCGATCGATTCGCTGATCACCAGGGAGTTGCGCGTTGAGCCGAGAAGAGCGCCCGTCAGCGGGTGAGGGTCGCGAGCGCGGCGCGGGAGAGCGTGCTAGCTTCCTCCAGCGTTTTCAGCCTCCCCATCGCGCGGCTACACCGCCCGGATCCCTCGACCAGTACCTACGGGAGATCAGCAATTACCCGCTCATCGACCGGGACGAGGAGGCCGACCTCGCCCGGCGCATCCGCAAGGATGACCGGGTGGCGTTGGAAAAACTGGTGAACTCCAACCTGCGGTTTGTCGTCTCCATCGCCAAAAAGTACCAGAACCAGGGCGTCGCGCTGGCCGACCTGATCAACGAGGGCAACCTCGGACTCATTCGGGCCGCCGAAAAGTTTGACGAGACCCGCGGCGTGAAATTCATCAGCTACGCCGTCTGGTGGATCCGCCAGGCGATCCTCCAGGCGCTGGCCGAGCAGTCGCGCATCGTTCGGGTCCCGCTCAACCGGGCCGGCGAGATTCACCGGATCGGCAAGCGCTCCAGCGCCCTGGTCCAGGAGCTGGGCCGAGAGCCCACGGTGGGCGAGCTGGCTGAGGGGCTGGAGGTCGATCCGGACGAGCTGTACAAGACGATGTCGATCGCCATGGCCCACCTGTCGCTGGACGCACCGCTGGTCCCCGGCGAGGACAACAAGCTGCTCGACTACTTGCCCGACGAGTACCGACCCGGTCCCGAGCAGGAGGCGTTCGAGAAGGCGCTGCGCGCCAACGTGGAAGAAGCGCTGTCGACGCTCAAGCCGCGAGAGGCGCTGATCCTGCGCTACTACTACGGGCTGGACGGTGAGGACGCCAAGACGCTCGAGCAAATCGGCGAGCAGTTGGGCGTGACCCGGGAGCGGGTGCGCCAGATCAAGGAACGGGCCCTGGCCCGCCTCCGCCACGTCTCCCGAGCCCGGTCGCTGGAGAGCTTCCTCGGCTAGCCTGCGGCCACCCGCCAGCGCCCCGAACTTCCTTGACATAGCTCGGCTTCCGGCATATCCTTTCGCGCTGTCCCATAATGCGACATGGCCTCTGTGGGCGCCCCGGCGCCCTGTGCATGGCGAGCCGCTGGAATATCGGATTGAGATGGCGGAGCTGCTGACGAAAGCGATGAAAACGCCGGTGGCCAAGCCGGCGGAGATCACCCGGCGTTGGTACCTGGTGGATGCGGATGGCGTGGTGCTTGGCCGCCTGGCCGCCCAGGTCGCCCGTGTTCTCCGGGGCAAGCACAAGCCGGAATACACGCCGCACGTGGATTGTGGCGATGGGGTCATCGTGATCAACGCCGCCCAGATCCGCTTGACGGGCGGGAAGCCGCAGCAGAAGACCTATTTCCGGCACAGCGGCTACATGGGTGGCGGCCGACTGATCCCCTTCAAGCGCATGATCGAGCGCAAGCCCGAATGGGTGATTCGGCGAGCCGTGCAGGGGATGTTGCCGAAGACCAAGTTGGGCCGGCAGATGATGAAGAAGCTTCGGGTCTACGCCGGGTCGGAGCACCCTCACGCAGGTCTGACCACCGAGCCGCTGGAGATCAAATCTTAGAGTGGTATCCTACCTTGTCGAGTCGAGAACATGATCGGTAAGAAGCTGGAGGACGGACGAATCCACGCGGTGGGTCGTCGAAAGACGTCCGTCGCGCGCGTGTACATGCAGCGGGGCAAGGGTGAGTGGCAGATAAACGGTCGTGCGCTTGCCGAGTACTTCCCGCGCGAGGCCTATCAGGCCGTGGTGGAGAAGCCGTTTCAGTCCACCGAGACGATGGGCGAGTACGACGTGAAGGTGAACGTACGGGGCGGCGGTCTCACCGGTCAGGCCGGCGCGATCCAGCTCGGGCTCGCGCGGGCGCTGCTGGTGGAGGACGAGGACCGGCGCGTGGCCTTGCGGCGCGACGGCCTGCTGACCCGCGATCCGCGGAAGGTGGAACGAAAGAAGTACGGTCGGCCCAAGGCGCGCAAGCGCTTCCAGTTCAGCAAACGCTAGAATCAAAGCAGGGCGAACAGGAGATCGAATGGCGGTAGGGCTCGAGGAACTGCTAGAAGCCGGGGTACACTTCGGCCACCAGACGCGCCGCTGGAACCCCAAGATGCGCCGTTACATCTTCGCCCAGCGCGGCGGCATTTACATCATCGATCTCAAAAAGACCCTGCGAGAGCTCGATCGGGCAAAGAAGCTGGTCCGCGAGGTGGTTCACCACGGCGGCACGGTTCTCTTCGTCTGCACCAAGCCGCAGCTCAGCGACATCATCCGCGCCGAGGCCGAGCGCTGTGACGCCTTCTATGTGACCGAGCGCTGGCTGGGCGGCATGCTGACGAACTTCCAGACGATCAAGAAGAACATCCGGCGACTGAAAGAGCTGGAGCGGGGCGCTGAGGAAGGCGCCTTCGAGTTCTACACGAAGAAGGAGAAGCTGCTGCTCGATCGTGAGCGCGAGAAGCTGGACCGTTACCTTTCCGGAATCAAGGACATGGCCCGGTTACCCGGCTGTCTGTTCGTGGTGGACTCGCGCAAAGAGTATATCGCGGTGGCCGAGGCCAACAAACTGGAGGTCCCGGTCATAGCGATCGCTGACACCAACGCGGATCCCGATAAGCTCACCGTGCCCATCGCCGGCAACGATGATGCGATCCGCTCGGTGTCGCTGATCACCAAGGAGATCGCCGATACGGTCCAGGCCGCGATGGCCGAAGTGCCGGCGGAGCTGCGCGCCGCGGCGGCCGCCGAGGAGGAGGAAGAGGTCTTCACCTATTCGAGCGACGTAGCGGTGGCGGTCACCGAGGGGCGCCCGGCTCGACGTTCGCGCAAGCGGCGTCGGCCCAAGCCGGAGGTGATCGCGGCGCACCGCCCGGGTGGTGAGGGCGAGGAGGAGGAGGCGCCCGCGGAGAGCGACACCGGGGACGGCTCGGAAGAAGAATGACGTGGGCGGGGCCACTTCGGTGGCCCTTTTAGTAGACGCGAGAAAAATAAGACGAGACACGACCAACCGATACAACGAGCATGGCAGAAATAAAGGCGACAGACGTAAAAGCTCTGCGGGATCGAACGGGCGCCGGGATGATGGATTGCAAACGCGCCCTACAGGAGAACGGCGGCAACTTGGAAGCCGCGGTCGAATGGCTGCGCAAGAAAGGCGCGGCCGCGGCCGAGAAGCGGGTCGGCCGCGAGGCGAAGGAAGGCGTGGTCGAGTCGTACATCCACCATTCGCGCAACGTGGGTGTGCTGCTCGAGCTCAACTGCGAGACGGACTTCGTGGCGCGGACCGAACAGTTCCAGGAGCTGGCCCGCGACCTGGCCATGCAGGTCGCGGCGTCGGATCCGATCGCGGTCTCGCGTGAGGACGTGCCTCAAGAAGTCGTGGAGCGCGAGCGCGCCATCTTCCTGGCTCAAGTCAAGGAGCAGGGCAAGCCGGACCATGTGGCCGAGAAGATCGTCGAGGGCAAGCTGCGCAAGTTCTTCGAGGAGCGGACGCTGCTCGAACAGAAGTACGTGAAGAACCCAGAAATCGCCGTCGCCGACCGCATCGCCGAGACGCAGGGACAGCTCGGTGAGAAGATCGCGGTCGGCCGCTTCGCACGTTTCAAAGTGGGTGAGTGAGTGTCGGATAGCTCAGCGCTGAAGTACCACCGAATCCTGCTCAAGCTCTCGGGCGAGTCCGTTGCCGGGAGCGAGGGAGTCGGCATCTCGCTCGACGCGGTGGACCGGCTGACGGAGCAGATCAAGCAAGTCCGCGACGCGGGCGTCGCCCTGGGGCTGGTGGTCGGTGGCGGCAACATCGTGCGCGGGGCGACGGCGGCGCAGGGCGGCATGGATCGGGTGTCCGCCGACTACATGGGCATGCTGGCCACGGTGATCAACGCCCTCGCCATCCAGGACATGCTGGAGAAGAAAGGCGTCGAGAACCGTGTGCTCACGGCGATCCGTATGGAGCAGTTGGCGGAGCCCTACATCCGCCGGCGCGCGCTGCGGCATCTGGAGAAAGGCCGGGTGGTCCTCTTTGCGGCGGGAACCGGCAACCCGTACTTTTCGACGGATACCGCCGCGGTGCTGCGGGCGATCGAGATGGAGGCCGAGCTGATCATCAAGGCGACCAAGGTGGATGGCGTGCACTCGGCCGACCCGCTCACCGACCCCACCGCGGAGTTGATTCCCGAGATTTCTTTCCTAGAAGTGATGACGCGCGAGCTGGGCGTCATGGATACGACGGCGATCTCGCTCTGCAAAGACAACGACCTGCCCGTTGTCGTGCTGAACATCCAGCGACCGGGCGCCGTGCTGGCAGCGGCGCGCGGCGATAGGGTGGGCACCTTGATTTCCGCCGAGGTGAGCGCATGAACACCGTCAAAGAGACCCGGTCCCGGATGGATAAGGCGCTGGAGGCGATGCGGCGTGAGTTTGCCACGGTGCGAACGGGCAAAGCTTCGCCGGCGCTGCTCGAACACGTCAAGATCGACGCGTACGAGACACAGATGCCGCTGGAGCAGCTGGCCACGATCAGCGCGCCGGAGCCCCGGTTGCTGGTCGTCCAGCCGTGGGACAAGAGCCTCATGGGCCCGATCGAGAAGTCGATCCGCAGCGCCGACCTGGGACTGAACCCATCGAACGATGGGACGGTCATCCACGTGCCGATCCCGCCGCTCAACGAGGAACGCCGGCAGGAGCTGGTCAAGGTGCTCCACAAGATGGCGGAAGAGGGACGGGTGTCGCTGCGCACCGCCCGCCGCGCCGCCAACGACGATATCAAGGCGAAGATGAAGGACGGCGATGTCTCCGAGGACGAGGGCCACCGGCTGCTGGACGAGGTACAGAAGCTGACCGACAAGTATGTCGAGCAGATCGATGCGCTCCTGAAAGCCAAAGAAGCGGAAGTCCTCGAGGTCTGAGGCTTCGGGACGGATCGAGAGAAACCGCCGGCCGGCCGACGCCGTCACGAGACCGATGTCCTCTCAGCTCCTCCAACAGATCAAGCAGCTGCCCCCCAGAGAGTTGCCGCGGCACGTGGCGATCATCATGGATGGCAACGGCCGCTGGGCGCGCGAGCGCGGCCTGGCGCGTCAGGAAGGGCACCGGGCGGGCATGAAGGCCGTGCGCGAGGCCGTGGAAGGCGGCGTTGAGGCGGGCCTGCAGGTGATGACCCTCTACGCCTTTTCGCAGGAGAACTGGCAGCGCCCCGTTCGCGAGATCGCCTTCCTCATGTCGCTCCTCCGAGAGTACGCGAAGTCCGAAGCCGCGGATCTGGTGCGGAACAAGGTGGAGGTGCACGTGGTCGGTGAGATCGAGCGCCTCGACGCACCGGCGCGTGCCGCCATTCGCTCCATCAGCGAGGCGACCCGGGGCGGCGACCGCATGCAGCTCGTCGTCGCCATCAGCTACGGCGGTCGCGCCGAGCTGGTTCGCGCGGCACGCCGGCTGGCCGAGCGGGTGCAGGCTGGCGAGCTTAGCGCGGCAGAGATCGATGATGACGCGGTGCGACGCGAGCTGTACACGGCGCCCTGGCCCGATCCGGACCTGCTGGTCCGGACGTCGGGCGAGTATCGGATCTCGAACTTCCTGCTCTGGCAGGTGGCCTACACGGAGCTCTACAGCACGCCGGTCCTTTGGCCCGACTTCACCCGCGAGCACCTCTTCGAGGCGATTCTCGAGTATCGGAAACGGGAACGTCGGTTCGGTAAGATCTCGGTCTGATGGGTCGTCCCGGCGGCGAGCTAACCAAGCGAGTCCTCGTCGCGCTCGTCGGCATCCCGATCGCGCTGGCCGCCATCTATCTGGGCGGCTATTGGATCGCCGGCCTCCTGGCGATATTCGCCGGGCTGGCGGCCTGGGAATTTTGCGCCATGTACCGAGGGGCGGGAACGCCGGCGTCGCCGGGCGTCGCGGCGCTATTGGCGCTGGCCTACGTGGTGCTGGCGGTCGTGACCTCGGCCTCGGGCTTCGTCATCTGGGGGACCGCGGTTACGTTATCCGTCGCGACGGCGTTGATGCTGCTCACCGATCCGCGTACAGCGCCCGGACAGACGGTGATGGTCACGGTCTTCGCCGCCGCCTACCCCGGCGTCCTGCTGTCGCATGGCGTGTGGCTGCGCGGGCTGGACGCGAGCGCCCCGGGGCTGCGTGGCGCCGCCATTCTTTTCCTCCCGGTGGCGATCACCTGGCTGGGCGATACCGCCGCTTACTTCGTTGGCCGGGCCGTCGGTCGCCACAAGCTGGCGCCGCGAATCAGCCCGGCCAAGACGTGGGAGGGCGCGGTCGCCGGCCTGGCGGCGACGGCAGGCGGAGCGATTCTGTACGTGGGGCTCACCCGGTCGCTGGTATCTTGGACGCTGAGCGCTGCCGGGGCGCTGGTTCTGGGCGCCGCCGTGGCGCTGGCGGGTCAGGCGGGCGATCTTTTTGAGTCTCGTTTCAAGCGTGATTGCGGCGTGAAGGACTCTTCAAACTTGATCCCGGGACACGGCGGCGTGCTGGACCGAATCGACTCGCTCTTGTTCGCGCTTCCAGTCGCCTACGCCGTGCTCTGGATTCTGGGGGTCTGACGAGCGTGCGCGGTGTGGCGGTACTCGGCTCGACCGGCTCGATCGGTCAAACGACGCTGGAGGTGATCCGCGCCTTTCCCGACCGTTTTCGGGTCGTGGCGCTGACCGCCCATCGCAGCGCCGAAATGTTGCTCGAGCAGGTGCGCGAGCATCGGCCCGAGCTGGCGGTGCTGGCGGATGGTGATCCCGCGCTGCCCGATCGCTGGCCGGGTACGCGTCTGGCGCTTGGGCGCGAGGCGGTGCTGGAGGCGGCGTCTCACCCTGACGCGGAGATCGTGGTCAACGCGCTGGTGGGAGCCGCGGGACTCGAGCCGACGTTAACGGCCTTGAGGGCGGGGAAGCGGTTGGCGTTGGCGAACAAGGAGTCGCTGGTGGTGGGTGGGCCGCTGGTCATGCGGGCTTTGGGCGAGAAGGGCGGCGAGCTGATCCCCGTGGACAGCGAGCACAGCGCCGTCTTCCAGTGTCTGGAGGGGGCGAACCGGGAAAGCGTGCGCCGGATCGTGCTGACGGCGTCGGGCGGTCCCTTCCGGCAGCGCGATCCGCTCGAGCTGGCCGGAGTCACGCCGGATGAGGCGCTCCGCCACCCGACATGGAACATGGGGGCCAAGATCACCGTAGATTCTGCGACGCTGGTGAACAAGGCGCTGGAGGTGGTGGAGGCGCATTATCTGTTCGGCATGCCGTACGACCGCGTGGCGGTGGTGATCCACCCGCAGTCGATCGTTCATTCGCTGGTCGAGTTCTGGGACGGCTCGGTGCTTGCCCAGCTGGGTCAACCGACGATGAGCGTCCCGGTGCTCTACGCGCTGACCTATCCGGAGCGGCTGCCGCTGGAGACGCCGTCGTTGGATCTGGCGGAGATCGGATCGCTCACCTTCGAGCCGGTTCCACCCGGCCGGTTCCCGGCCTTCGAGTTGGGGCGCGAGGCGGCGCTACGGGGCGGGACGGCGCCGGCTGTGTTCAACGCGGCGAGCGAAGAAGCCGTCGCCGCCTTCTTGGGTGAGCGCCTGCCGTTCAACCGGATCGCCGATGTGATCGGCACGGTGCTGGGCGAGCACAGCGTGGAGGAAGTGAAGACGCTGGCGTGTGTGCAGCGCGTCGACGGTTGGGCACGCGAGGCCGCCCGGGCCAGCGCGCAGAGAATCGCAAAAATGTCAAACCGGTTAGACTAGATGAGCTCGATCCTCGCCTTCGTCATCGTCCTCGGCGTTCTGATCGTGGTCCACGAGCTGGGCCACTTCGTCACCGCCAAGTTGGCTGGCATCGCGGTGCCGCGTTTCTCGGTCGGCCTCGGCCCCAAGGTATGGGGCGTGAGGATCGGCGAGACCGAGTACGTGCTCTCGGCACTGCCGCTGGGCGGCTACGTGAAAATGGCCGGGATGGGCGAAGAGGAGGCGCTGGAGAAGCTGGAGGGTGGGAAGGACGATCTCGAGGTGCCGCCGGAACGGCGCTTCGACTCGAAGTCGGTGGGCACCCGGGCCGTGGTGATCTCGGCGGGCGTGATCATGAACTTCCTGTTCGCGGTCTTCGCCTTCGCCGGGATCATCTACTACACGGCCTACGCGCCGCTCATCGGCGCCGTGGAGGAGGGCTGGCCGGCGGCGGAGGCGGGCGTGCAACCGGGCGACCTGATCGTGGCGGTTGACGACAACGAAGTCGATCTCTGGCCCGAGTTTTCTAGTTACGTCGCCGAGCGGCCTGGTCAGACGGTGAGCTTGCGGCTGGTCCGCGGGGGCCGCGAACTCGAGCTGACGACCCAGATCATCCCCTTCGACACAGTTTTGACGGACGAAGCCGGCACCGACACTGCGGTCAGTTTCGGTCGGATCGGCGTGATGCTGGAGACCGACGACCCCCTGCGAGCCCTGAGTCCTCTGAGCTCGCTGGGCGCGGGGTTCGAGCGCACGGTGGAGATGTCCGGCCTCGTGGTGAGCTTCATCGGTCAGCTACTCACCGGGCAGGCGTCGCCCCGCGATCTGGGTGGCCCCATCCTCATCGCCCAGTACTCAGGGCGCTTCGCGCGGTCGGGACTGCTGGCCTTCATCGGGTTCATGGCGATCCTGAGCGTACACCTGGCGGTGCTGAACCTGCTGCCGATCCCGATCCTCGATGGTGGCCACCTGGTGTTCCTGGCGGTCGAGGCGGTGCGCGGGCGCGCGCTGTCGTTGCAGGCGCGGGCGCGCCTCAGCCAGGTGGGGTTCATCCTGATCCTAGCGCTGATGGTCTGGGTGGTGACCAGCGACGTGCTGCGTCTCACCGGCAACTAGGTCTCCGCTTACGGTCGGGGCGGGGAGGCGACGGAGGACCTCCGTCGCCTCCCCCTTGCTCGCCCAGTAGCCGTTAACCCAGTTATCGGTGATCCGCGCCCGCCGCTGTTCACTTCCCTTGAGGTTTTCGAACGGATGGTCGTTTGGGCCTCGATCCAACTCCCGGGATCGGACACGGGCGTACTCTCGCCCGCAGAACTCCGCTGGACCTGAAGGGTCGAGACCTAGCGTCGGTATCGGCACGCGCATGCGATCGTCCGCCGCGCCATACATCCGCTCCACGAAAGGGTTCGCAGCCGAGCCGCGAAGTCACGAGTTGCAGCGGACCGGTCGGGCCCAGTTTCGGTCGCGGGCTGGTCAGGTGGCTGGGAGGCGACGGGGGTCCTCCAGAGCGTTAACTCGCGAGCGGCCCGGCACGGCCGGGCCATCGACCCCGTCCCCGCGCCGCGAACGGTGAAGCGGGAGGACCCCCGTCGCCGACCTGTAACCGACGAACTAGAAGAGACCGAGCTGCGGCGTGCGCACCGCCGCGGCCAGCTCCGTGACGTCGAGCTCGGGCAGCGGCTCGTCCTGCAGGGCCACGCGGAGCGGACCGTCGAAACCACGCCGCTTGAGCGCGGCCCCCACCGCCTCGGCGGCCAGCGCCGGCTCGTTGCACTCCTGGCTCAGGTGGGCGAGCACGACGCCGCCCAGCCCCGGGTGACAGAGCTCGACCCCCAGCTCCGCCGCGGCCCGATTCGACAGGTGGCCATGACGGCCAGCGATCCGGCTGATCACCGACCAGGGGTAGGGGCCGGTCCGCAGCATCACGTCGTCGTGGTTCGCTTCCAGGATCAGCAGGTCGCAGCGCTTCAGCGCATGGCGAACCGA
>CAYGCC010000427.1:0-2848 GCA_964348165.1 uncultured Gemmatimonadota bacterium | reverse complement strand
CAGCCCTACGGCCGCGCCTGGATCACGATCGCCGAGAACACCTACCCGAAGGGCCACCCGTATTCCTGGAGCGTGATCGGCTCGATGGAGGATTTGGACGCCGCCAGCCTCGAGAACGTGCAGGAGTGGTTCAAGACCTACTACGGCGCGGCCAACGCGGTGATCGCCGTCGCCGGCGACATCGACGCGCAGACGGCCAAGCGGCAGGTCGAGAAGTACTTCGGCGACATCCCATCGGGTCCGCCGGTGACCAAGCACCAGGCGTGGGTCTCCAAGCGCAGCGGGTCCCATCGCCAGATCATGCAGGACCGGGTGCCCCACGCGCGCATCTATAAGGTCTGGAACGTGCCCGAGTGGGGGACGGCGGACGCCGTCTATCTCGACCTGGTGACCGACGTGCTCGCCAGCGGCAAGACCTCACGCCTCTACAAGCGGCTGGTCTACGACGACCAGATCGCTACGACCGTGAACGCGTTCATCGACCTGCGGGAGATCGGCAGCCAGGTCTACATCATCGGGACGGCGCGCCCCGACGCCGAGCTGGCCGACGTGGAGCGCGCCATCGACGAAGAGCTGGCCCGCCTGCTCGCCGAGGGCCCGACGCCCCAGGAGATGCGGCGCGTGAAGACGCAGTACCGGGCCAACTTCATCCGCGGGATCGAGCGGATCGGCGGCTTCGGCGGCAAGTCCGACGTCCTGGCGGCGAACCAGGTCTACGGCGGAACACCCGACTTCTACAAGAAGACCCTGGCGCGGGTGGCGGGCGCCACCGCCGCCGACCTGAAGGGCGCGGCGCAGCGCTGGCTGTCCGACGGCGTCTACAACCTGGAAGTGCATCCCTTCCCCGAGTACAAGACCCTGGCGACGGATGTGGACCGCTCCGAGCTCCCCGGTGCGGGCGAGCCGCCGGCGGCACGCTTCCCCGACCTGCAGCGCGCCACCCTGTCCAACGGCCTCAAGGTCATCCTGGCGGAGCGCCACGCGGTGCCGACGGTCACCTTCCGGCTGCTGGTGGACGCGGGTTACGCCGCCGACCAGCACGGCGTGCCGGGCACGGCCAGCCTGGCGTTGACGATGCTGGACGAAGGGACGAAGAAGCGGAGCGCCCTGGAGATCAGCGAGGAGCTGCAGATGCTGGGCGCGTCGCTGGGCACGTTCTCGGACCTCGACCAGTCGATCGTCAGCCTCTCGGCCTTGAAGGAGAACCTGGACGCGTCCCTCGACATCTTCGCCGACGTGATCCTCAACCCCGCCTTCCCCGAGGCCGACTTCCAGCGGCTGAAGAAGCAGCGGCTGGCCCAGATCCAGCAGGAGAAGGCGAGCCCCATCGCCGTGGCGCTGCGGATCTTTCCGGGCCTGCTCTACGGCGAGGGCCACGCTTACGGCAACCCGGCCACCGGCTCGGGCACCGAGGAGTCGGTGCAGCGCATGACCCGGGAAGACATGCGGACCTTCCACCAGACCTGGTTCAAGCCGAACAACGCCACGCTGGTCGTGGTGGGTGACGCGACGATGGCGGAACTGCAGCCGAAGCTGGAGCGGCTGTTCAAGGACTGGCGATCGGGCGGCGTGCCGGAGAAGAACCTGGCGCAGGTGGCGCAGAAGCCGGGCCAGGAGGTCTACATCATGAACCGGCCCGGCGCCATCCAGTCGGTCATCCTCGCCGCGCACGTGGCGCCGCTGAAGGCGAACCCGGACGAGGTCGCGATCGAGACGATGAACACCATCCTGGGCGGCGAGTTCAGCGCCCGCATCAACATGAACCTGCGTGAGGGCAAGCACTGGTCGTACGGCGCCGGCAGCCTGTTCTGGGACGCGCGGGGCCAGCGGCCGTTCATCGTCTACGCGCCCGTGCAGAGCGACAAGACGAAGGAGTCGATGCAGGAGATCTCAAGCGAGCTGAACGGGATCACCAGCGACCGGCCGGCGACGCCGGACGAGCTGGACCTGGCGGTCAAGTCACAGACCCTGACGCTGCCGGGCCAGTGGGAGACGAACAACGCGGTGATCAACTCGATCGGCGAGATGGTGCGCTTCGGCTATCCCGACGATCACTTCGACACGTACGCCGGCAAGATCCGCTCGCTCAACCTGTCGCAGGTGCAGGCGGCGGCGGAGAAGACGCTCTATCCCGACAAGGTCGTCTGGGTGGTGGTCGGCGATAAGGAGCAGATCGAGCCGGCGATCCGCGAGCTGGGCATCGGGCCGGTGCGCGAGATCGACGGCGACGGCAATGTGATGGAGCAGACCTGATAGGTAAGGCTGGGGCCAGCGTGTGCTGAGCCGGCTTCCGGCCCAGTGCTACCCAGGGGCTGCGTTCCGCACCGAGAGCGCAGCCCCTTCACACCCCATTCGCGGTGACTCTACGGGCGCGCTAGCCGAGCCGCCGACGCAGAGCCGCGACCAGACCCAGCAGGCGGAGCCGCGCGTACAGCAGGCCGAGACCCTTGCCGATCACCGCCGCGGCCAGCACGACGGCGATACCCAGCGCAACCACCTTCAGCGGCCCCCGCGCCGACAGCCCACCACCCAGGAACAGGTAGACACCGTACGCGACGACCGACAGCACGGTCATCGCCGCGCCCGCCTCGCAGCCGCAGGCCCGATAGTGCCGGTTGATGAGCCGCTCCCAGCGCCCCCGTTCCGCCTCCCCTAGTGCCGGGATCTCGAGCGCGACCCGGCCGCGCGGCCGCCGCAGTCCGGGCCGCGCCTGCAGCACCGCGTCGAGCTCAGAAGCGGAACGTACGCTCAGCAGCTCGCCGCTCATCTCCGCTGACGTCTACGACTCAAGGTCGGGTCGCGCACGGACGGGCCCCAAGGACAGGTCAGAAATAGGTCACGTGCTTCG
>CAYGCC010000426.1:0-3020 GCA_964348165.1 uncultured Gemmatimonadota bacterium | reverse complement strand
TAGTAGCCGGCGCCGCTGGCGTGGTTCACGGTGAGCACGATCTTCGGCACCGTGGCCCCGGACATCGCCTCGACCATGCGGGCGCCCGCCCGGATGATCCCCGAGTGTTCCGCCTCGGTCCCCACCATGAAGCCCGAGACGTCCTGGATGTAGACGAGCGGCCGGCGGTGACGATCGCACGTCTCCATGTAGTAGGCGCACTTCTCGGCGCTCTCCGTATAGATGATGCCGCCGAAGCGCGGAGCGCCGCCCTTCTTGTCGGGGATGATCCCGCGCTCGTTCGCCAGGATGCCCACCGGGATGCCGCCGATTCGCGCGTCCACACAGATCATCTCCCGCGCATGCTCCGGCTGGAACTCGCGGAATTCGCCTTCGTCGACGATGCAACCCAGCACCGCTCGCATGTCGTAGCCCGCCCGATGATCACTGGGGATCAGGTCGTAGATGTCTTCAAGCGGCCGGGTGGGAGGCTGCGGCTGCGTGCGCTTGACCGGGATGCCGACGGCGGGCGGCAGATTGGCGATGTAATCGCGGATGCTCTCGACGCAGTCCTCATCGTTCTCCGACTCGTAATGGGCCACGCCGGAGATCTGCGTGTGGGTGTCGGCGCCGCCCAGCGTCTCGGCGTCCACCGTCTGGCCGGTGGCGCCCTTCACCAGGTTGGGGCCGCCCAGCCCCATGAAGCTGGTCCCCTTCACCATGAACATCACGTCGGAGAGCGCCGGCAGGTAGGCGCCGCCGGCGATGCAGGGGCCCATCACCGCCGCGATCTGCGGCACGCGCAGGTAGCGGCGCATCAGCGAGTTGTAGTAGAAGATCCGCGCCGCTCCGTAGTGGCCGGGAAAGACGCCGCCCTGGTAGGGCAGGTTGACCCCCGCCGAGTCCACCAGGTAGACGATGGGGACGTGGCAGCGCATGGCGATCTCCTGGGCGCGGAGCATCTTGCTGATCGTCTCCGGCCACCAGGATCCCGCCTTCACCGTGGCGTCGTTGGCGACGACCACCACCTCACGACCCTCAACCACACCGACCCCGGTGACGACGCCGGCGCTGGGAGCCGCCCCGTCGTAGCGGTCGTGAGCGACGAGCAGCCCCACTTCCTGAAAGTAGGAGCCGGGGTCGAACAGTAGGGCGAGCCGCTCGCGGGCCGTCAACTTCCCGTCGGCGTGTTGCCGCTCGATCTTCTTCGGACCGCCGCCCAGCCGCAGCTTGCTCTCCAGCGCCTCCAGCTCTTCGGCCAGCCGGCGCATCCGCGACTCCTGCGCCGTGCTCACGATCCGCCCCCGGACTGCAGCGTCGGCCTGCCGCCTCCGAGGTCGCGGACGCCTGCCTCAGTCGGCATCGTCGTCGGGTCGATTCTCGGCGAACCAGCTGCGGATGTACTCCACCGCCTCGGTGGTGGGCGTGCCCGGCCCGAACAGCCGCCCCACCCCCATCTTCTGCAGCTTCTCGATGTCCCCCGAGGGGATGATGCCGCCGCCGGTCACCAGCACATGGTCGGCGCCCTGCTCGGCCAGCAGCTTCACCACCTTGGGGAAGAGGGTCATGTGAGCGCCGGACAGGATGGAGAGCGCCACGACATCGACGTCTTCCTGAATCGCCGCCTTGACAATCTGATCGGGCGTCTGGTGCAGGCCGGTGTAGATCACCTCCATGCCGGCATCACGCAGCGCCGCCGCCACGACCTTCGCTCCCCGGTCGTGACCGTCCAACCCCGGCTTGCCTACCAGTACGCGTATCTTCCGTTCCGCCATAACGTTATGAAGTGTGGATGCTCGGTCGAGGCTCGCGACGGATAATATCTGGCCGCTCAGAGCCCGGCAACCTTGGAGAGGCCTTCCCGCAGTCGCTGTGCCGCGGTCTCCGGGCTGGTGATCAGGATGTGGACGCCCAGCCCCAGCTCGAACCCCGCGGTCACCGTCACTCGAGGGACGATCTGGACATACCAGGGGAGCACGTCCGCCGCCCCCTCTTCCAGCGGCGCGGTGTGGAGGAGGAAGTTGTAGTCGGGGTGACCCAGCGCCGCGTCCTGGGCGGCCAGCGCCCGCTGCAAGGCCCGCCCCAGCCCGGCCAGCGTCTCGTCGTCGGTGGCCTCGAAGGGCGGCACGGGAACGCGGGGCGCGACCCAGGCCTCGAAGTCGTGGTTGGCGGCGTAGGGGGCGAAGCTGGCCAGGCGGTCCGTCGCCTCCACCAGACGTAGCTCGCGTCGCACCTCCTCGGCCACCATATCGAGCAGCAACGTGCCCTTTTGCTCCCGGCGATAGCGGCGCGAGCGCTCCAGGCGCCCGGCGATGCGTGGCGGCACAAACGGCAGCCCCACGAACTGCGAGTGTGGGTGCTCGAGCGAGGCGTTCGCCATGCGTCCGAAGTTCCGGAAGATGAGGATGTGCCGGACCCGTTCCTCGGCGGCGGCCGCGGCGTAGCGCGCCCGATACGTGCGCATCACCTCGAGCATGTCGTCGTCACCTAGCGCCGTCAGGTCGCGGTTGTGCACCGGTGTCTCGATGATCACCTCGTGACGACCCACGGCCGGTTCCGCGTGCCCGAGCGGACTTTCAGAGCCCTTTGCGACCGTTCCAGCGTCGAGGCCGAACGCCGGATACTTGTTCGGCACGACGCGTACGCTCCAATCGGGTCCGCTCTCAGGCGTCGGAGGGTGACGGAACAGCTCGGGCGGTGTCCGGGCCTCGTTGCCAGGGCAAAACGGGCAGGCGGGGTCGAAGGTGAGAAGCGTTTCTCGCGTCCCCTGCGGGCGCTGCGCCTGGGGTCGCGTCGCCCGCTCGGGCGCCACGATCACCCGATCGCCGGTCAGCGGGTTATGTCGAACTTCGGGCACGTGTACCCGTGGCCGGACAGGCTAAAAGAACACGGGCTCGCGGAACCGTCCGTAGATCCGCTCCAGCGCGTGACGGATCTCACCGAGCGTGGCGTAGGCCCGCACCGCCTCGAGCATCGGCTCCATCAAGTTCTCGTCGCGTTCCGCTGCCTGCGCGAGACGCTCCAGCGAGCGTTCCACCGCC
>CAYGCC010000425.1:0-3304 GCA_964348165.1 uncultured Gemmatimonadota bacterium | reverse complement strand
CGGGGACGGGGGTGAGCCCGACGCACACGTATGCGGCGGCGGGGACCTACGATGTGACACTGACGGTGACGGATGACGGCGGCGCGACCGATACGGACGCGACGACGGCCACGATCAGTCCACCTCCTCCCACAGGCCAGGTCACGTACGAGCTGAAAGGTATGCGGGTAGAGCACGCCAAGGTCGGTGACCCGCTGGTGACCCATATCCGATACAAGAACGTTGGCACGGAGCCGGGCGACGCCCTTGCCGAGCTGTTCGTGCAAGGATCCGGGAAAGTCTGCGAGAAGCTGGTGACCGATGATCCAGGCGACGGGCCGGGAAGAGAGGTCCTGGGACCGAGCCTCTGCGACTACATCTTCTCGGCGCCGGGAGAGTACATAGTCGAGGTCTGGCTCACGGACGACATAGACACCGAAACACGAACGAAGACGGTGAAAGTTCGATAGCCAAGCGCTCCACTCGCGACCTCCGAGAGGGCCAGGCCCGCAGGGTCTGGCCCTCGTCGCGGGTAAGTTTATCTGCCACGGAAATCCAGAACCGTCGCCCGGAGCACGTTGGCCCTCTGGGGTCGCGTGGATCCATAAACAGGCGACACGGCCGCTGTAGGCGCTGATCCCGTTGTAATCGCCGAAGAAACGACCTGGATCTGAACGTGACCGTCCGCTAGAAAGAACCCAAAGTGGGAAAGGGCCGGGGCCGCCGGACCTGGCCCTCTCTAGTGGCCTCGCTCGTCGCCAACACCGGGTTAATGCATGCGCGTTGTTGCATAGCGCGGGAGGGGCCGGGCGTCGTAGACACAAGGCGTTTCGCGTGAGCGGAACGAAAATTGTCATTCTCAACCCCGGAGCCGAGGGGTCAATTGCGGCCACTTGTCCCGCCTCGATCTAGACAAAGCGTCCGCAGCCCACTCACGGAGCAACACGTGCGCGGATGGCACCTCGCTGTAACGGATCTCCTGACGGCTGGCTTCGCGGCAAAATCGGCAGCCGGCAGGTGCGAGGCGCGGCATGAGAGAAAGGCGGCGACCAGAAACCAGGACAGTCTTCAGCGCGAACATTCAGTTTTCCCCTCTCTCGATTGCGGTGCCGTTCGCCGTCGCACCCGCTCGCGGTTCTTACGAAGACGAGTGACCGCTAAGCGCGGAGCCGTACGCGGGATACGACAGGCCAGTTGAAAAAGCGTGGCGAAAGAGATTGAGACTCGATCTCATTCCATGAAGACCCGCCTGTCGCAATCCGCCCCAATCTGCGCTCAGCGTCATTATCCCCGCATAGAGGCAGATTGCCGCTCCCCCTCGCTCTGATCGCTCCACAGAGCCACCGCGACCTGCGGTCCATCATTCAAGTTCTGAAGCTCTAACTTGAGCTGCCACATAAAGTTCGGCGTCCAGCTCATTCCAGACCCAGGTCGCGGAATGACTATTGCGACATTTTCATAGCGACCCGCCGTGAACTGATAGTGATTCCGGCTATCCAGATCTGGCAGAGCGGATCGCTTTTCAGCTCCCCCATAGCTCAACAAGCCGCTAAAGCGCTATTCACGAGGACCTTATGCGGTTTCGACATGCATCAACCGCCACCTGGGTGAGCGCAACTCTCACCTTCCTGGTAGTCGCGGCCTGTCACGATCCACGAGAAGCCGATACCCCAACCGGCGACCTTCCGGTGCTTTCCGGGCGCCAGCCCAACCTCGTCCAAGTCTCACCCAGTGGCTTTGTCTCGCCGGTTCGGATCACGTCGGGAAAGAGGGGGACGTTCTACGTTTCCGACTTCGTCGCCCAAGCGATCGTCGAGGTCGAGGCCGACGCGGGCGGAGCGACGATCGTCACCGCATTCTCGGTGCCGGGGCAACCGCTGGGTGTGGCCTGGACCAAGGGCAGTCGACTGCTGGTCGGGAACGCTTCCACCCGTAGCGTGGATGTCTATCGAAGCTCGAACGGTCGGTGGCTCTATTCGTTGGGGGGCTCAGGCACGATCAGCGACCCGACCGATATCGCCGCAGACAGCCAAGCCAATCTCGCCTTCGTCCTGGACGGCGAAGCAGCCACGGTCAAAGTCTTCGCGCTGAGGGACGGGAGGGCGCTCCACACGATCTCTGGCCCCGGGCCGGGCGAAGTCTTTTTGCAGAATCCCACGGGTATCGCCGTCGACCCAGACCGGCTTGAGGTACTGGTTAGCGACTATGGTGAGCCGGCTCAATCCAGCTCCCCCCCGGGCGTGAAGATCTACGCCTACGATGGCACCCACTTGAAAACCATCTCGGGTAAGGCCGGGATGATCGGCCAGCGGTTCTCGCGACCGCAGGGTTTGGCGGTTGATGGTACCGGCCGGATTCTGGTCGTGGAGGCGGTCGCGGGGGAGGTGCTCCTGCTGGACCGAGAGACGGGAGCCACCCTTGGGACGCTGGGCAGCTTCGGATCGGATCCGGGCCAGCTCTGGCTGCCGCTGGACGTCGTGCTGGATGAGAGCCAGAGCGTGTTCGTGACGAACAACCGCCCCCGCCGATTGGAGGTCTTCAGCCTCGGAGGTCCGGTCCAATGAAATGGCTCGCGGGTATCCTGGCTCTGATCGTGGCAGGGGGTGTGGGCCTGGTATTCGGGCTCGAGAGCGGGGATGCGGCGGCGTCGGTGGCGCTCAACCCGAACCATGAGTGCACGTACTGTCACGGTCTTCACAGCGGCGTATCGAACCCGTTGCTGAATGAAGCGAGCGTCGAGGCGACCTGCCTGAGCTGTCACGGCCCCGGCGGGATCGCGATCGAAGTGGACGTGCACCGGAACGATAACATGAACAGCTGCTGCGCTCCGTTCCGGGTCACCTGCGACAACTGTCACGACCCTCACGACAATCCGACGAACTGGCGTGGCAACCAGAACCTGAAGCTGGTTCTGGCTGAAATCACTCCGCCCGGCGACACCCTTACCGTTGGTGGTGGTGGTCCGCGCCAGGTCGTCTTCGAGAACCTGAGCGGAGATTTCTCATTCTGCGACCAGGAAGGTCCGAATGGCGTCCCCGGCTACCCACAGCCGGATGGGGCTTGGGACAACGTCTGCGACGTCTGCCACGCCAACTGGGATCTCGACCGACACCATTACGACGCTGATTTGACCTCGAACAACCACCACCAGAACGGCGCAACATGCACCAACTGCCATGAGCACGTTACCGGATTCAACCCGTGAGCCCCGCCGAATGTCCGGCGCCCATTCGGCGCCTGCTCGCGCTAGTAGTACTTCAACCCTTGAGGAGGGAGTTATGAGACGATTCATCGGTCTGGCGCTCGGCGCCGTGTTCCTGCTGGC
>CAYGCC010000424.1:0-5268 GCA_964348165.1 uncultured Gemmatimonadota bacterium | reverse complement strand
GGCGACCAGATCTACAACGGCGCCCTCGACAACGCGAGCGGCACGGCCGCGCTGCTCGAGCTGGCCCAAGCGTATGCATCGCTGCCGACCGCGCCGAGCCGCTCTATCCTCTTCTTTGCGACCACGGCGGAGGAGCAGGGTTTGCTGGGCTCGGCCTATTACGCGGCCAATCCCATCTATCCGCCCGAGAAGACCGTCGCCGCTATCAACATCGATGGCCTGAACATTTACGGTCCCATGCGGGATATCGTGGTCGTCGGCTACGGGAACTCGGAGCTGGACGGGTATTTGGCCCAGGCGGCCGCCGGCCAGAACCGAACGGTGGTGCCGGATCCCGAAGCCGAGAAAGGCTACTTCTATCGATCGGACCACTTCCCGCTGGCGAAGCAGGGCATCCCCGCTCTCTATACGGATACGGGGAGCGACCATGTGGAGCATGGCGTGGAGTGGACGCAGCAAAAGAAGGATCAGTGGATCGCCGAGCATTACCACAAACCATCCGATGAGTACGAACCGTCGTGGGATTTGAGCGGCGCCATCGAGGACATCCAGCTGGTCTTTGCCATAGGTTTCCGCCTGGCCGGCGAAACCACCTTCCCCAACTGGATGGAGGGCACAGAGTTCAAGGCCAAGCGGGATGCCACCATGAGCGGGACCGACTGAGTATCGCTCGGCCGGCGCCGGTTTTCGACGGCGCCTAAACATCGAGGTGTGCGTGGAAGACGGCGGCGTCTCGCGGCGTCGCCGTCGCCTTTTGCGTCGTCGACAATGGCCAGGAGGAAGAATGCATAAGCGGAAGCTTGGACGGCAGGGGCTCGAGGTGGCCGAGCTGGGCCTCAACTTCCTCGACACAGCCGACATGTACGGTCCGTTCAAGAACGAGCGGCTGGTTGGCCGAGCGATCAAAGATCGTCGGGACGACGGGGTGATCGCGACGAAATTCGGGATCGTGCGGGGTGACGACGAGAGTTTCCAGGGCATCAGCGGAAAACCCGACTACGTACGCCGCGCCTGCGACGGATCGCTTCAGCGCCTGGGGATCGATCGTATCGACCTCTACTATCAGCACCGTGTCGACCCCGAGGTTCCGATCGAAGAGACCGTCGGTGCCATGAGCCGTCTGGTCGAAGAAGGCAAGGTGCGCGACCTGGGACTGTCGGAGGCCGGCCCCGCAACGATCCGCCGCGCGCACGACGTGCAGCCGATCACGGCGCTGCAGACCGAGTATTCGCTCTGGAGTCGAGACCCCGAGGACCAGATCCTCGGTACCACGCGTGAGCTGGGGATCGGATTCGTGGCCTACAGCCCCCTGGGCCGCGGTTTTCTCACCGGCCGTTATCAGACGTTCGACGACCTGCCGGAAGAAGACTGGCGTCGGCACAGCCCGCGCTTCCAGGGCGGCAATTTCAAGAAGAACCTCGAACTGGTCGAGCGGATCCGCGAGATCGCCGCCTCCAAAGATGTCACTCCCGCCCAGCTCGCCCTCGCCTGGGTGCTGGCTCGAGGTAAGGATATCGCGCCGATCCCCGGCACGACGAAGCGGACGCACCTGGAGCAGAACGTCGAGGCGACATCGATCGAGCTGACCACGCATGATCTCGCGCGCATCGATGAGGTGGCGCCGAAAGGAGTCGCCGCAGGTCTGCGCTACCCCGAGGGCTCGATGCGCTTTGTGGATTTGTAGCTCGGCGGCTTGCGGCCGACCTGGAATCGAGTTCGGTGCCCCCGGCAGGCGCTCCGAACGCTCATCTCCACTCAGATGAATAGTAGTTCGCTTCACGTGTATACGTGATTGAAGGAGGTGCTGACGAAAACGATCAGCGAGAAACTCTCGCCACGGATCAAACGTCGTATGGTACAGAGGGATCCAACACGAGCTCGCGATCGGCTACCGCAAGAAATCGATGTTCAAGACCTGTATCTACTGCAACCGTAACCTCGGGCAGAACCGCATGGTCGAGAATTTCTCGGTCGGCCGCCGGCTGGCCTTCGACAGCGACCGGGGCCGGTTGTGGATCATCTGCGAGCGCTGCCGCCGCTGGAACCTGTCGCCGCTGGAGGAACGATGGGAGGCGATCGAAGAGTGCGAGCGCCACTTCCACGATACGCCCAACCGCTTTTCCACCGATAACGTGGGCCTCGCCCGAACTCTCGAGGGTCTGGAGTTGGTGCGCATCGGCCGGCCGAAGCGCCACGAGTTCGCCGCCTGGCGTTACGGCAAGCAATTCCTGAAGCGGCGTATTCGGTCGCTGATTGGAATGGGCGCGCGCATCGCGGCGGCGGCCGGGATGGCGTCGGTCGGCATTTACATATTCGGTCCCTTGTTCGCCCAGCAGGAGAACCGGATCATCGCGCGGGTGAAATCGCAGGACGGAAAGAAACTGCGGGTAACGCTAAAAGACGCCAAGAAGGCAAGACTGATCAAGGCATCCGAGCGCGAGGACGGCTGGCTGCTGAAGTTGCCCTATCGCTCTCGCGAGCAGAGCTGGGGCGTTCTCGGGCGTTATGGCAAGGGCAAGGCGAAGATCGAAGAGCTGGACGGCGCGACGGCGATTCGCGCCGCCGGCCAGATCCTGCCAACGGTGAACTCGTTCGGCGGCTCCAACTCGCAGGTGCGAGATGCGGTCCGCCTGATCGAAGACGCCCAAGGCCCCGAGCGGGTTTTCGCTACCGTCGCTGCCGAACCGGGCGGCCAGAGGCCGGGGTTCTTTTTCCCCGTCGATGCGACGCGGGTCGTGAAGTTCGACGCCACGGTCCGGCTCGCCCTCGAGATGGCCGCACACGAGGAGACCGAGCGCCGCGCCTTTGAGGGCGAGCTCTACCTTTTGGAGGAGGCATGGCGTGAGGCGGAGGAGGTCGCAGCCATCGCCGACCGGCTGTTGATACCTGAGAGCGTCGAGACCTGGATTCGGCGCCAGAAGGAGAAGTTGTCGGAGGTAGGCGGCTAGCACCTCAACGAAGGCACAGGGCCCGGCTGGAACGATCGATCGCCGCTAGTGTCTGTTCACTCAGGCCGCCGTCCAACGCGGTTGAACGCATCGACCCCGGCGCCCGCAGCCTCGAGGGACCGTGTACAAGACCTGTATCTACTGCCACACGCGCCTGGCAGCCAACGAGGTCGTCGAGCGCTTTCCCGTGGGCCGCCAATTGGCCTTCGATTCGGCTAAGGGCCGTCTATGGGTGATCTGCGAGCGTTGCCGTCGCTGGAACCTGTCGCCGCTGGAGGAGCGCTGGGAAGCTCTCGAAGATTGCGATCGCTGGTTCCGCGATACACGCCTGCGCTTCTCCACCGAGAACATCGGCCTCGCGCGGCTGCGAGAGGGTTTGGAGCTGGTGAGGATCGGCAAGCCGCTGCGTCCCGAATTCGCCGCTTGGCGGTATGGCCGGCAGTTCCTGCGTCGCCGGGTGCGCCGGCTGCTCAGGGCGACGGCTCAGGGCGTCGGCTACACTCTGACCTCGTTCGCGGGCATGTTCCTCTTCTTCCTGACGGACGAAAACTCGAAAGTCGTCGCCCGCGTTCGCGCTCCCAACGGCCGGCGCCTGCCGGTCATTCGCAAGGACCTGAAAGAACTGGAAATCGAGCCGGCCGATGTACCGGAAGGTTGGGTGCTTCGGGTGCCTTACCGGCCGGATGAAAAGACGCGGTTCTTCGGCACGGCACGGGGTAGCGGTGAGCGGTGTATCATCGAGCTCGAAGGATCGGGCGCGGTGCGTGCGACCGGGCAGATTCTGCCGCGCATCAATTCGTTTGGCGGTTCGAGGCAGGAGGTCGGGCAGGCCGTGAGCCTGATTGAGCATGCGGGCGATCCAGCGCGACTCTTTGCCGCGGCACCGGCGCTGGTCGGGCAAACGCGCCTGACCCGGATGAACGCCGAGACACGCCTGGCGCTGGAGATGGCGGCACACGAAGAGTCGGAACGCCGCGCCATGGAGGGTGAGCTAAGGGAGCTGGAGGCGGCCTGGCGTGAGGCCGAAGAGGTCGCAGCCATCGCCGACCGGCTGCTCATCCCCGAGAGTATCGAGGCGTGGATTCGCCGCAACAAACGGCGCCTCCGCTCGGCCGGCAGAAAAGTGTGACCCGCGGCGCGACGCCCTCCCCAAATATCTGCTCGTCTCGCGTCGCCCCGCGGGCCTTTATCCTCGGCTTCGCTTGGACGGCGGTGCCGGTGCCAAACGCGCCTCAGCCGTCCAGTAGCTCTCTAGTTACCGGGCGGCTTTCCTTTCCCTTTGTCTTTCTTGGGTCCGGCGTGATCGGGTGGGCCGGACCCCGGAGGAACCGGCGGTCCTTTACCCGGCTTCACCTCGAGTTGGCCCGGTGGCCCGATGACCTCGCCGAACTTCCCGTGGCCGATCGCGTTGCCCACCGTATGGGCCGCCTCGGCCGGCGACTGGCCCTCGCGCATCATCCGGCGCACCGCGCCTGGAATCGCCAATAACTCGTCGGGACCGTGCTGCTTGCTCAGCGCGCTCTCCACCACAGCGTACGCGTGATCCACGGGCACGTAAAGCTGGCACAGTTCACCCAGCACCATCAGCGGAATGACAAGCTCACCCTGGTGCTGCGCCGCCAGCGAACCCACCGTCTCGGGCGGGACTCCCCGCCTCAGCGCGTCCGCGCCTGCGACCAGCGTAGTGGGGTCGCGCTCGGCGCCGACGAGATTGCGCGCCGCGCCGAGCCGGGTAGCATAATCGGAGAGCGCGGCCACCACGCGATCACCCGGCACCCCCTTCGCCGCGCCCTCCAGTGCCTTTGCGATGAGCGGATCCGTCGGCACGCCCGCCGCTTCCGCCGTGGAGAGGAGTGACTCGATCTCCGCGGCCTGGGAAGGGAAGGCCTGCCTAACCCGCTCCAACCGGGCATCCTGCGCCCCGGCGAGAGTTGGTAGTGCAGCTAACAAAACTAGTGCCGTGAGTCCCCGCATCGTTATTTCTCTTTGCTTTGCCCGTCCACCCATACCTCTAACCTCCGAAATATAGACGAGCTACGCGGCCCAGGGGTCACTGGGCCGGGACCACCAGGGTGGCGTTCATTTGGCCAAAGTCGTCGGTCACCATCCCCGGAGCGTCCGCGGGTACCTGCCACACGCCATCCACGAGAAAGCCGAAGTGGTAAAGGCCCGGCTCGACGGCGATTCGGGCGACCCAGAACTTCCCCTCACGGCGGAGGGGGATCGGCTCCCAGCCGGAAAAGTCACCCATGACGCTCACCTCGCGGGCGTCGCGGTCTACCAGCTGAAACACGACCTGAGGCGCGCCGCTGTTCTCCCC
>CAYGCC010000423.1:0-1595 GCA_964348165.1 uncultured Gemmatimonadota bacterium | reverse complement strand
CGTATCGCTGGGGCACCGCAACGATCCGATCAAGATCGCCGACAGCTCGGGCCTCAATCGGCGCGCGCTGGAGGACACCATCGTGGTGCCCTGGAACGACCCGGACGCCCTGACGCGGGCCATCGATGCCAATCGCGGCCAGATCGCCGCCGTGATCAGCGAAGGGATCATGGCGAACATGGGTGTCATCCCGCCCGAGCCCGGTTACCTGAGAACGCTGCGCGAGATCACTCGCGAGGCCGAGATCCTCTTGATTCTGGACGAGACGGTCACCGGCTTCCGCATCGCGCCCGGCGGCTGCCAGCAGCACTACGGGATCGAGCCCGACCTCACGGTCTTCGGCAAAGCGCTGGGCGCCGGCACGCCGGTGGCGGCGTTCGCCGGGGTGGCCGAGATCATGGACGCGCTCGCCTGGGGCGGCGTGCTCCACTACGGCACGCAAAACGCCTCGCGCCTCGGGCTCTACGCCGCCCGCGCCAGTCTGCATGAATTGAACCGGGACGACGGCGCCGCCTACCGGCACACCTGGCGGATCGGCGAGCGGCTGGCCGAGGGGTTGCGCTCGGTGTTCGAGGAAGCCCACACCCAGGCAACCGTCCAGGGCGTCGGCCCGATGTTCCAGATTCTGTTCACCGATCGGCCGGCGATCCGCGATTACCGTGAGTTCTGCGAGCACGTAGACCGGGCGACGTATCAGCGCTTCGCGCTGGCGCTGTTCGAGCACGGCGTCTACTTGACGCCCTCCGCCGCGTTGCACTCGGTCGCCTCGCTGGCCCACACCGACGACGACGTAACCTTCACTTTGGAAGCGGCGAGAAAGGCGCTGGCCGATGTCGAAGGACAAGGATAAGCTGGCGACCGGCCGCGTAGAGCGGCCGCTGGCCGACAAGAGCGCGCTGATCACCGGAGGCGCATCGGGGATCGGACGGGCCACCGCCCGCATCTTCGCCGAGGCCGGCGCCGCGGTTTCCGTGATGGACGTGGACGAGCCAGGCGGCGAGGCCGTCGCCCGAGAGGTCACGGCAGGCGGCGGACGCGCGCTCTTCGTGGCCGGCGACGTGAGCCGATCGGACGACTGCCGTCGGGCGGTCGAGCGGACGGTGGCCGCGTTCGGCGGACTCGATGTCCTGTTCAACAACGCCGGCATCATCCGCCGCGCCTCGCTCATCGAAACGACCGAAGAAGAGTGGGATCGGTTGATGGCAGTGAACGTGAAGTCGATCTTCCTGCTGTCGAAGCAGGCGATCCCGGTGATGGCGACAGCCGGCGGCGGCGCGATCATCAACACCGGCTCGGGCTGGGGTCTGGCCGGCGGCCGGCGTGCCGCCGCCTACTGCGCCTCGAAGGGCGCGGTGGTGCAGCTGACCAAGGCGATGGCGATCGACCACGGCCCCGATCGCATCCGGGTGGGTTGCATCTGTCCCGGCGACACGGATACGGCGATGTTGAACCAGGAAGCGGAGCAGCTGGGCCAGGCGCCCGCAGCGTTCCGGGCCGAGGCCGCCCGGCGACCGCTGGGCCGCATCGTTCAACCGGAAGAGATCGCGCGAGCGGCTCTCTACCTGGCGAGCGACGCCGCGGCGGCGGTGACCGGG
>CAYGCC010000422.1:0-5229 GCA_964348165.1 uncultured Gemmatimonadota bacterium | reverse complement strand
CACAACTCGTGGAACGAGCGCGCCGTGGCGACGCCGCGGCCTTTGAAGCACTGGTTCGCCGCCACTACCGGGCAGCGTACGCTGTCGCGCTCTCGGCGTTGGGGCAAGCGATGGACGCGGAGGACGTATGCCAGGACGCGTTCGTGCGGGCCCTGCAGCGACTGGATGAGCTTCGCGACCCGGGGCGGTTCGCGGCCTGGTTGCTGCGGATCGTTCGCAACCTGGCCGCGAATTACAGAAGCTACCGACGTGTGCGGTCCGCACAGCCCCTGGATCAGGTGAGTGCGGCCAGCGAATCGGACACGGCGCGGGAGGCGGAGCGCAGCGAGCTACGTCAGGAGTTGGAGGCCGCGATCGCCGAACTGGGCCCGGCGCAGCGCGAGGTGATGTTACTACACGACCTGGAGGGCTGGAAGCACCGGGAGATCGCCGACTCGCTGGGTTTGTCGGAGGGGATGTCACGGCAGCACCTTTTTAACGCGCGGCGTAAGCTGCGCGAGCGCCTCGGCGCTAAGTTCCTCGAGGAGCACACGGATGACTGACGATCGCATCGATTTTTCGCCACTCGACCCGACTCGGGACCCCGAGCGCTTCGACGGCCTCGTCCGCTCCATCCTGGGAGCCGCCTCGACCCAATTGGCGGATCGCCGGGCCCGAGCGACCGTTTTCGGACAGGTCAGCCTCTGGTGGCGGCCTCTGTTGGCCGCCGCCGCGATCACCGGCGTCGTGGCCTTGGCCGCCCTCGCCCGCCTCGAAGACTCGGCCCAGCCGGCGGTGGCGGAGACCGGCCTGGCCGAGGCCCTGGGCGTTCCCGACCCGATCGCCGAGTGGGTGCGGAGCGACCAGGTGCCCACCCCCGCCGAGCTCATCGGTCTGGAGGGAGAATCATGAGGGACGGAGTCGAAGCGCTCGGCCGCGTCCGCGCCAAAGGCATCGCGATCCTCCTTCTCACCTTCCTCGTCGGCGGGCTGGCGGGAGCGGCGATCGAGCGGGCGCGTGCCTCGCGAAACACGCCCGAGCCGGCGGCTCCCTGGTGGGAGGCACGCCGCGGCGCGGTACGACCGGGGCGCTTGCCACCGATGTTCCGTGAGCTGAACCTGACGGACGAGCAGCGCCAACGGATCCGCGAGATCATGGAGCAGGCCCGGCCTCGAACCGACGCGGTGCTGAACGAGATGCTCCCGGAGCTGCGGGCTGTCACCGACTCGATCCAGGGGGAGATCCGGGCCGTCCTGACGCCCGAGCAGGCCGCCAAGCTCGACAGCTTGCTGCCGCGCGGCCGCTTCGGACCCAGACCGGGGCGGCCGGGGATGCGACGCCGCGGCCGCCAGGGGCCGCCGCAACCCTTGAACTGAGACTCGCCACCGCTCCATGTTCCCTGGAGACACAGGGCCCGCCGGCCTGGGCTTACCCGCAAGCCAAACTGTCGCAGCGGGCCTCCGAACGGCCGCCAAACTACTGGATAGTCGGCCCACGCGACAAGACCGCGAAACGACGCCCGAAATGACATCGACCCGAAAGAGAACCCGACCCTGGACGTTCGGGCTTTGCGCGGCGCTGGTGGCCGCCGGCTTCGCCGGAACGCTGGCCTGCGGCGGGGGTTCGGCGAGCGAGCCGATACCCGAACACCCTGACTTCAGCGGCACCTGGGTCATCAACCTCGAGCTGAGCGATCGGCCCGACGATCAGCTTCGACCGCGCGAGGGCGATCGGCCCGCCGGCGCCCGACCCGAGCCCCGAAGAGCGGGCCCCGGCTTGGGCGCCCTGCTGCAGAGCTTTGTGGCCTTTCGGATCGTCGATGAGGATTCCACGGTAACATTGATCAGCGCCGGCGGCGACCGGCGTGTGGTTCGCCCCGACGGCGCTGAGCGGCAAAGTCGGCTGGAAGGGTTGGGGAATATCACCGTCAAGACACGCTGGCGCGGCGACCGGCTTGTCGTGGAACGGCGGCTCGATAGCGGAGCCAGAATCACAGAGACCTATGCGTTGGCTGCGGAGGGCCGGCGCCTATATGTGACCACCAAGATCAGCGGCATCCCCCGGACCATCGAGTTTCGGCGCGTCTACGACCCCGGCCAGGAGGGTATTTAAATCTCAGGGGACTCGTCGAGGGCGTCGAGCACCGCCCGGAGCGCGACTGTCCCGTCGCGCACTCCTTTCGTTCCCAACGTCCGCTCGATCTTTTCTAGCCGCAGCGACTCCCCTCGGGCGATCTCCCTCGCCTTCCCCGATCCAGCCGCCGTAACGCCCACCAGGAAGGACCGCCGATGCGCCCGGTTGGAAAGGCGGCGCACCAGACCGCGACGCGCCAGCGCCTCCACCACGACACGTACCTGCTGACGACTGACGGATTTGGTCCGTGCAAGCTGTGGCAAGGTTACCGGGCCGCGACGGGCCAGGTCGACGAGAAGAGTGCGCTGGGCCGCCGTCAGGTCGTCGTCCATCGCCTCTTGACGGTCCAAGGCGCTCAGCCGCGCGCCGAGCGCGCGCATCATTTCGAGCAGGCGCCCCGAGTCCGCGAGCGGAACGTCCCCGGACGTGAGCGGCGCGGGTTCCCTGCGGATCGGGAGTTCCAAGGCGCACGGCCGCTCGGCGGAAGCTGACCCGAGCGAACCCAGCTGAAGCGGCAGAAAGCTAGTCATAGCGGTGTTTGGACCTGTTGGGGTGCTGGAAAAGGGACTAATGAGAATAATAATGTCATTATGACAACATCACTGTCAATAGCGGGCTCGGGCCCAGCCGGCTTCGAGGCTGCCAGCCGCCCGAAATTACAGGCCCCTGCGGCCCGCCTTACGCACGCCCGTAGTCCCGCACAGCCAATCCGGCTTCCTCACCCAGCGTTCGCTTTGTGCTTTGAATAGTTGGGCGGGGCAGCTTGTCGATCCCGATCGCCGCTGCGGGGGCGACACCGGAGCCAACGAAGCATACCCCGCCACGTGGAGGAGAGAAGAAGCGAGGGCGCATAACTTCAGGTTTCATGCCAGGATGCCGCTTGCTGCAGAACGCAGCGCTGGCCAGAACTTTGCGCTCGAACCCGCCAGGGGGTCGCCACGCCGACGCAACAAGCCCCGTTGCGGGGTCACGACGCGAGGCGGCCAGCCCGCTTCAACCGGCTAGCGCCTGTTCGACCGCCCGCTCGGCGTGAATTCGGGTCGTGTCGAAGGCGGGAATCGGCGAGTCCTCGGGCCCGATCAGAAGACCGATCTCGGTACAGCCGAGGATCACGCCCTGAGCACCCTGATCCGCCAACGCCCGGATGATCTTGCGGTAAATGTCGCGCGATTCTTCGCGCGCACTCCCCTGGCACAACTCTTCGTAGATGATCCGGTCCACCCGCGCCCGGTCGGCCGAATTCGGAATCAGCACTTCCAGCCCCTGCTCCGTCAGCCGATCACGGTAGAAGCTCTCCTCCATGGTGAACCGCGTGCCGAGAAGACCCACAAGCGACAACCCTCGAGCCTTGATCCGTTCGGCGGTGGCGTCGGCGATGTGAATCAGCGGGATGTCGATCGCCGCCTCGATAGCTTCGGCGACCTTGTGCATCGTGTTGGTGCAGAGGAGAAGCAAGTCCGCCCCGCCCCGCTCCAGCCGGCGCGCGTCGGAGGCGAGCAGTTGACCCGCCGTATTCCACTCGCCCGCGTCCTGAAGGCGCTCGATCTCCTGGAAATCGAGACTATAGAGGAGAATCCGTGCGGAGTGCTGGCTGCCGAGTCGTCGCCGCACCTCCTGGTTGAGGATGCGATAGTAGACGGCGGTCGATTCCCAGCTCATCCCGCCCAGCAATCCGATGACCCGCATCGATCTCTCCTATGTTCTGGGGCTTGCCGACAATCTGTCTTGCGAGGGAGGGGCGGAAAAGCACCGCGGCGGGATCCGCTGGCGCGTGTGGTCGGATCGCCGTCGTCCGGGAAGCAACCGCGGCGAATGCCGTAACCGGGTTGGCAATGGCACGGCCGACGTTGTAGCTTGCGAACACCGGTATTCAACCACCCACACATCTCTCCGAACCGGGGTCAGCTCATGGTCAGACTCACCATCAACGGCGAGCGGCGCGAGGTCAACGCCGATCCGGCGATGCCGATCCTCTGGGCGCTCAGGGATCTGTTGGGATTGAAGGGCGCCAAGTTCGGGTGCGGCATGGGCCTGTGCGGATCGTGTACCGTTCATCTGGACGGCGAGCCGATCCGTTCCTGCATCACACCGATCTCGACGGCCGAAGGTAAGGCGATCACGACCATCGAGGGGCTGTCGCCCGACGGCACGCACCCGCTGCAGATCGCCTGGGCCGAAATCAACGTGCCCCAATGCGGCTATTGTCAGACCGGTCAAATCCTGAGCGCCGCGGCTCTGCTCCGCCGCAACTCCAGCCCGAGCGACGAAGAGATCGATGCCGCGATGGCGGGCAACATCTGTCGCTGCGGCACCTACCAGCGCGTTCGCGCAGCGATCCACCGCGCCGCCGAATCGGCCGCGACCGATGGAGGTGCCCGATGACGCTCGTCCGCAAGCTCAACCGCCGGGACTTCCTCAGAGTGACGGGCCTCTCGGGCTCGGCCCTGGTGCTCGGCGTGCACCAGCCCTGGGCCCGGACTCTAGCCGACGAGATCGCGGGCGCCACAAGCTTCGATCCCAACGTCTACATCAGCATCCACGACGACGGCACGGTCCGGCTCACCGTACACCGCTCCGAGATGGGCCAGGGCGCACGCACCGCCTGCGCCATGCTGCTCGCCGAAGAGCTGGATGTTGCGTGGGAAGACATCAGGGTGGTCCAGGCCATCGGACACCCGAAGTATGGCAACCAGAACACCGATGGAAGCCGAACGGTGCGGACCCAGTGGGAGCCGCTGCGGCAAGCCGGCGCCGCGGCCCGGGAGATGCTGGTCGCGGCCGCCGCCGCCGATTGGGGCGTCGCGGTTGGCGAGTGTGCAACCGAGGCCGGACAGGTCATCCACACCGCCAGTGGCCAGCGCGCCGCCTACGCCTCGCTCGTGGGCTCTGCCGCCTCGCTGCCGGTACCCGAGAACCCGCGGCTTAAGCCAGCGAGCGAGTTCCGGATCGTCGGGCGTTCCCAGACGCTCATCGATGTCGGCGACATCACGCGCGGTAAGGCCGTGTACGGCTGGGACGTCGAGGTGCCGGGCATGCTCTACGCGAGCCTCGAGCGCAGCCCCACCGTAAAAGGCCACCCCGCAGGCTATGACGCCGCAGCGGCCAAGGCGCTGGGCG
>CAYGCC010000421.1:0-13777 GCA_964348165.1 uncultured Gemmatimonadota bacterium | reverse complement strand
ACGCCCAGCCGTGCGCCCTTCCATCGAGACAGACTCTCGGGCGCCCCGGCCAAACCGTGGCGTATCTGTTATCTGAGATATGTAGGGAGCGAACAAATCAATTATCCCTTGGGCACCTCCGAAATAATGCATCCGACGGCCAACCTGACCCCATTGAGGTCAGAGAGGGGCGGTTCAACTCCACCCATCGAGGCACCGTCTATAGAACACCCGCGCCGGACGCACCACACACTCCACCGCCGGTCGGGGAATCGCTTTGTGCTATGTTGACAGGCCAGATTTGGGGCTACACGCCCCGCATGAGCGGATCATACGGCCCCCCATCGCACCTGTCAAGCACCGGCGCCCAGCGCCATCCCCCGCGGGAAAAACCCTTTTCGTCGCTTGCTCAGAGGTGGGCCCCCGGTTATGCTTTTGCCCGGTTAGCGCTACAGCCCAGCCTTCAACACGAGCGTTCCTGATCCGCTATGTTCGAGCGAACCATCCGACGCATTCAGAAGCGACGATCGCCGGACGAAACGCGGGACGCCGAGCCCGGGTGGCTGGTCCGCCTTCGTGACCGGTGGCGCACCTGGCACTCCGTGCTCGCCCTCATCTTCATCTTTTTCGCTTCCGCCGGCTTCGGTCTGGTCTGGGGAGCCTGGGATCGCATCTGTCGTGAGGAGCGCTGTCCGTCGATCGCCCAGATCACCGTCTGGGAACCGGAGCAGTCGTCCAAGCTCTACGCGTTCGACGGAAGCCTGATCCACGAGTTCTTCCAGGAACGGCGGACGGCGGTGAAGCTGGCCGATCTGCCGCCGTACGTGGCTCCAGCCTTCATCGCGATCGAAGACAAGCGCTTCTACCGCCACGGCGGACTCGACTACCGTCGGCTCGCCCGGGCCATGGTCGAGTACGCCATCTACGGCCCCGGCCGCCCCGGCGGCAGCACGATCACGCAACAGCTGGCGCGCAACCAGTTCAGCGAGCGCATCGGCTTCGCCGTTTCGCCGTTGCGCAAAGCCAAGGAGGCGAAGGTCGCCCGGGAGATCGAGCGCATCTATAGCAAGGACGAGATACTCGAGGCTTACCTGAATCAGATCAACTTCGGACCCGGTTACGGGATCGAGACGGCCTCGCAGACCATTTTCCATAAATCGGCGCGCGATCTGAACCTGCCGGAGGCAGCTCTGCTCGCCGCGCTGCCGAAGGCGCCGTCCCGCTACTCGCCGTTTCGGCAACCCGAGGCGGCGCTGAGACGGCGGAATCTCGTCCTCGACCTCATGTCGAAGCAGGGCTACGTCGAGAGGACCGAGGCCGAAGCGGCGAAGGCCTACCCGCTTCCGCGGCCGAGCTCGTACGTCAGCGATGATCAAGTGGCTCCCTACTTCGTCGAGTGGGTCCGGCAGATGCTGGACGATCGCTTCGGCCAAGATCTGTATCGAGCCGGATTCCGCATCTACAGCACTATCGATCTCGAGATGCAAGCGATCGCCGACTCGGCGCTCAAGGCTCAGCTCACTTTCCTCGAGTCGCTGCCCGACTACGAGCACATGACCTACGAGCAGTCTTTGAAGCTGCCACCCGATTCGATCGATTGGCACCAAACACCCTATCTACAGGGCATGTTCGTGGCCATGGATCCGAAGAGCGGTCACGTTCGCGCCATGGTCGGCGGTCGCGATTGGCGCCACTCCAAGTGGAACCGGGCGACCCAGGCGATCCGCCAAACCGGTTCCGTATTCAAGCCCTTCGTCTACACGGCCGCCCTCGCCAGCGGCTTCCCCGTGTCCTACGTCATCTACGACGCGCCACTCGAGCTGGACCAGTACGATCCGGAAGGCGACTCCACCTGGATCTGGTCTCCCAAGAACTACAACAACCAGTTTCACGGACCGATGACGCTCCGCGACGCGCTGCGCCGCTCGGTCAACGTGGTCACGGTGAAGCTATCCCAGCAGGTCGGGATGGAGACGGTGGGCCAGTTCGCGGAGCGGATGGGCATCCGCACGCCTATCCCACGAGTGGCCGCGGCCGCGATCGGCGCCGCCTCGGTCATCCCTCTGCAGGTGGTCGAGGCGTTCACGACGTTCGCGAACCTGGGCGTTCGCGTCGCTCCTCAACCGATCTTGCGGATCGAGGACAAGACCGGACGAACGATCTGGGAGGCCGAGCCACGCCAGGAGCGGGTACTCGACCCGCAGACCTCCTGGATCATGTTGACCATTCTGCGCGACGTCGTAAACACCGGCACCGCGGCCCGGATCCGCCGCGAGTATCTGGCTCCCGAGATCCCGGCAGCGGGAAAGACCGGCACCACGAACGACGAGACGGATATCTGGTTCGTCGGCTTCACGCCCGACCTGATGGCCGGGGTCTGGATCGGTCTGGATGAGCCCAAGAAGATCTTCGATCGGGCGGTGGGCGGAGCGCACGCCGCTCCCGTTTGGGGGGCCTTCATGCAACGCGTCTACCAGACACGCCCCATCCCCGAACCTTGGGAGCCGCCGGGCGGCCTGGTCTACCGCACGGTGGACAAGCTGAGCGGCAAGCTGCGCACCGAGTACTGCCCCCTCGACGCCGTCTACAATGAGGTGTACCTGCCGGGGACCGAGCCGATCGAGGAGTGCGACCTGCACCAGCCCACCCCCTGGGGCCTGCCGCCGGTCAAAGGCAGCCACGAGTGAGCGGCCGCATACCTATGATAGACAGCACCTAATAGGGACAGCGGCAGCTGGAGACGCCCTGGGCCATCAGCGCTTCGATCTCCTCCACCGTCTTCGGCGCACCCGCCGACAACACCTCGGCACCCTCCGTCGTGACCAGCAGGTCGTCCTCGATCCGCACCCCCAGCGCCTCGTCAGCCAGGTAGATACCGGGCTCGATGGTCAGCACCATGCCGGCCTCGAGCGGCGTGGTGTAGCTTCCCACATCGTGCACATCCATCCCCAACCAGTGCGCCAGGCCGTGCCGGAAGTAGCGGTCGCAGGTTTGATCGCCGCAGAGCCCATCGGAGTGTTCCCGCATATACCGCCGCGCGATACCCTCGAGCCGCCAGATCGTCATCCCCGGGCGCACCGAGTCGATGGCGACCCGCTGGGTCTCGAGCACCAGCTCATAGATCGCCCGCTGCCGCTCCGTGAACTTCCCGCTCACCGGGAAGGTGCGAGTGATGTCCGCCGCGTAGTGGCGATATTCCGCCCCGGCATCGACCACCACGAGATCCGATTCCGACGTCTGACGGCGATTCGTGTCGTAGTGCAGGGTCACGCTGTTGGGACCCGAGCCCACGATGGTGGGAAAGGCGACGCGTTCCGCACCATTCGCGCGGAACACGTACTCGACGATCGCCTCCAGTTCGTACTCGACCATCCCCGGCCGAGCGGCCGTCATCGCGCGCCGTTGCGCTTCCACGGTGATGGCCGCGGCTTGACGGATTCGTGCGATCTCCACCGAGTCTTTGACCAGGCGCAGCCGGGCCAACGCCTTGCTCAGATCCGAGACCGCGCGACCCGTGTGCAGCGCTTGCTCCAAGAACTCGCGCGTCTGACCGTCGTCATCTTCCATGGACAGGTAAAGGCGCGGGTAGCCGCTCACTTCCGGAGGTTGCCGCAAACGCGTCAGTATCTCGGGCTCGAAATTTGACAGCGCCTCTACATTCGCGATTCCCGTTAGCTCGGCCGTCTCGGCGCCGGGGCCGAGCTGGGGTCCGGTCCAAGCTTCCTGCTGCGGATTACGCTCCGGCACGTAGAGCACGACCTCGCCGACGCCGTCCTCTCCTTTGAGCAAGGCGAGCCAGGAGCCCGGCGTCTCCAATCCGGTCAGGTAGTAGAAGTCGTTATCCTGCCGGAAGTCCGAGTCCTGGGGGTGCTGGCGCTCGCTCCGCCGCTCGGCGCTGCGGACCAGCGCCAGCCCGGGCTCGAGCATGTCCAGCAACGCCGTGCGCCGGCGTGCCAGCAGCGCGGCGGGGGCCCGATGGTCATCGACCCCGGTGCGACGGCCCGCGCCCGGGCGCACCGCGATCGAGGCGCACGCTGTGAGCGCGGGTCCGCCGCGCAGCGGCGTCGCTCCCAGCGGCTGCACCTCGTAGAGACAGGCCAGCGCGACGCAGATGAACAGAGCTATGGTTCGTGACATTCTCTTCACCCCATCTCTTGACCCGGAAAGCCCTTCGGCCGAAGCCACTCCGACACCGGCCCGGCCGGTGCGGGGTTGTGTCGGCGCCGCCACAATCTATCTATTATTAGCGTGGGGGCGATCCTGAGGGGGTGGTAGCGGGCTTCGCCCTCGCGCTGGGCCCGAGTCAAGGCCGTGCGCCCTCCCCACAACCACGAGACTGAAGGTAACGCATGGGCGACATCATCCTACCGGCCGGCGGGCTGGCTGAGCTCCGACGCGCCATCGAGGAGACCTCGGCGCAAGGGCCCGTCCGTGCCCTGCGGGAGGCCGGCCGACGGCTCGCGGGCGATGCTGAGATGGCCGTGAGGCAGCGCGGCGGGGGCCCAGTGGCCACGCTTCCGCAGTCGACCTTCTGGCTCGAGTTGGGCCGCTACTTCGATGATGCCGGTTGGGGCCGGATCGAGCACCAGCGCGTCAACGAGAGCCTCGGCGCCGTGTTGGCCTGGGATTGGGCCGAGTCGGATCCTACGGAAAATCGAGACGCCCCTGGCTGCCATCTTTCCACCGGATTGCTGGCCGAGCTGCTGACCCGGGCCGCGGGACAACCCGTCGCTGTCCTCGAGGTGACCTGTCGCTCCCGTGGGGACGAGGCGTGCCGCTTCCTCTTCGGCTCGCCCGGCCGGCTGATGGCGGTCCACCGTCGCTTGGCGGAGGCCGGCAGCCTCGAGGACGCGCTCGCGGCTCTCTAGCCGGCCTCGGTTAATCGCCCGAGCGCGCGGCCAGGATCCAACCGCACCCCGAGCGTCCAGCGAAGATGAGCAGGGTCCTCTGCATCGATTACGGCGAGCGCAGGATCGGCATCGCCGTGAGCGATCCGACCCGCACCATCGCGCAGCCGCTCCCCACCATTCAGAGACGGCGCGGCAAACGACCGCCCTACTCGCGGATCGTCCAGCTCGTCGAGGAATACGACGTCGAGTGCATCCTGATCGGCTTACCTCTGGACGCGAGCGGTGATGAGGGTGATGCAGCCAGGACCATACGCGAGTTTGGCGAAGCGCTGCGCGGCCGAACCGGCATCGTCGTCAGTTACCTGGATGAACGCTTCAGCTCGGTCCGAGCGCAGCGCGAGCTTTCACGACTCGAGCTGCCCGCGGCGTTACGCCGTGAGAAGGGACGCGTCGATGCGATGGCGGCGCTCTTGCTCCTTCAGTCGTATCTCGATGCGAACCGTGACCCGTAGCCGGCGGGCGGGCGCCCCTACTCGTCGGCCACCGCCGCCGGGTGCGGCGCGAGTCGGGTGGGTGTCCTGCCGAACGCCGCTGCCCACGGCCACGTTGGCGCTCTGCCTATTCGCCAGCGCCATGCTGAGCGGGTGTCGCGGCTCCGACGGTGCGGTGGAACGTCTGGTCATCCCGGACGGGGCGTCGCTGGGGGCCGTGGCCGACACGCTGGCGGCCCACGACGTCGTCCGCTGGCCGGGGTTGTTCAAGCTGTACGTGCGTGCCAGGGGCGCCGATTCGAAGATCAAGGCGGGAACCTACGACCTTCGTCGTGGCGGCGGCTGGTCGGCGGCACTCGATGCCCTGGTCGCGGGCCGCGTGGTCACGCTCCCCATCACGATCCCGGAGGGCTTTAGGCTGGCCCAGATCGCCCAGCGCATCGCCCCGATCGCCCGAATCCCCGCCGATTCCGCCGCTCGCCGGCTGATCGATCCGGCCCTCGCCGATTCACTCGGCGTCCCCGGACCCACGCTCGAGGGCTACCTGTATCCCGAGACCTATCGTTTCGCGCTCGGCGTCTCCGTCACCACCATCGCGGCGGAGATGCTGCGACGCTATCGCTCGGTCTGGACGCCCGAGCGCCGTGCCGCGCTCGACTCGATCGGCATGAGCGAGCGCGAGATCGTGACGCTGGCCAGCATCGTTCAGGGGGAGGCGCGCTGGGAGGACGAGATGCCTCTCATTTCAGCAGTCTTTTACAATCGCCTCCGCCGGCCCATGCGGCTGCAGGCCGACCCCACCGTCCAATACGCCCTCGAAACGCGCAAGAGCCGGCTACTCTTCAGCCACATCGATTCGGTCGCCGACGACCCCTACAACACTTACACCCACGACGGATTACCTCCCGGGCCAATCGGTTCGCCCAGCGCCGCCGCCATCGACGCCGCCCTGCGTCCCGCGTCCGTACCTTATCTATACTTCGTGGCTCGGCCGGACGGGCGCCACCAATTCAGCCGTACGCTCAGCGAGCACAACCGGGCCGTGCAACAGATCCGCGGGTCGCCCAGGCCTTGAGGTCGATGTCGTCGATGTCGAAGGGCGGCCTCAGGGAGAAGCTCCGGCTGATGGTGATCACCGACCGCCGGCTCGCCGGCCCGCGTGGCTGGCCTACCGTGGTACGCGCGGCGCTCGAGGCGGGCGCGACGGCCATCCAGTTACGCGACAAGGAGGCCGCGAGCGGCGAGCTTCTGGAAATGGCGCGTGAGCTGGAACCGCTGGTCCGTCGTCACGGCGCGCTCTTCCTGGTCAACGATCGCTTCGACGTGGCTCTGGCCGCGAATGCCGACGGAGTTCATCTGGGCGACGACGATCTCCCGGTGGCCGCCGCGAGACGCGTGTTGCCGCGCGACTTCGTCATCGGGCGCTCCGCAGACACGGAAGACGCCGCGCGCGCGGCCCAGGCCGCCGGCGCCGACTATCTCGGCGTGGGGTCTGTCTTCGGTACGCGAACGAAGCAGGAAGTTTTAGGCGAGGTGATCGGAACCGACCGGCTGGCGCGGGTGGCGCGCGCCGTCACCATTCCGGTGGTGGGGATCGGCGGCGTGACGTCCTCCAACGCAGCTCAGGTCGCCTCCGCCGGTGCGGCGGGAATCGCCGTGGTGTCAGCGGTCATGGCCGCTCCCGACCCCGCCGCGGCGACGCGCGCGCTGCTGGCCAACTGGAGCGAAGGCGCCGCACAAGCTTGAGCGGGCACGAGTCCAACTCGAACTCTTCGATGGCCCCTAGGCCGCCGATTCACGGACTTTCGGCGCCGCGGTTCCGCGCGTCCGAAGTCTCCCGGGCCTCCTCCAGCAAACCCCGCACCTCGTCCGCCGTGATCCTCCGGCCTCGGCCCAGCCCCTCACTCAACAACCAGAACAGAAGCCGGTCTCGCTCGCCTCGGGACAGGCGCCGCATCCAGTCATCCTCCGGCTCGGGCGGCCACTGCACCCAGACGCCGACCACCCAGGCCAGGATCGCCGCGAAAGCGAAGACCTGGGTCAGCGGCTCGCTGGGGATGTAAACCGCGAACAGTCGCCTCACGCTCTCGCTCAGCGCTCGCAGGTCGAGGATCGGAGTCCGCGGCAACTGGGTCACCGACCAGACGAATGGCAACACCGAATACTTCAACGCTGCCAGCGCCAGGGCGACCAGGCCCAACGAGAGCACGATCCTGGTCCGGTGCACCGAGAAGACGGCACTCCAGGCGAAGTAGATCAGCAGACCCAGCACGATCCACTGCACGAGCCCCGGCGGCGGAAGAAGCATGGAGATGAGCTGGGCGGTCGCTACGGCGGCATAGATCAGGACCACGACGCCCCAACCGTCACGCGGCCAGGAGAGGACGGCGGTGTTGAGCAACACGTAGACCACGAGGAGGCCGGCGACGCCATCGACGATGTCGAACAGGTGATACTCGAGCTGCGCCACGTCCAGCCACAATCCACCGAGGAAAAACGCCGAGAGAAAAAGCAGGCTGGCCAGCGCCGCCGCGGCCGGCTTCCAGGCTCGGGAGCTCCGGCCGCTCATTGGGGACACCTGCCCGCCATTGGGCGTCCCAGCGCCTTCTCCAAGTCCTCCACGAACGTGTTGATCTCGACGCGCCGCCGGGTCGGCGCCACACTGACCACGCACGCCCCGATGTCCTCCGCGGCGCGCAACGCATCGGACCGGCGGCCCAAACCGAAGCGACGGCCTCGACCTTCGGCCAGGTAGCTCCACCCCAACTGCAGATAGCTGTCGGCCATCCGATCGTTCGCCGACATCTCCTCCCGGGGCCCGGGTGCGGCCTCTGCGGCCCCGAAAAAGGCACGCGCCGCGCTCCATTCCAGCGCGTCGGCCAGACTATCCCGGCCCACCAGACGCGCGCGCGAGGCCCGGACCTGCAGCCGGTCACCCACACGGAAGCCCGGTCCGTAGAGCCCCTTATCGACGGCGAGGAGAATGCGATCGTTGAAATCGGCGGGGCTCTGTGGGCCGATGGCGTAGGCCAGGACCACCACCGCCGTCGCGATCAGTAGCCCGACGATCGCCGCCGCGTCCAGCCACAGACCTCGGCGCCGAAGGCCCGGAAGCCCGACCTGCTGGCTCGGCTCGCTTGGCAGTTGCTCCGCGTCCATGGCAAACTGGTCTCGATGAGCTGTGGTGTGTGACATACGCCGGCCCAAATTATATCCCCACCCCGAGCGCTCTGCCATGAGAAGGCTCGCCCCGGCCAGCGTTTCTTCGCGGCGCGGCAACGAGACCGATTCTGCGGGATAAAAGCAAAAAAACCCCGGGGGGCTGTGTGCCAGGCTGGCGCCGACTCCCGCCAAGTCAGACGCTAATCAAAAGCTCAGTCACACAAACCCAACCCGGGGCCATCTATCGAGCCGGGGTCATCCGATCACAGCGCCCGCTGACCTCCCCCCTATGTCCTTGCCAATTTTTTTCGAAATAAGCGGACTGACCTGCGCCGAACGACCACCGGCATCAGCTCTCACAATCATTACTGCTCACACACACGTTCCGTCGGTTGTCAAAGCCGGTCGGCCGAGTCCCTCGTCACCTCCCGACCTGCGCCCTGTTCAAGTGGCAAGGCCCGTGCCTCGTGGGCTCTGATGCTCTAAGTCGATCTAGAGAATAGGCTTAGCAGCTCAGCGCCCGCTTGAACACTCACGCACGGGCCGGGCCGTTTCGGTCAGCTTGACGTCGAACGCTAGACATAATGACCGAAGAACGGCCTAAAAGACTTGTCAGAGCAGGGTCGACCGCCTAAGTTTGTACCACCCCCCTCGCTAACCCTCCTTTGAGAGCAGCAGATGAACCGTCGGTCGGCCATCATTTCCGATCCCGAAGCCGGGCAGCGCCTTCAGGGGTTTCTCGATCTGGCCCTGAGGCGCTCAAATGGTGGTTTATCTGACCTTCTCTCCCACGCCACCGCTGATTTGGGGCTCCGCTCGGCGCTCTGGCTCTGGACCGACGGAGCCGTGGAGCTCATCGCCGCCGCCCCCAGCGAGGGCCTCGATTCGGCCGGCGTTGGTGCGCGGATTCCCGAGTGGGCTGCGGCGCTCGATGGCCCGGTCTTCCACCCAGGTGAGCCGGAGGGTCCGGCGCTGGCGAAGAGCAGCCGTTCGCAGCTGATCTGGCCGTTTCGGCTGGAGGGATCCGAGCGGGCCTTGTGGGTGGTGGAATCGGACGAGGAGTCGCTGCCGGACCTGAGCATCACGGCGCGGCTGCTTCACGTGGCGGTGATGTTGCTGCGGGGAAGCCAGCGGCAGGGCGAGCATGAGTCGTTACTCCAGGATTTGCGGTCGGCCCAGGAGCTGATGGGGCATGTCGTCGATGCGCTGCCTGTGGGGCTTTATGTGGTGGACGAGGGTTTCCGCATTGTGGCCTGGAACCGCAAACGGGAAACGGGCACCCAGGGTGTGGCGCGGGAGGACGCCATCGGCAAGTCGGTGTTCGAGGTTCTGTATCGACAGCCGAAGGAGCGGATCAGTTCGGAGCTGAAGGAGGTTTTCGCCACCGACGAGATCCGGCGTTACGAGGTGGAGTCGACGGCGTCAGGCGAGCGGCGTTATTATCGGCTGACCAAGATCCCCATGCATGTTTCGGGAACCGGCGACGTCACTCATGTGATCACGGTCGGCGAGGACATCACCGAGCAGAAGCGAATCGCCGAGCGGATCTCTCATGCGGAGAAGCTGGCCGCGCTCGGGCAGATGGCCGCCGGAGTCATGCACGAGATCAACAATCCGCTGGCGACGATCACCGCTTGTGTCGAGGCGGTGAGCGAAGGCGTAGATGAGACCTCGGAACCGGCCGAGCTGCTCTCGATCATCGAGACCGAGGTCGATCGCTGCAAGCGAATCGCTCGCGACCTTCTGGCGTTCAGCCGGCCCCCGCCGAGCGAGAAGGGCCCCGTCGACATCCAGGAAACCGTCGAAGAGACGCTGAAGCTCCTCAGGCATCACGACCGGTTCAAGAAGATCAAGGTTCGCCGTGAGTACGTCTTCGACCTTCCTCTCGTCTGGGCGAACTCGGAGCGGCTCGTTCAGGTCTTCGTCGCTCTGGCCTTGAACGCCCTCGATGCCATGGAGGATGACGGTGAACTCCGGGTACGCACCGAGGTGCTGCCTCACGAGAACGGACTCGCCATCTCATTCATCGACACCGGCTGTGGAATCCCACAATCCGAGCTTCCCAAGATCTTCGAGCCTTTCTACACGTCTAAGCTTCCTGGGAAAGGCACGGGTCTCGGCCTCTCGATCTGTTACGGCATTATCCAGGAGCATGGTGGGCGGATCGAAGTCGATTCTACGATCGCTGTGGGTAGCAACTTTCGGATTGTGCTTCCCGTCTACGAGCCGGAGCAGACCGACATAGGCGGACCAACCGCGGGAAGCGAAGCGGGGTGATCAGGCGTGGCTGATACGGCAATCAAGGTACTGCTGGCCGAAGACGAGCTTAATCTGTCGCGGATTCTGGAGACGCAGCTGCGGAAGCGCGGCTTCGACGTCGAAGTAGCGGCGGACGGCCGAACCGCTGTCGAGGCTTTGCGGGCTCGGGAGTTCGACGTTGCGCTCGTTGACCTGGTGATGCCAGAAGTGGACGGGATCGGAGTCTTGCGGGAGGCGATGGAGCTCGATGCCCCCCCGGAGGTGGTCATCGTGACCGGCAACGGGACCGTGGAGACCGCGATCGCGGCCATGAAGCTCGGCGCCTACGACTACCTCACAAAGCCGTGCCGCGTCGCCGAGCTGGACATCGTGGTCCGGCGGGCCAACGAAAAGCGCCGCCTGGCCCAGGAGAACCTGCGTCTACAGACGCGCCTGTCCCGGCGCGAGGAGTTCCCCGAGATCGTTACCGCCAGTCCCGTGATGGAGCGGGTGCTCGAGCTGGCAGGAAAGATCGCCGGCTCCGAAAGCGCCGTGCTGATCTGCGGGGAGAGCGGTACGGGCAAGGAGCTCGTGGCTCGCGCCGTGCATCGGCTCTCGCCCCGCAGCGAAGGCCCGCTCACCGACATCAATTGCGCCGCCATCCAGGAGAACCTGCTCGAATCGGAGCTGTTCGGTCACGAGCGGGGCGCCTTCACCGGCGCCATGACCCGCAAGCTCGGCCTGTTCGAGCTGGCCGACGGAGGCACTCTCTTTATGGACGAGATCGCGGAGCTGGCTCCGCGGCTACAGTCCAAGCTGCTCCGCGCGCTCGAGAACGGTGAGTTTTTCCGCGTCGGCGGCACCCAGAAGGTCAGCACCAACATTCGCCTACTGGCGGCGACCAATCGCGACATCGAGAACGAAGTCGCGGAAGGCAATTTCCGCGACGACTTGTACTACCGGATCAACACGCTGACCATCACCATTCCGCCGTTGCGCAAGCGACCTGAGGACATACCTGTCCTGGCACGCCACTTCCTCAAGCAACAAGCCACCGGCGATCCTCCCGTACTCACCGATGAGATGCTGCAGGTTCTCTCTCAGTACAGTTGGCCAGGCAACGTGCGTGAGCTGAGAAACCTGATGGAACGCCTGGCGATCCTCCGCGCCGGCGAAGAGATCCAGCCTCAGGATCTGCCGCGAGACTTGACAGTTGGCCGCCGGACCGACGGCGCGGTGGCGCCCCACATCGGCCAAGCGGTTTCGCTGGAGGAGATGGAGAAGGCGCACATCGAGGCGGTGCTGCGGCGCGAGAACTGGCACCAGGGGAAGACGGCTGAGACCCTGGGCATCTCTCCGAAAACGCTGTACAGAAAAATCCGCACCTACGGGCTGGAACGCCCCAGCTAAGACGATCAAGATCGGGCGGTGGGGTCGCTAGGCCGAGCGATCGGCTAGGCCTCTTCGGCCGTCTCGCTCAGGATCGCGACCTCGTTGTTCACCACCTGCACGAACCCGCCGGACACGCGGAAGCGTTGCGAGCCCCTCTCCGTCTCGATGCGCAGGGCGCCCTCGCCGAGCAGGGCCATCAGGGGCGCATGGTCATGGAGAATTCCGATCTCGCCATCGTAAGCCGGCACCACCACGAAGCGGGCTTTCCCCTCGAATAGCTTTCGCTCGGGCGAGATCACGGACAGATTGAACGTTCGGCCGCTTCCCAGCACTGCCTTACTCCTGCAGCTTCTTCGCCTGAGCGACGGCCTCGTTGATGTCGCCGACCATGTAGAATGCCTGCTCCGGCAGCTCGTCGAATTCGCCGTTTACCACCCGCTCGAACGATTCAATGGTGTCTTCGAGCTTGACGTAGCGGCCCTCGAGTCCCGTGAACTGTTCGGCCACGAAGAAAGGCTGTGACAGGAAGCGCTGGATGCGGCGCGCGCGGTTTACGATGATCTTGTCGTCTTCCGACAGCTCATCCATCCCGAGGATCGCGATGATGTCTTGCAGGTCCTTGTAACGCTGCAGAATCTCCTGCACTTGCGTCGCCACCTGATAGTGACGCTCACCCACATACTGGGGATCCAGAATCCGGCTGGTTGAGTCGAGGGGATCCACGGCGGGATAGATACCGAGCTCGACGATGCGCCGCGCTAGAACGGTCGTCGCGTCCAGGTGGGCGAAGGTGGTCGCTGGGCCCGGGTCGGTGAGGTCGTCCGCCGGCACGTAGATCGCCTGCACCGACGTGATCGAACCCTCCCGGGTCGAGGTGATCCGTTCCTCAAGCTCCCCGACGTCGGTCCCCAGCGTCGGCTGGTAGCCCACCGCCGAGGGCATGCGACCCAGCAGCGCCGAAACCTCGTTACCCGCTTGCACGAAACGATAGATGTTGTCGATGAACACCAGCACGTCCTGCTTCTCGACGTCACGGAAATACTCCGCGACGGTCAGGCCGGTCAGGCCCACCCGGAAGCGGGCGCCCGGCGGCTCGTTCATCTGTCCGTAGATCAGCGCCGCGCTGCTCTTTTCCGGGTCCCCCGGAGTGATCACGCCCGCCTCGGACATCTCCAGCCACAGGTCGTTCCCTTCGCGTGTCCGCTCTCCCACGCCGCAAAACACCGATCGACCGCCGTGCTCCACGGCGATGTTGTGAATCAGCTCCATGATGATCACGGTCTTGCCGACGCCGGCGCCTCCGAACAGCCCGGTCTTCCCACCCTTCACGTAGGGGGCGATCAGATCGACGACCTTGATCCCGGTCTCGAAGATCTCCGTGGTCGGGGTCAGCTTTTCCAGCTCGACCGGCGGCCGGTGGATAGGCCAGCGCTCTTCCACCTCGATCGGTCCCTGCTCGTCGACCGGCTCGCCCAGAACGTTGAGGATACGACCCAACGGCGCCTTCCCCACCGGCGTGGTGATCGGCCCCCCGGTGTCGATCACTTTCATCCCGCGCACGATCCCGTCCGTCGAGTCCATGGCCACCGTGCGCACCTGACTGCGCCCGATGTGCTGCTGGACCTCGCAGACGACGTCGATCGCCAGCGCCTCGCCTTTACTGCC
>CAYGCC010000420.1:0-10930 GCA_964348165.1 uncultured Gemmatimonadota bacterium | reverse complement strand
TCACGCTGGTGCGAATCCTGCTTACGCCGTCCAGCTGTCTGAACTTGTGCAAGCGTTAGGCTTCGACTCCGGCTACGTCGACGAAATTGCGGGATTTTCCGTGGGCTAGTGGCGCTGTCCCTCAACTCATTCGTCCCGCGCTTGTCGTGGCCGCCGCCTAACAAGGCGCTTCAGCTGGCCGGCCCTCCTGAGGCCAATCCACCGGTGGTAGAGTCTGGCACTGAAACCCAGGCGCTCCGGCCACTCGCGGTCAGCGGGCCGGCAGCTGAGCGCCTACTACGTTAGACGGCCTCGCGTGGTCGCATGAAAGTTGACCAACTTCATCTTGAGACGCCCCTAATTGAGTCGCTCGCTCTGAGCCGGCGCGTTTCGCAGCGGGTGTGGCTCAAGATGGAGGCCCTCCAACCATGTGGATCGTTCAAAGCTTGCGGAATAGGATTCGCCTGCCAACGCTACCTTAGTTATGGCCGTCGGCGGCTTGTTTCCTCCTCCGGAGGTAACGCAGGGCTGGCGGTTGCGTACGCGGGCCGTCAGCTCGGTGTTCCTGTGACCGTCGTCGTTCCGCACAGTACTTCTGAGCGCGCGCGACAGCTGCTGCGAGACGAAGCCGCGGAGGTCGTGGTCTTCGGGGGGTCATGGCAGGAAGCTCATGAGCACGCGCAAACGCTGCTCGATGCAGATGCCGCTTATCTCCACCCGTTCGATGACCCGCTGATCTGGGAAGGCCATGCCTCCCTCATCAGCGAAGTCCTCGCCTCCGGCCTCGCACCGGAAGCGATCGTACTCTCTGTGGGAGGAGGTGGTCTGCTCTGCGGTGTAGCGATGGGCTTGGAGAAGGCGGGGCGGTCGAATGTCACAATCGTCACCGCCGAAACAGCCGGCGCAGATTCCTTCTATCAGACCGTACGGGCAGGGGAATTGGTCGAGCTAGAGAAAATCTCGAGTGTGGCCACGAGCCTAGGCGCGAAGAAGGTCGCGAGCCAGGCGCTCGAGGTCAGCCACCGATTGAAGGTCGTACCTCACGTCGTCACTGACCGGGAAGCGGTCGATGCCTGCCTCCTGTTCGCCGATGACCACCGCGTCGTCGTGGAGCCCGCCTGCGGCGCCGCCCTCGCACTCGCCTACAAGGGCGTCCAGGTGTTGCGAGAAGCTCAGAATATCCTTCTGATCGTGTGCGGCGGCTCAGGCGTGAGCTACGACGAGCTACGCGAGCTCAGGAAGGCCGTCTAACAGGCGCTGCAGCTGACCTCGGCAAGGACAGGCGGTGATTCGGCAGTACGATCCCCGGGACCGCGACGCGCTGCTCTCTGTATGGGCAGAGAGCGCCGCAGTCGGCCATCCATTCTGGACGCCCGCGATGTTCGAGCAGGAGCGGCGGGACATCGCGGAGAAGTACCTCCCCGTTGCCGAAACCTACGTATTCGAACGCGCGGGAGAGGTCGTGGGATTCATCTCGCTGCTGGGTAACGAAGTGGGCGGGATCTTCGTCACTCCCCGGTGTCAGGGGCAAGGGATCGGCCGGGCGTTAATGGATTGGGCACGCGAATCCCGTGACCACCTGGAGCTGGATGTGTTTGAGGCCAATCAAATCGGCCGGGCATTCTACGCGGCGTATGGGTTCGGTGTAGTTGGGGAGCGGCTGGACGAGGCCACGGGTCAGAGGGTACTCCGCTTGCGGCTGCCGTCTAGCCGCCCTCGCGAAACAGCGACTTGATTAGCCCCTCCCGGAAGTCGGACCCCCTCACGAAGTAGCTCCCCAGCACGGCAAGTCTCCGCTCCGGACCCGCGTCCACCTGATCGAGCAACAGCTCGCCGCTCGCCGCCCAGTACTGCGTGCGCAGCCGGTCGCCGGCAATCCGGTAGACGATGCGGTCGCCTTTCTGTACACGACGGTCCGCCAGAAAGCCGAACCAGCGGGGCAGCCCCTCCGAGACCATCGCGTAGGCGGCCCGATCGATGATGCCGGCGTCACGGGCCTTCTTCAGGTTGTCGTCGATGCCATCCAGGAATTGCTCGAGGCTGGCGCCGCGCACGAACTCGATCTGCGCCCAGGCGTCCCGCGAGTGAATGGCCACCTGGGCGATCGAGTCGGCGAGCGGCTTCGAGTACTGGCGGCCGGCGGCGTGCGTCTCGATGCGCCGCGTGTCCTCGATGCCCAGCCGCACCTCGAGCGTCAGCACGTCCACCTTGAAGATCGTCTTCTCCAGCAGCGTCGTCATACGCGAGTAGGGCCCGTGCCCCAGCGACGCCGTGTCGATGGGCACCGAAGAAGGCGGCGCCGCCGACTCGGACTGCGCAGAGAGCGGTCCCGCGGCGATGGGTAGAGCCGCCAGCGAAAAGAACAGAGCTGCTATCGCTCGCATAACACCTATTACGGTCGAGACCGTGACATGTTCAGGCGCGCTTCACTCGCGGCGCCCGAGACGTCGCACCCCGCATGCTCAGGCGATCGCGTAGATCAGATCGACGTACGCCTTCTCCAGATCCGCCAGCCCGGCGATCCCCGAGCCCGCCTTGGGCTCGATCACCATGTACTCGTTCACCGAGTGGGCGCCGCTCCCGTGGCCCATGCCGAACATGAGCAACGGCAAGCCGAGCCGTTCGGTGAAAACGTAGAACGGTGCGCTGCCGGCCAGGTGCGGCCAGATGATCGGCGAGCGACCGTACTTGCGATACACGGCGATCCCCTTCTGAACGAGCGGATCGTCCACCGGCGTCTTGGACGGCGGGTAGCCGGACAGCCGCCGGATCTCGATGTCACCGAAGCCGCGCCGCCGCAGGTGCTCGCGGATAAGCGCGAGCGAGCGGTTGGGGTCGCAGCCCGGCGGCAGCCGCGAGTCGACTTTCGCCGTTGCCTTATGGGGCAGGATCGTCTTCACCCCTTCGCCGGTGTAGCCGCCCCAGATCCCGTCGATGTTCAACGTCGGGTCATATAGGTAATGCAGGATCGCGTCGGTGCGGTTCCAGCCGTCGATCCAGGCGGGCACGTTCAGCACCTCCTTGATCGCGGCGTCGTCCCACTGGCCGATGAGGTGGTTGATCAGCCGCTGGTCCGCATCGGAGGGCGGCCGCACCGGATCGTAGTAGCCATCGACGGCGATCGTATTGCCGTCGGGCGTGACCAGCGTGGCCAGCGCCTGCACCAGGTGCCAGACGGGCGAATCGACGATCGCCTTGTACGAGCCGTGGATCTCCGCCGCGCCCGGGCCGCGCCCGATCCCTGCGCCCGACGCCTCCATCTCCATGTAAAGGATCCCCTTCACCCCGAGGTTCAGTCCCACGATCCCCAGCGGGTTCTGCGAGTTGAAGGGGAAGAGCACGCCCTCGGCGCTGCGCAGCCGCTCCATGTACGGCGCGACGACCTGCTCGTAGTGTGGCGAGCCCAGCTCCTCTTCGCCCTCGGCGGTGAACATCAGGTTGACCGGCAGCTTCCCATCCACGGCGACGATCGACTCGAGCGCGTTGAGGAAGGCGCGCTCCGGACCCTTTTGATTGGTCGCGCCCCTCGCCATCAAGACCCGGCCCAGCGCGTGTTCGACCATGGCGCCGGCGAACGGATCGACACGCCAGTCCTCCGAATTCACCGGCTGCACGTCGTACATGAGGTAGACCATCAGCGTCCGCGGCGCGCCGGCGTCGTAGTATCCCCATACGCCGGGGTGTCCGTCCGTCGGGACCAAATCCGCCTCCTGGCAGCCCAGGCGCACAAGAGTACCCCGCACCATCTCCGCCATCTCGGCGATGCCCTGGTTCTGCGCCGAGACCGATGGCTGGCGCAGCCAGCTCTGCAGGTTGGCGAGGTGCTGGTCGATGTTCGCGTCGATGTGGGCGTAGACTCTGGGGTGCGTGCCCGTGTAGGCGGGCACCGACTCCGGATCGTAGCGCTCCGTCGTGGTGAGCCTCCACCGCGGCCGCCGCACGACCTGCTGTTCCGATCGCAGGCCGAGGGCTGCCAGGTAGGTGGCCGCGGTGGCGGCGCTGCCGGCGCTCAGGAAATCACGACGATCGATCAGCACCATCGACCTCCCCAAGGTTGGATCTGAATCTGTTGGGCTCGAATCGGCCGTGCGTCGCCGCCCGCATGTGCGGCTAACGCGACTGACCGAGATAGATGCGAAGCTGCGGCGGCACCGGCCGGCGCGTCAACGCGGCCTCGATCTCACGCTCGCCGGTCCCATCGAGCTGTGACAGAATCAACAGCTTGCCCGATTCGCGCGCGGCCACCGGCACGCCGTCGCGATACAGCACCCGGTTGCCGGTGAGCGCCGTGATGCGGGCTCCGGGCGTGACGATGCCGGCCAGGTTCAACGGATCGGCGGCGCTCAGAGCGAGCAGGCGACCGGTTTTCGACTCGCGCCGGATCGAGCGTAGCAGACCCACCGCCTCGGGCAGCGCGAACTGCTCGCCGGAGAAACCGGCGACGAAGCGGCCGCCCCGAATATCGCCGCGCGCCTCCAGGCGCCGGTAGACGCGGGTCAGCTCGCGCCAGGGCGCCAGGTTCGTCTCGCGCTCCAGTAGCCGGCGGAAGACGACGCCGTACCGCCGCAGCAGCGCGCGCGCCTGAGCCTCGACCGCCTCGTAGTCCGGATCGATCCAGGCGGTGGAGGTCACGGCGCTCCCCTCCCCTGCCTTCGCAACATCTTCACCGTCGTCCGAGGGCGCCGACACGCGGCGGAAGATGGCCCAGCGGCCCGCCGACTCGACACCGAACGGCGCCACGCGGCCCCGGCGTCGCCGACGCCCATCCACCGGCTTTCGTTTGCTGGCCGGGATCAGCAGCGCCCGCAGCCCAGCGAAGCTGTCGGCGTTCACCAGGCCCACCGCCACCAGCTCGCCCAGCGCCGCTTCCACCCGCGTCTGCAACAGACCCGACTCGCGCACCAGCTCGGCGAAGAAGAGCGCGCCACGCCGTTCCATCGCCTCGAGCACCGTCCGCGCATCGGAAGACAGCTCCGGATCCGTCGCGGCCGGCGCCAGCTTCAACCAAACGTCGACGTGCTCGCGCTGGAAGAGGGCGATGGGGCTGGAGCGTAGCGGGCCGGAGCTGAACGTCTTGCCCCGGGCCGACGCGGGCGGCGACAGCCGGCCCCACGACGCGCGGCCCGAAAGACAAAGGCCATCGAGCCAGAGCGGGTCGTATTCCTTGACGCGCGCTGCCAGCACGTCGGCCTCCCAGGCCGCCGCCGGCACCTCGTACCCATCCAGAAGCTCGAGCACCGAGCCCAGCCCCTCCGGGCCCGCGGCCTGATGCTCGGGCTCGACCCGGCTCCAGACGAAGAGGAAGCGCATGAAGTCGGCGGAGGTGACCGGCTCGATCTCGGCTCGCAGCCGGTTGAGCGTGTAGCGGTGGATGCGGGCAAGCAGCCCGCGCTCGCACCACTCGAGCGTCTGGGTGCCCGGCGTGAAGTGGCCGCGCAGCACGAAGCCCTCGGTCTCCAGCGCCAGCAGCGCCAGATCGATGTCGGCCTCGGGCACGCCCAACGACCCGGCCAGCGCCGCCGCCGTGGTCGGCCCCACGATCTCCAGCCGGCCGCGCACCAGTTCGCGCAGCGCCGTCCCCCGCTCCCACTCGATCGCGCGGCGCCGCTCCGGAACCGAGAGCGGAGTCTCGGTCGTCGCGCTCTGGAAGATCGTCTCGAACTCGGGGAGACGCTCGGCGGTCACCCACAGCTTGCCCGGCCACTCCGCCTCGTTCGTGTCGAGACGCGCGGCCCGGCGCTCGTCGATCAGGATCTCGAGCAGCGGCGACCACGATTCGCCGGCGCGCCCTTCCCTTCCCTCCTCTTCGGTCAGGCAGCCGAAGTTGAGCAGCGCATCGTGCAGCTCATCTGCGTCGCGCACCTCGGGCCACGCCTCGTCGCGCACCCGGGCGATCGCTGCCATGTCCAACGCCGCGATATCGTCCGCTGACGTCGGCTCGAGCGAGCGGCGCGTGTACACGGCCAGGGTGCGGCGCTCTTCCAGCGGCACGTCGTCGAGGAAGGCGTAGGGCCGGGCGGTCAGCACCTCGTGCGCCAGCGGTGAGGGCTCGCGCGTGTCGCGGGCCACGCACTCGATCGTTCCGTCGCCCATCCGCCGCAGCACGTCCTCGAGCCCGTCGATGTTCATCGCTTCGATCAGACAGTCTTCGACCGTCTGGTTCACCAGCGGGTGATCGGGGACCTCGCGATCGCCGACGATGTTCTCCAGACAGGCCACTTGATCGGGGAAGACCGACGCGAGCAGGTCGTCCGACTCGATGCGCTGCAGTGGCGGCGGCACCTTGCGGCCGCCACGCTGCCGAAGCACCGCTAGCGCGCGCGTCGCGTTCCAGCGCCAGTGCGTGGGGAAGACGGGCGCGTCGAGCATCGCCTGAATCAGAATGTGGCGCGCCGTCTCGGGCTTCAGGTAGCTGAAGACATCTTCGAGCGGGAACGAGTGCGAGTGGCTGAGCGAGAGGACGATCGCGTCCTCGGTGGCCGCCGCCTCCAGCTCGAAGTTGAAGCTGCGGCAGAAGCGTTTGCGCAGCGCCAGCCCCCAGGCCCGGTTGATGCGGCTGCCGAAGGGCGCGTGCACCACGAGCTGCATGCCGCCCGCCTCATCGAAGAAGCGCTCGAGCACCACGCGCTCCTGGGTCGGCAACACGCCCAGCGTCCGCCGGGCCGCCGCCAGGTACTCCACCACCTGGCGCGCCGCCGCGGGTGGCACGCCGAGCGCCTCGACCAGCCAAGCCACGGCCGCTTCCGCATCGTCCAGCCGCTCTTCCAGATCGTGACGCAAGCGCGAGACGGCCTGAGACAGCTCGGGGCTGCGCTCCGGCGCTTCTCCGAACCAGAACGGGATGTTGGGCGGCTGGCCGCGGGCGTCTTCCACCCGCAGGCGGCCCGATTCGATGCGCAGGATGCGCCAGGAGGTGTTGCCGAGCTGGAAGATGTCGCCCGGCATGCTCTCGATGGCGAAGTCCTCGTTGACGGTGCCGATGAAGGTGCCCTCGGGCTCGCAGACGACCATGTAGTCCGCGACGTCGGGGATCGCGCCACCGCAAGTCAGCGCCGTCAGCCGCGCGCCGCGCCGCGCCCGGACACGGCGATTCACCTCGTCATGATGGATGTGTGCGCCCCGCCGTCCCCGCTTGGTCGTGAACCCTTCCGCCACCATTCGCACGACCTCGTCGAAACGCTCGCGCGCCAGTTCGCGGTACGGGTAGGCGCGCCGCATGATCTGGAACAGCTCGTCCTCCGACCGCTCCCCGGCGGCGACTTCGGCGACGATCTGCTGCGCCAACACGTCCAGCGGCTTCTCGGGGATGATCAGCCGATCCAGCTCGCCTTCTGCCACCGAGCGCAGCAAGGCGACGCACTCGACCAGCTCGTCGCGGCTGAGCGGGAAGATCCGTCCCTTGGGGATGGCGCCCAGCGTGTGACCCGAGCGTCCCACCCGCTGCAGGAACGTCGCGATGCGACGGGGTGAGCCGATCTGGATCACCAGATCGACCGAGCCGATGTCGATCCCGAGCTCCAGCGACGCCGTCGCCACCAGCGCCCGCACGCTCCCTTCTTTCAGGCGGGCCTCGGCGTTCAGGCGCAGCTCTCGAGACAGGCTGCCATGGTGGGCCGCCACCTGGTCCTCGCCCAGCCGCTCGCTCAGATCGCGCGTCGCTCGCTCGGCCAGGCGCCGCGTGTTCACGAAGATCAGCGTGGTCCGGTGCTGGCCGACCAGCTCGGCGATGCGGTCGTAGACTTCCTCCCAAACCTCCCGCGACATCACCGCTTCCAGCGGCGAGCCGGGGATCTCGATCCCTAAGTCGAGCTGCCGGCGGTGACCTTCGTCGATGATCACGCAACGCGGAGCTCCGTTTTCATCCACCCCCTCGTTGCCGACCAGAAAACGCGCGACCTCCTCGATCGGCCGCTGCGTCGCCGACAGCCCGATCCGCGTCAGGGGCCGGCCGGTCAGCTCGGCCAGCCGCTCGACGCTCAGCGCCAGGTGCGAGCCGCGCCGGTCGTCGGCCAGCGCGTGGATCTCGTCAACGATCAGCGTGCGCGCCGTGCGCAGCAGGTTGCGGCCGCCGTCCGAGGTGAGCAGCAGGTAGAGCGACTCGGGCGTGGTGACCAGGATGTGGGGCGGCCGGCGAACCATCGCCTGCCGCTCGGATGATGGCGTGTCGCCGGTGCGCACCGCGGCGCGGATTTCCACCTGCGGCAGCCCCAGCTCTTTCAGCTTCTTGCGAATGCCCCGGCGCGGCTCGGCCAGGTTCTTATGGATGTCGTTGGAGAGCGCGCGGAGCGGCGACACGTAGACCACCTGCGTCTCATCCTTCAGCGTCCCCTCGAGGCCCTGCTGAAGCAGATCGTCGATGCTGGCGAGGAAGGCGGCCAGGGTCTTGCCCGAGCCGGTGGGCGCGGCGATCAGTGTGTCGCGCCCGGAGCGGATCGCCCCCCAGCCGCGAAGCTGCGCCTCCGTCGGCGCCTCGAAGCTCGAGGCGAACCAGCCGGCTACGGCGGAGTGGAAATCGGAGAGCCCCCGAAACGCTGACGTCATGCAGCTTCTGGGATCAAACGTTCACGCCGATGATGATAAACTTTCAGATTCAATGAATAGGCCCGGGGCCCGGCGAATGTTCCCGCCGACGCCGGGCCTCGTCCAGCGGCTCGAACCCGACGCGCCAGATGACGGCCAGGCGCAAGCCAAAACGTTCGCCTAGCCGAACACTCCCAGGAATCCTGCGGTCACACCCGCGAACACAACGGCGACCACCACCATGAGCAACCAGCCGAGGAATACCGTCCCGATGGCCTTGCCAGTGGTGAAGTCGAGCGCCTGGCGAACCGCCACCACGCCACACACCAGCATCCAGATGCCGGCCACCAGGTAGGCGATCCAGCCCAGGATCGGCACGATGCCCACCACCTTCAGCACACCGACGGATTGAGCGAAGCCCAGGGTGCGGAGCATCTCACCCATGTCCGCCGTGCCGTCGAAGACTTTGGTTCCGATGAACAGCGTGATCGCCGACCAAAGCAGCCAGCCGACAAACGCGCTGATCACCCCACCCACCATGCTCGCCGCGCCCGCGTCGATCTCGCCGATGGCACTGGCCAGCGCCACCAACGCCACGACGCCGGCCGCCTGTCCCGTCGCCGTGCGATCGTGCTCGACCTCTTCGTAGATCGGAACGCTCAGCGTCGCCGCTCCGATCATTCGCTCTGTAAAGCTCGCCATGATCTCACACCCCCTGCGCGTGGTGAGAACCTGCCGGGAAACACGTCTTGATTCGCCGCGAGGTCCCAATCTAGCCCGCCTACACCGAGCTGCGCCAACGGCGAAATTGGCAACGTGGTGGTCCGGCACTTATGTTCGACACGGGACACTACGCGCCCGGCACCCCCGGAGGTTTCCGTGACTCGAGCAACTCTCGCATTGATCGCCCTGGCCACGGTCTGCGGCTGCGCGGCCGAGACCCGGCCCACCGTGACCATCGAGACCCCAGCGGACGGCGCCGTCATCACCGCCGACTCGCTTCCCGTCACGCTGTCAGCGTGCGGCATCGACATTGTTGCCGCCGACGGCGAACCCACGCCCGGCCGCGCTCACCACCACCTCTTCCTCGATGTCGATCTCACGCCGCCGGGCGAGCCGATTCCCGGGCTGGCGCCCGGCGTCACTCATCTGGGCACCGGCGCGTCCAGGCTCACGCTCAAGGAGCTGACCCCCGGACGCCACCGTCTCATTGCCGTCCTCGCGTTGGGGGATCACGTGCCCATCCAGCCCTGGGCCGTCGATACCATCTACTTCACCGTCCAGGCCGGGGGCGGCTGAGCGACCGACCACCGCCAATCGCAGAACGCAACGATACGGTCAACTTGACCGCAGATCCGCGTTCACGCCCCGGAATCGACGGGCGTCCAGGTACTCCAAGCGGTTTGTTCACAGCTAGTTGACCCGACCGGATCCACCGGGCCGGCGAGGCATGAGGATTGCAAGCTACGCCTCATGCAGCAGTCGCCTACACTCCCTCGCCCAGCCGCGTAGCTCTTGAATTGTTGTTCAGACGACAAAACATCCGACTTCGGATCGCCTCGTCGTGCACGCATGCGGCGGGTCGGGCGGGTCGGGCCGCCCGGCCCGTGCCGCGCGCGGGGGCGGGCTTCACGCTCGTCGAGGTGCTGATCGCGCTGGTGCTGGTGGCGCTCGCTTATACGATCGCCATGCCGGCGATCGGCCGGGGCCGCGTCTCGGCGGCAGTGCACAATGCGAAGTATGTCGTCGTCTCCAACCTCTCGTTGGCCCGAGCGACGGCGATGCGCTTCGGCCGACCGTCCGTGGTGCGGCTCGATTCGTTTCGCGAGCGCATCTGGATCGAGGTGGACACCACGGTGGCCGGCACCGGCGTGGTCGACAGTCTGGGCTACTTCGACCTCGCTCACGACCTGCAGGTCAACCTGGAGAGCAACCGATCGAGCCTTTGCTTCGACGGTCGCGGCGTGGGCACGACGACAAGCGACTGCCCGCAGGGCGGCGCGATCATCGTTCTCTCGCTGGCGGGGCGGGCGGACACCGTGGTGGTCAGCGCCCTGGGAAGGGTGGTCAGTCGATGATCGGAAGGTTGCGCGGTCGGCTGAACCGAAGTGGCATCTCGGTGGTCGAGCTGCTGGTGGCGGTTACGCTGCTGGCCGTCGTCGTCGTGTCGCTGGCCGGCGCCAGCCTCTACTCCTCGCGTACCATGCAACGCTCGCGACTGCAATTGCAGGCGGCGGAGTTTCAGCAGTCCGAGCTGGAGCGGTTGCTCGCCATGCCCTACAGCGGACTGGCGAGCGGCTCACGCGTGACAGGGGACGGGAAGTCGGAGTGGACCGTTCTGGACAGCACGCATTATCGACGGATCGTGCTCGTTACCGAGTTCACTCCGGCGGTTGGTATCGCGGTTTGGGATACGGTGGTCGCCTTCAGG
>CAYGCC010000419.1:0-4443 GCA_964348165.1 uncultured Gemmatimonadota bacterium | reverse complement strand
CGGGTAAGGGGCGCATCGAGTTCTGGGGGTTTGACATGCAGACCCCCCACGTGGCGATGGACAGCGTGCAGAGCTTCGTCGCTCGATTAGACCCGGCGTACACGGATTCTGTGATCGAGGCCTACCGCAAGATCAGGGAGTCGCACCAGGCACTCAGAGGTCAACGAGGCAGAACGGCCGGTGTACTCTACGAGCCGTGGCACCAGGCAGCGACGGCGGTGTTGCAGCACCTCGAAGCCAACCGCGAGCGATATTGGGAGACGTCCGATACCATGGAGGTGGAATGGGCCATACAGAAAGCCCGCATCGTTCTTCAGGGTGCCGAGGCGCACATGCAAGGACCGTCGAGAGACGAGAGCATGGCCGACAACATCGACTGGATCCTGGCGCACACGCCCCCTGAGACGAAGATCGTGCTCTGGGCACACAACGGTCACGTGAGCCGCGCCAAGCATCGCTACCAGGCCATGGGCTCTTTCTTGAGCGAGCGACACGCTGACGAGTTGATTGTGTTCGGCTTTGCTTTTCATGAGGGCGACTATACCGCCGTCGGTAAACGGGGGTTGGGCACCTATGGGACATCGGCGTCGGAGCCGGGGAGCCTGGAGTGGGCGCTCCATCTTACCGGTATCCCGCGCCTGATCATCGACATCCGGGGCGCAGGCAAAAGCCCTAACTCCGCCTGGCTGAAACAGAAGCTCGACTTCCGTTCTATTGGCGCGATGGCGATGGACTATGCGTTCTATCCAACGGTACTAACGGATCAGTTTGATGTACTGATCTACTTCGACGAGTCGCACCCTTCGGTACTCTTAGAAACGCCCAGACCGACACCGGGCAAGTAGTGGTCCACGGCACCAGCGCCCGGGACTTGCCACCCGCATGGTCTTCGTCGACGGCCGGTTTCTAGAAGTGGCGCGTCAACGCCAGCTCCAGATAGTGGTCGCGCCGGAAAGCCGAGAGCGGCTGAGGCGCCGTCGAGTTCAGGAAGGCGTGGCCCGTCAACACGGCGCTCCACGACTCGCCCAGGCGGCGCGATCCCTCGATGCTCAGCAGAGTCGCCCGTGACTCGACGTCGACGATCGCTCCGGTCAGCAGCTCCGTGCCGTGCACATCGTTCAATACCAGCCGCGTCCCCAGGAACACGTCGCTCTGGAAAGGCGTGGTCGAACTCGAGCCCGTACCCCGGCTGTCGTACAAGTACTCTGCCACCAGCCCCAGATCGGTCCCCGAGCCGAGGATCCCGACCAGGGTGCGCTCGAAGCCGGCGGTGAAGGCGGGGTAACGGTCGCCGAACCCTCCGCGCGTGATCGCCTCCAGCTTCCACAGCCACGCCTCACCGGTCATCTGCAGGTCGAGCCCCGTCTGGTTGATCTGAGGATAGAACGACGCGAGCACGGCGTCGCCGCCCCGCTCCCTCGGCACGAACAGCGGCTCGCGGCTGGTGCCGACGAAGTGGGAGAGCCCGATATCCCAGGCTCCCAGCGTCCGGAACCAGCGCTGCGCCCAATCGACGTGATGGCGGCCGGCGCCGGAATCGAACTCCGCCAGATCCGGATCGACGGCCGGCTGGAAGCGCAGCCGACCATCGATTCCCGCGAAAGATCAGCCTATGGCTAATCGAATTCTCTCTGAGCTGCTGGAGGGTAAATCCGGTGAGAAAGCGGAAGGGGTCAGTCGTCGTTGCCGAAATCCCAAAAACGCAGCGCGAGTGAATTCAGCGTGGAGCGGCGCCAGCAAGACCAACTACGAATTTCGTTTGCAAACATCTGACGCTTCCGGCATTATTGATCAGTGTGATTAGGTGAGGCGTCTGGGTGTCGAGTCACCGCGGCTCCATGGAGCCTCAGCTGTGGCAGTATGCAGTACCCCCGTCTCGTCGCTAGTCGGCCGGTGCCTTCGACCTGCCGCTAGCGTACTGCGCCGTATTCCTCTCGCGTCCTCAGCCAAGTCCGTCGGCCATAGCACGCAGTACATGCCCGTGGTCCGACTTACGCAGCGCAAGTTGGCTCACAATGCAAAACCAGCTTCGGGTCTCCGAGTGGCGAATGCACTGACCGGCACGGCCTTCACCTTCCGGCCGGAACGCGGCCCCACCTTCTGGGAGGACCCGGACTAGGAAACAGGCCACAGGGCTGTCAGCAATCGGACTGCCAAACCGAGAGGGCTCTCGGTGTACGCAGATCTCCCAGAGCCTAGGGGTCTCATCAACGCGGAGGTGCGTCATGCTTAGAGACTTCAAACTCGGCACCGTCGTCGTGGTTATCGCGCTGCTGAGCGCGTGCAGCGACCAGCCTGGCGAGCCGCTGACTCCAGGGTCTCCGGCGTTCACGAAGGGCGGGGCTGCGGCGTGCCCCACGCCGGCGGACTTCGTCGTGAGCGACGAAGCCGGGCTGCTGAGCGCGCTGAGCGCCGCCAGCCCGGGGGACGTGATCGGCATTGATGGTTTCTTCGAGGTTACCGCCGACGTGTTCATCTTCACCGACGACCTCACGATCACGTGCGCCACACCCGGCTCTGGGCTGTTCGCGGGACCCGCCGTCTTCGACATCCTCAATCCTGTCGCCAGGCGCGTCACCGTCGAGCGACTGGTCCTCGACGCCGGAGCGGCGATCGGAGGTCCCTATTTCACTTTCAACGACGGGGTAACGTTCTTCGCCGAGGACGTTCGGTTCACCCACAACACCGCGATCTGTGGCGGACGCTGTACCCTGCTCATCGGGACTTCAGGGGCGGTCATAGCCGAGAACGTCTTCGAATCCGCGGGCTCCAGCACCGGGGTTCACCTGCAAGGACAGGGGCCTTTTCTCCCTGACGGCTCCCGGCCCCGTCCCATCGACGGCTCACGGGTGGAGCGGAACACGATCATTGCGACCGCGCCGTCGACCAACCCGAACTTCGGTGGCATTCGCCTGCGCGATGGGCGGGACGTCGTAGTGGATCACAATGAAGTCCTGGGACCGTGGGCCAATTCAGTGGCGACGGCCGAGCTCCAGGCGAGCACGTTCGAGAGCAACCGCTTCGCGGGAGCCGCGAGCTACGGTATCGGAATCAGCTTCGGTTCCCTGACACTGGTTCCTGCGAGTGACCAGGTGTTTCGGAACAACAACGTCACGGCTGCGGGATCGGCCGGGATCTTCGTGCGCCAGGCCTGCAGTAACCTGTTCCAGGGCAACAACCTGCAGAGCAACGCTGGCGATCTGGGTGCGGTCTTTGACGTGAACACGGGCGCGAACACGTTGATCGGCAACAAGAACGTGGTCATAGACAACGGGAACTTCGACTGTGACGGCGATGGAATCCCCGACCCGAACGTGATCACTGGCACCGGCAAAGTGGCCTCGGGCCAGCACTCCGGCCCGACTGCGGCGGATCCGCTCGAGGACGCGAAGGGCGTGGAGATTCAGTAGCCGGACGGGACAAACGGCCAGACCTGCCCGCGGCTGGAGTCGGCTCCCTCGACTCTGGGGCGATCTTCACCTGCCGCCGGGCGGTCGCGGAAACGGGACCGGTCGGCCGAAGGCAAACAGCAGCTGTATCGGGCGAGCTTCGGCCGCCCGGTCAAGGCCCGGGTGAGGCCATAAGTAGATCCCCCACCTCAGCCGGACGCTTACATTTGGGCAGCAGCCCGGCGTCTACGGACTTGGCCCCTCACCACTGCAGGCACGTGTCCAGTGAAAGATTGGCCGCGCCGGGCCGCGGACTGGATGCGGGCGGCTGATCTTGGTTCGAGCCTTACCCCTCCCATCGCCATGCTCCCAGCCGTGTCGGGTTTTTGCTTCGGTCGCCCAAGCGCTCAAAGAAGGTCGAGCAACAAGAAGACCTCGGCCGCAACGTGTGCGGGAAAGTCTGCTAACTTGGGCCGAGGAATGCCCATGTCGACCGTTCCGTCTTTGTGGACAGAACGCGGTGGAGTTGCCCCGCCGCTGGATTTTTCAGTCAGTGGTGCCAGCCGTGGGCCGCATCATGATCCGTGGGTTGGGAGTCCCTATTCGCGATCCACATAGGCAACTTGACCGAGTTCGGGTATCGACATGTGACTCGGCAATGACTATCCCTCTGCTGTGGGTGTGCGTTCCCGAGGTCCACGCCTTATGTCGTTCGATTCCTAGCGGATCCCCGCCGCCGTCACCGGCCGCTCCTCGCCCTGCCAGTAGAACGGCCCCGCCTTCCGCTCGCGCGGCCACAGCTCATCCAGTGTATCGCCGTCGTACAGCCGGCCGTTCTTCATCACCATCCGCACGGTGTTCGTGTGGCGGATGTTCTCCAGCGGGTTGCGGTCGAGGACGATGAGATCGGCGAGCTTGCCGGCCTCGAGTGAGCCGATGTCGGTGTCGAGCCCCAGCGCCCGGGCTCCCAGGATCGTCGCCACACGTAACGCGTCGTGCTCCGATAGCCCGCCCGACTGGACCGCCCACAGCTCCCAGTGATAGCCCAGCCCCT
>CAYGCC010000418.1:0-13950 GCA_964348165.1 uncultured Gemmatimonadota bacterium | reverse complement strand
CACGGTACGGCGAAGTCTTCCGGCCGACAGCGGAGCTCGAGGAGCGCAAGGACACAGGCCAGACCTGGTACCCGCCCAATCATTTTCGGCCGCTGGTCAACTGGACGCTGGAGGGCCAGGAAGCGGAGGAGTTTCGCGCCGGGATCCTGGGGCCGGTCATTCAGATGACCAGCCTGATGCTCCACGAGCGGCGAAGTCACCTCTCTCACCTCAACGCCATCGGTGAGCTGTGCGCCCAATTCCGGCGCGGCGTCCTCGCCCTGATTCGCGACCTCGGCCCCGAGACCGCGATCTCCACCGTCGAGGCGTATCACCAGCGGCATCCGGCGGCGGCAGCCAGCGCCTGGCACCCTGGCGCGCTCGCGGACATGGAGAATCCCGCCTGGCAGCAGCTCTACGTGAACGCCGAGCACGATGGCCAGGTCGGCGTGGTGACGCTGGGCCGCGAAAGCTACAACAGCGACGTCGACCGCGAGCTGAACCGGGCGATCGACTGGCTGAAAGCGCAAGGGATCGATCGCGTGATCGTCACCGGCGACTTTCACATCACCACGCAGCTGGTCGGTGCCGATACCAGCGAGTTCTTCCCCGCCCTCGAGAACCCGGACGAGGGCGTCCGCATCTCCACCAGCTGGTCCCGAACCGCCCGACGGCTTCACGACGAGTTCGCCGTCTCTGTCGGATTCATCAACGGCAAGCGGTGTCTGGGCGGCATGCTCGAGCTGCTGGTGCACTGCCACTATTTGCTCGCGCTGGAAGACGCCGAGCTGGGTATGCCGGAAGTGACGTTGCCGGTCGTCCCCGGCATGGAGGGTTGCCATTGGCCATTCCGCAAGGCCGACCCCCAGCATTGGCCAAAGCTGCTCGAGCTGCTGCTGACCGGCCGCGCCATCAAGGCTGGGGCCGCGGTCGGCTGGCTGATCGATTACGCCGGACCCCTGAACGAAGCTCTGGGGATGGCCTGGAAAGTCGCGAGCGGTGCGGATCACCGACTCCCGACCCGGGCGACAAAGACCGCGGCCCTCGACGGCGCAGCGAGAGAGGTTCGCGGCTTGCCGAGCGCCGGATCGCCGGCGATGGAGGCGGCGCGCAAGGCGATCGTGGAGTGTATCGAGCGGGCTTGCCACTCGAGCCTGGCCGAAGCGCTATCGGTGCAGGCGCAAAGCTCCGCCGACTTCATGACCTCGACCCCCTGTCGAGAGGGACGGGTCGGAACCGAATTCCTGAGGACGATGTCGGTCTAGCGCCGACGCGGCGACGGTGCCGTCTTGACCGTCGCCGCAAGGCGCCCTAACTAACCACGGAATATTCTCACCGACAGCCCCGGCCGCTCAAGACAGGAGGACCACGGTGAACTCCTTGGCCCGTCTTAGCGCTGTCGTCGTACTGGCGCTCAACCTCTTCTCCGTTCGCGCTTTCGCCCAGGAGCCCTACCGCAGCCCACCGGCCGATGTGGTCGCTATCGTCGACGCGCCACCAACCCCCGTGGTTGAGGTGAGCCCCGATGGGGCCTGGTTGGCGCTGACCGAGCGCCGGGCCTATCCCTCGATCGGCCAGCTCGCCGAGCCCGCCCTGGGGCTGGCCGGGATCCGCTTCAATCCGCGAACCAACGGCGATGACCAACCGCCTTCGGGTTCGGCTGTCAAGCTCGTGAGCCTGAACGACGCTCGCGAGTGGACCCTGGAGCTTTCCCCAGGTGTCCAGCTCGGCTACCCCTTCTGGTCGCCCGACAGCCGTCACCTCGCCTTCACCAACACTGGAGACGACGGAGTCGAGCTGTGGGTCGCCGCCGTGGAATCGAAGCAGGCCCGACGCCTGATCGGGTCCGTGCTCATGGCCGCACGCGGCGCGCCGTGTCAGTGGATGCCCGACTCTCGCGGCCTGCTTTGCCAGCTTGTTCCCGCCGACCGTGCCGCGGCGCCCGAGCCGCCGCGCGTGCCGGCCGGCCCCACCATTCAGGAGGCGGGCGGAGGCCAACGAGCGCCCGTCCGCACTTATCAAAACCTCCTTCAGTCGCCGTTCGACGAAGAGCTGTTCGAGTATTACTTCACCGCCCAGCTGGCCGTGGTCGGCCTCGACGGCGCTCGCCAGCCCTTGGGTGACCCGGCGATCTTCAACCAGGTCGACCCCTCGCCGGACGGCCGCCATGTGCTGGTGAGCCGAGTCCAGCGCCCGTACTCCTACCTGGTGCCCGTTTACCGCTTCCCGCAGGAGGTGGAGGTGTGGGGCCATGGGGGGCGCATGGTGCACAAGGTCGCCTCGTTGCCGCTGGCCGAGAACGTGCCGATCGGCGGCGTGCCGGAGGGCCCGCGTAGCATCGACTGGATGCTCGGGCAGAGCCACACGCTGGTTTGGAGCGAGGCGCTCGATGGCGGTGACCCCAAGGCGGAGGCGGACTATCGCGACCGGTTGGTTCGGGCGGACCCGCCCTTCAGCGGCGAGCCGCGTGAGCTGGCGCGCACCGAGCTGCGGCACTACGGCTCACGCTGGGCCGAGGACGGCAGCCTCGCGCTCGCCTGGACCTGGGATCGCGACACCCGCCGCACCCAAACGGTCGTCCTCGACCTGTCGCAGCCGCAGCCTACCTCGCGAGTCATCTGGGACCGCAGCAGCGAGGACGCCTACGGCGACCCGGGCAACCCGGTGATGACGCGCAACGCGCAGGGCGATTACGTGCTGCTACGATCACCGGATAAGCGGTCGATCTATCTCGGCGGGGCCGGCGCCTCTACTGAAGGCGACCACCCTTTCATCGATCGCTTCAACCTGGCGACAGGCGCGACCGAGCGGATTTGGCAGAGCGAGGACCCATACTACGAGTGGCCGATCGACATGCTCGACGCGGAAGGCTCGCGCATCGTGACGCGGCGCGAGTCGAAGAGCGAGCCGCCCAACTACTTCGTACGCGACCTGGCGACGGGTGGAGCCATGGCCTTGACCCAGATCGCCGATCCGGCGCCACAGCTAACCGGCGTCGACAAGAAACGCATCCACTATGAGCGGGCCGACGGGGTCGATTTGACCGCGACGCTCTACCTACCGCCGGGCTACGAGGAGGGGCAGCGTTTGCCGACCGTGATCTGGGCCTACCCTCGGGAGTTCAAGTCGGCTGACGCCGCCGGTCAGGTGCGCGGCTCTGAGAACCGGTTCACGTTCTACCGTGGCTACTCGCACCTTTTCTTCCTGACGCAAGGCTACGTCGTGCTCGATGGGGCCAGCATGCCAGTGGTGGGCGAGGGAGAAGAAGAGCCCAACGACTCGTTCGTTAAACAGCTCGTGATGAACGCGCAGGCCGCCGTGGACGCGCTGGTCGAGATGGGCGTCACCGATCCGGATCGCGTTGGAGTCGGCGGCCATTCCTACGGCGCGTTCATGGCCGCGAACCTGCTGGCTCATTCCGACATCTTCCGTGCCGGCATCGGCCGGAGCGGCGCCTACAACCGCTCGCTGACGCCGTTCGGCTTTCAGAACGAGCGGCGTACCTTCTGGGAGGCGCCCGAAGTCTATTTCGCGATGTCGCCGTTCATGCACGCGAAGTCGATCAACGAGCCGCTGTTACTGCTCCATGGCGAGGCGGACACCAACTCGGGCACTTTCCCGATCCAGTCGCGGCGACTCTACCACGCGGTGAAGGGGTTGGGCGGCACGATCAAGCTGGTGATGTATCCGCACGAACAGCACGGCTACCGCGCGCGCGAAACGGTGCTCGACGCGCTCTACCAGCAGTTTGAGTGGTTCGATCGCCATGTGAAGAGCGCGCCGCCGCCCGAGGAAACGGCGACGACAGATGCGTCGACCTCAGCGGGGGAGCGCTAGCGCCACTCGCCGACGACCACTTCCGCTCCGGCGACGGGGCTAGCAGTAAACGGCAGACGATCTGGTCGGACGGTCAGCTCGATGGCGAGTTCTCCGGCCAGATCGCCCACCTTGACCATCCCGGGCAGGTTGATCAGCCAGTAATCGTCAAACGGCGTGTGGTAATCAGGGTGAAGGTCGGTGTGCAGAAAGGCGACGGGCCTCGCGTTTTGATAGAAGCAGAACTGATCGCTTCTTGCGATGAATTGGTCGTCGTAGGCCAGGATGAGCGAATGGACGTTGGCATCTTCGATAAGCGCCGGCCACTCCGTCGATGACGAGGCGCCGATCACGATCAGGAAATCGTCTCGCAGGCGCCCGACCATGTCCAGGTTGATCATTGCGACGATGCTGTCCATCGGCACGATAGGATCTTGGCAGAAGTAGATCGACCCGACGAGGCCAACCTCCTCGGCTCCGTACGCTTGAAACATGATCGAACGACGGTCCTGGCCGCCCACCGCGCCGCGTTCGAACAGCTCGCGCAGCGCCCTGGCCAGATCCAGCATCAGCGACGTGCCCGAGGCGTTGTCGTCCGCCCCATTGTAGACGACGACCGAATCGGCGGAAACCCGGCTAAAGCCGAGATGATCGTAGTGCGCACCGATGATCACCCACTGGCCGGCGAGGCTGCCTGTCCCGGGTAGCACGCCCAGGACGTTCTGCGAGGTGAGTCCGGTTTGCCCGTCCACCGGCACACCGACGGAGAACGTCTGATAGTAGTCGGGCGTCGCGCCACCCAGCCCGATTTGCTGAAACTGTCCGCGGATGTAGTCGGCGGCGAGCCGCTCGTAGTCCGAGCCGGCGCGCCGGCCGTTCAAGCTGTCCGCGGCGAGCACCGCGAGGTGTTGGAGGATCGCCGACTCGCTCAGCTGCGCCGCATCGCTGGAAGCCGTCGTGAACGTCCAGGAGCGTTCGCTGGCCAGCGCGTTGCCCGCGGTATCGGTCAGGGCGGTCGTGACCCGGGCCGTGTACGGCGTGACGAAACCGAGCGGGCTGTCCGGCGTGAAGATCACGGATTGCTCATCCAGGAGTAGCGACCCGCTCACCTGGCCGGAGCTGCCTTCGAGCATGAGCGAGCCCTGGGAAACGCTGGCCGTTGCCAACGGCTCGGAGAACGTGACCCTAACGGTGGTGAGAACCGATACGTGGATCGAGCCATCGGCGGGGCTCAGAGACTCCACGACTGGCGGTGTGGTATCCAACCCGGGCTGCGGCCCCGTGCCGTCGTCAGCACACGCCAACGGGCCGACCGCCAGCGCGAGTGCGGCGATGATGAATCGAAGCCAGCGACGGAGGGATCTCGCACGAGGTGAGGGGACACAACCGGCGCCTGGGGTGGGGCGAACCACCGAAAAGTTCATGAGATTTGCCGGACGAGCGCCCGACCCGTCCGTCCTTCCGCTAGCGCGCTGCGCCCGAGCCGGGACGGCGCTCACAACGGCTCAGCTCGCGCCGCCCCGCGGGCCACTAGGGCCCGACGGCCGTCAGCCGTGAAACTGACCGCTTCGAGCGCTCAGGGCAACTCAGTAAAGATAGGGAGCGAGCGGCTATGTCCGACGGCGCCGGCGAAAGCGGTAGTGCGACACCCACCACTCACCTCCGCCGCGATAGGCGAACATCTCCGCACAGGCCATGAAGAAGATGCGCCAGCGCGTCAGCCAGCGCTCCGCCTCCTCCGGCCTGTAGACGCGAAGGAACAGCTCCAGCACCTCCGTCCGCCGCGAGTCCAGCTTCGCCAGCCACGCCTCGGCCGTTCGAGCATAGTGTGTCCCGTTCACCACCCAGCGATCGAGAAGGGTGACATCACGTTGGAACTGAAGGAGAAGATCGTGTGACGGCATGAGGCCGCCGGTAAAGAACCGCCGGCCCATCCAGTTCCCCGCGCCCTCGGTCTCGAAGGGATAGGCCGACTCGCGGTGACAGAAGATGTGCACGAACAATTCGCCATCTGGCTTCATCCATCCGGCGATCCGCTCGAGCAACTTCTCGTAATTCCGCATGTGCTCGAACATTTCCACCGAGACGACCCGATCGAATCGTTCCTCCGTCGAGAATTCGTTCATGTCAGCTGTGACGGCGCGCACGTTCTCGAGCCCACGGTCACGGCAGGCGGCCTCGATGTAGAGACGCTGCGATGCGGAGTTGGACACGGCAAGGAAGCAGCTACCTGGAAGGCGCTCGGCGGCCCACAGGGTCAACGACCCCCAGCCGCAGCCCAGCTCGAGCACGGCCTGACCGTCGGCGAGGCCGGCGCGGCGAGCCGTCAGCTCGAGCATCGCCGTCTCAGCCTGATCGAGCGATGTCGTCCCCGGCGGCCAGAAACCGCTCGAATACTTCAGGTGTCGTCCCAGCACCAGCTCGAAGAATTCTGGCGGCAGCTCGTAGTGCTGTTCATTGGCCAATTGGGGGTGGAGCGCGATGGGACTGGTACGGAGCTCGGCGATCAACCCTTTGCGCCATTCAGCTCGCTCGCGCGCATCATCGCGCCGCTCCTGCCGCAGCCGCTCCCGCAAAAGGCGTCGAATGCCCCAGCGCACCAGCCAGTCCGGCAGCGACCCGCGCTCCGCCAACCTGGTCAGGCCCGCTCCAACAGCCTCCATCGCAGACCGATCTCGCCCGGGCGAGTCAGCCGACCGCCGGCAGCGGCTCCGCCGACGCCAGCCGACCATCGATGTCATCACGGATGCGTTTGTGCATCGTCCGATCGATGGGATAGCGCCAGGCGATGGCAATGGCGAGCAAGTTGCACAGGCTGGGAGTGCCCACATAGAGCAAACGCAGGGTCCAGACAGCCGAGGTAGCCTGGACATCGGCGCCGGGCGCGTAGCCCGAGAGGTCGAGGATCGGGAAGGCGAGCCCGGCGCTGAGTGCCGCGGCCAGCTTCTTCACGATCGACCAGAAGCCGATGTACTCACCCTCTCTACGCCGGCCCGTCACCCACTCATCATAGTCGATCACGTCCGCCTGCATCGACGGCGGCAGCGCCATGACACCGCCGACGCCCAGCGCCGATAGCACGACGATAACGCCAAAAAGAGCCGCATCCCCGCGCCCCAGGAACAAAGCCCACACAAAGGCGCCCGTGTTGATCCCTAGAGCGATCAACCAGGCACGCCGCTTCTCGAGCCGGCGGGCCAGGTAGATCCACCCCGGAACGGTGGCCGTGCCGATCCCCAGATAGATCGCCAGAAACAGCGGTCCCGCTCCACTCCCCAGCACGTGCTCGACGTAGAACAAGATCATCGTCGCCGCGACCGAAAAGCCCAGGGCGCTGGTCGCATAAGCGGTCAGCAGGATACGGAACGGCCGGTTCTTGAACACGGTGCCGATGTTCCGGAAGAACGCCTTCGGCCGCTGCGACTCCGCCCAAAGACGCTCTCGTACAAACAGCACGCACACCCCGACCAACGCCGTGACCAGAACCACGTAGATCATGCCGACCAGCCAGAAACGATGCCGCTCGCCGGCCGAACCCGTGGGCAGCTCGAAGCTCAGACCCACGACGATCGGGATCAGCGCTGCCAGCAGGGTGCCGGCGAGCACGGCGCCCTCGCGAACCCCGAGCAGCCGCGTCCGCTCGTCGTAGTCGAACGACAGCTCGGCGCCCAACGCCTCGTACGGCACCGTCACCATCGTCCAGAAAAGGAAGAACAAGAAGGTGAGAGCGCCCAGGTAGAGACCTTCGAGCCATGGGTTTTCGATGTGAGGCAGCACCACCAACAGAACAAAGGTCGCGGCCAGCGGCACAGCGCCCAACGCCATCCAGGGCCGACGACGGCCCCAGCGGCTGCGGGTGCGATCGGACAGGGCGCCGATGGCGGGGTCGATGACCGCATCCCAAACCCGCGAGATCAAGACGATCACGCCGAGCACCGTAAGATTGATTCCCACGACGTCGGCGTAGTACTTGGGTAGAAAGACGTAGAAGGTTAGCGCCAAAGCCGCCAATACCAGGCCCGGCGCACCGTAGGCGGCTATCACGCCCCGGGGTAGCGGCGCTTCCTTCACGCGCTCGCCCCCCAACGCACCACCCCGATTCCGAAAACGGTCTGGTTCACGCTCAATCGCTGAAGCTGGGCCCGGAAGCGACCCTCCGACCTGGCGGCCAGAGCCGGCGGCTGCACGTCATCGAGTAACATTATGAGGCTCGGGCCAGGCACGGGACACTCGGGTGGGCCGCAGTCTACCCGATGCATCCATTCTTGTCAAAGTCAGAGTCAAAGTCCGCGCTTTCGACGAAAGCCGACCGCAAGCCGGCGCTCTGGCGGTTGCCCCGGGGCCGTGCCGTGGGCGATTTTTAGGCCCGCAATCAAACACCACGCCGGGAAGGGAGGTCGAACCTTGGCCCAGACCATGAAGGCCGCCGTGTTTCGAGGCCATGGCGGACCCGAGGTGATCGAGATCGCCGAGCTGCAGGTGCCCGAGCCCGACCCGGGCCAGATTCTGCTGCGGGTTCACGCCGCGGCGCTCAACCATCTGGATCTGTGGGCCCGCCGCGGCCTGCCCGGGCTGAAGCTCGAGTTCCCGCACATCGGCGGATCCGACATGGCGGGTACGGTCGAGCGATTGGGCGCGGGGGTGAACGGCCACGCCGTCGGAACCCGGGTCCTGGTCAATCCGAGCCTCTGGTGTGGGCGTTGCGAATGGTGCCGCCGTGGCCAGGAGAGCCTCTGCTCGTCCTACCGAATCATCGGCGAGCACCTGAACGGCGGCTTGGCCGAGTACGCTGTCGTTCCCGGCGCGAACGTCTATCCGATTCCCGACGACCTGCCGTTCGATGGGGCGGCCGCCGTGCCGCTCGTCTACCAGACGGCCTGGCGCGGATTGATCACGCGTGGGCGCCTGCGTCCCGGCGAGACGGTTCTGATCACGGGCGGCTCGGGGGGCGTGTCAACCGCGGCCGTGCAGATCGCCCGCCTGGCGGGCGCGACGGTCTTTGCGGTGACCAGCGGGCCCGAGAATGCGCGGCGTCTCCGCGAGCTCGGAGCTGACCTGGTTATCGACCGGCTCGAGAGCGATTTCTCGGCGGACGTATGGAAAGCGACGGGAAAGCGCGGGGTCGACGTGGCGTTCGACAGTGTGGGCGAGGCCGTCTGGCCTGACCTCACCCGAGCCCTGACCCGTGACGGCCGCCTGGTGACCTACGGCGCCACCACGGGCCCGAAGGGACAGATCGACATACGCCTGACCTTCTGGAAGCAACTCCAGTTCATCGGTACGACGATGTCCAGCCGCGCCGAGTTCGAGCAGGTCATCTCACTCGTCTTCAAGAAAAAGTTGCAGCCGGTCATCGACGTCGTCTGGCCGCTCGACCGCGCGCGGCAGGCTCACGAGCGCCTGGAGTCCGGAAAAGTTTTCGGCAAGATCGTGCTGACGCCGTAGCCGCATGCCCACCAAACTTCCCACGCAAACCCGGGCCCGGCCATCCGAGGTGATCAAGCGGCGCGCCCGGGAGTTGGGTTTTGACCTCGTGGGCATCGCTCCTGCCGAGCGGCCGCCGCATGCCGGCTTCTACCTGGAATGGCTGAAACGGGGCTACGCGGGCGTGATGGCCTACATGGGCCGGCCCGATTCCGTGGAACGTCGCGTTCATCCCGCGGCCGCGCTGCCGGGAGCCCGCTCGATCATCGCGGTCGGCATGAATTACTACATCAGCGACTCGGGCCCGGTGAACGACCCCGCGCGACCGGTGATCGCTCGCTACGCCCGCGCCACCGACTACCATATGGTGTTCGAGGAAAAACTCGAGCTACTCGCCGAGGCCCTGCGCGGTCTATGCGGCCCCGACGTCGCGGTTCGAGTCTATGTGGATTACGGCCCCGTGCTGGAGCGTGACCATGCCCAGCGCGCCGGATTGGGCTGGATCGGAAAGAACACCGTCCTCATCCACCCGGAGCTCGGTTCGTACGTGTTCCTCGGAGAGATCATCACGGACGCCGCGCTCGAACCCGACAAAGCCTTCCAAGCCGACCATTGCGGCACATGCGAACGCTGCATCGACGCCTGCCCCACTGGCGCCATCAAAGGGCCGCGCGAGCTCGATGCCCGACTCTGCATCTCCTATCTGACCATTGAGCTTCGAGGCCCCATCCCTCGCGAGCTGCGACCGCTGATCGGCAACCGGGTGTTCGGCTGCGATATCTGTCAGGAGGTGTGCCCCTGGAACGGCGAGATCCCCGAGACGCGTGAGGCGCGCTTCCGCCCCCGGGACGACGTGACCGGGGCCGAACTGCTGGAGCTGATGGCGTTGAGCGAGGCGGAGTTCCGGCAGCGATTCGACGACACGCCCATCGCCCGTGCCAAGCGAGCCGGCTTTCTTCGCAACGTGGCCGTCGCCCTGGGCAACTGGGGCGCCCCTGACTCCGTGCCCGCTCTGACCGCAGGGTTGAACGATGATGAGCCGCTGGTGCGCGGGCACTCGGCCTGGGCGCTGGGACGGATGGGAACAACGGACGCTCACGCCGCCCTGCAGGCCCGACTCGCGGTGGAGCCGGAGGCATGGGTCAGCGAGGAGATCACCAGGGCGCTAGCGCGAACGCGCTGAGCGTCGTCAGCCGCCGCGATCGACCTGTTCGTCTGGATCGATGCGGTGGATCGCCACGCCCGTAGGCACCTTCGGCCAGAAGTAGGTGGTCTTCGGGGGCAGCCGTACACCCGCCGCCGCCAGCTCCCGCACCTGTCGCACGCCCGGTGGGGCGAGAATCGCCGCCGCGTCGGCCGCGCCGGAGCGGGCGAGGCTCAGCGCCTCCCGCGCATCCCTCGAGTAGGAGAGCCGCTCGACCTGCTCATCCTCCGACAACCCCAGCCCCTGGCCCAGGAATAGCTCGTGGAACGTCACCGCCGATACCGCGTGGCGAGCGTCCGCGTTACCGAGCCGAATTCGCCAACCGTGGGGCCGTCCGTGCACATAGATTAGAAACGTGGGCGTGCCGCGTTCGGCCTCCACCGCCGCCGCCGCATCCTCCAAACGCCGCATCTCGACCGGCGTGACCTCGAAGCGATCGCCGGCTTCGTCGATCGCTCTCTCGCAATCTAGCGGGCCGCCGCGAACCACCCGGTGCGTCGGTAGCAGCAGCAGGCCGGGGTCGCCTTCCGGCACTACATGCACGAGGACGAATTCATGCGCGTTACGTCCGTTATTAGAAGCGCCCGCCTCGATCAAGCCGTCCCGGTACGCCAGCGCCGTCTCGTAGCGGTGATGACCGTCCGCGATCAGGAACGTCCCGCGCTCGAAAAGCGAGAGCAACGCGTCCGACGCCTCCGACTTCACCCGCCAGATCTCGTGCGCCTCGCCCGGAGGAAACTCCGCGCCCGTCAACGGCTGCCCCGCGGCCTGCTCCTGCATCGCCCTCGTGATGCGGCCGTCCGGGTCCGAGCAGATCACAAAGATCGGTGAGAGCTGCGCTCCGCAGGCGCGCATCAGGGCGAGCCGGTCGGCCCGGGGCCCCTTCATCGTCCGCTCGTGGGGCAGAACAACGCCGCCATCCAGCGGCTCGAGCCGGAGGAGTGCCCAGAGCCCCAAGCGGGCGTGGGTCGTGCCGTCAACAGTGAAGCGATGTCGGTGCGCGTAGAGCGACGGCTGCGAGTCCCGAGCTAACACTCCCTCGTCGATCCACGAATTGAGCCTGCCTGCCGCTTCGGCGTAGCGTCCCGCGCCGCCCGTCGGGTTCGTGATCCTGACAATGTTGTAGGGGTTCTTTTCTCTGAGCGCCGCCGCGCCCTCGGGTGTGATCACGTCGTAGGGCGGTGCCAAAACGGCCCCCAGGTCGCTCAGGCGATCGCGCCGGTAGCGCAGCGCGCGAAAGGGCGCGAGCCTGGCCCCCGTCACGAGCCGCCCCCCGCCGGTCCGGACGTCCGCCGCGCGGCATCCAGCGAGTGTTTCAACGCATTGAAGATGAGCGGATAGGTGACGATGGTCTGGCCGCGGTATTGCGGCCTGAATCCGAAGAGGATCACCTGCCCCTCTCCGTGCTTCACGACGGCGAGAGCGCCGCGACGCGCCAACCGCTGGCCACCGCTAATCCAGCCGCTGAGCAACAGGTCGCCGCTCTCACCGAAGCGGCCGGCGATCTCGACGCGATTTTCGGCGCCGGGCCGTACGTCGAAAGCGGGGCCACGCTCGAACCAGGCCGCAGTACGAGTCGGCATTCCCGCGGCTAGCCAGTGACCCCGCGTCAGGTTCAGCCGCACGATCGAGCCCGGCACGTAGAACTCCCTGCGCTCGAGGTCGGCGAGGGCATCGATGACCGGAAGGTTGAACCGTTCAATCGGGAGCGTCGACGCGCGATTGAAGGCGACCAACGTCCCACCCGCCTTCACGAACTCCTCCAGCGCCTGCACGCCGGCCACGCCCAGCCCGCCTACGTACTCGGGCGGCATCGTCCCCTCGGTGTGACCGGTGATCATCCGCTCCGGCGACATATCAGGCAAGATGATCACGTCCAGGCTCGATCTCAGGCCGCCTGCCCGCGCCTCGGCGTCACGAAGCTGCCGGTATGCGACACCGTACTCGTCGAAAACCCAGCGGGTCCAGCCCGCGTCCATCGACGGAACCCACGGCTCGTAGATCGCCACGCGTGGAGGCCCGGCGCGGCCGCTGAGACCCGCGACCACTTTCTCGCGCGCAGCGACGCCGATCGGGTCCGAGAGTCCCACCTCGGGCATTTCCTCGCTCGCCACGACTTCGACTCCCATCAGTAGCGGCAGCGTGTGCGCGGTCACGTCGTAAGGAGCGCGCAGTGGACCACCCGGAAACTCCTCCAGCGGCGGATAGCGCTGCACCTCCAGCAACGTCTTGGCGAAGCCCGAGTACGGCTGTGCCAACGAGACGACGTAGGTGCCCGCCGCGAACCGGCGCCCACGATCGACAAACGCTTCACGCGCGCGCCGCACCTCCACATCCCCGGTGGCCAATATCCGCAGCAGATCCGCCAGCCCGTCCGGGTTTTGACCTTCGGCGGGGATCAGGAAAGCGCGGGGCCAGCCCTCGCGGCCGCCGATCGAGCGCATGCCGATTAGATAGAAGCTGCGCAGCCAACGCTCTCGGTACAGCGCCGCCTGCTTAAGCAGCGCCAGCGCCCCCGACTCCATGTAGTCGACGATGTCGGCCAGGCGCCAAACACCGCCCGGCCACGGATCGGGAAAGCGCCACGAGGCCACTCGCGGGTCGACGCCGCGTCGCGCAGCGAGGGAGTCGAAGGGGACCTCGATCGGCGTGGCCAGCTTGGCACTCGCCGTCTCCGTGAGGATGCGAACGCCGCCGTGGTAGTGCTGATACGCCCGCGCCGGCGTCCAGGCATCGTAGATCGCGTTCACCACGATCCCCTGCTTGCCCTGACCGTACATCTCCCAGGCCATCGCCGTCCCCAGGGCGTTGATTCCCGCGACGAGCAGCGGGTCGACATTCGGCTCGACCGGGTCGATCCACGGCGGAACGAAGAATCGCGGCCCCCCCGAACCCATCTGGTGGATGTCGTGCACGATCTGTGGGTGCCAGACGTTGTGCAGCCGCGTGACCGCGAGCCGGGTTTCTTTCTGCGTGAACGCGTACCAATCGCGATTGTTGTCGTGGCCCACGTAATGGTGATAAAGAAACGGCGGGGAGGCACCCTCCCAAGCTTTGCCCACAGTGCCCTCGTACCAGTCCACTACGAGCTGGCTGCCGTCAGGGTTGAGGGAGGGGACCAGCAGCAGGATGACCCGGTCCAGGATAAGACGCGTCTCTTCGTCCTGCCCCGCGGCCAGCCGGTAGGCGATGCGCAGCGGCACCTGATAGCCGCCGACTTCCGTCGAGTGGATCCCGCCGGTGATGAGCACGATCACCCGGCCCGCCCCGATCAACTCCTCCGCCTCGGCCTCTGAGCTCAGGAGCCGCGGGTCGGCCAGCTTGCGCTGGATCTCCAGGTATCGATCCAGCCGACGCAGGTTGGCGGCGCTGGAGATCGTCAGGGCGATGAAGGGGCGCCCCAAGGTCGTCTCCCCGAGGGTGTCGACTCGGACCCGGGGACTCGACCGGGCCAAGAGGTCCATGTAGGCGGTGATCTCCTCCCAATCGGCAAGTCGGCGATCGCTCCCGACCACAAACCCGAGCAC
>CAYGCC010000417.1:0-4904 GCA_964348165.1 uncultured Gemmatimonadota bacterium | reverse complement strand
AGCGCCAACGGCGTGGCGCGATTCTGGCGTGAGCTCGAGGCCGCCGGGACCGTGGGGCGCTGGCCGCAGCGACTGCGGGTTGCTGCCATCGGTCCCGCCACCGCGGAGGCGCTGCGGGCGCGCGGCATCGAGGCGGAGCTGGTGCCCGAAGAGTACGTGGCCGAGGCGGTAGCCGACGCCCTGGCCGGAGGCTACGACCTGGCGGGCCGCAAGATACTGCTGCCGCGGGCGGCCGAGGCGCGAAAGGTGCTGCCCCTGCGGCTGCGCGCTGCGGGCGCGGCGGTCGAGGAGGTCGTGGCCTACGAGACGGGGCCGGACCTGGAAGGGATAGCCGGGTTGCGCGCCGCCCTCGACCGCGGAGAGCTGGACCTGGTCACGTTCACTTCGGCCTCGACCGTGCGGCAGTTCGTGGCCCGAGCAGGCGCCGATATGGGCTCGGCGCGGGTGGCGGTCATTGGCCCGATCACCGCCGCGGCGGCGCGGTCAGCGGGGCTGCGGGTCGACGTGGAGGCGAACGAGTATACGGTGGAGGGGATGTTGACAGCGATTCGCGAGTACTTCGCGGTTGGCGAGGAGACGGGCTGATGGCGCGGTTCCCGGTCTACCGGGCGCGGCGGTTGCGGCGAACCGCCCGCTTGCGAGCTTTGGTGCGCGAGACATCGGTGGCCCCCGACGATCTGATCGCACCGCTGTTCGTGACTCACGAGAAGGGCCGCCACCCCGTGGCCGCGATGCCCGGTGTCGAGCAGCTATCGGTGGAAGCGACGGCGGCTGAGGCGGCGCGTCTGGAGGACTTGGGCGTGGGTGCGGTGCTGCTTTTCGGGATCCCCGCGTGGAAAGATGCGCAGGGGAGCGGCGCCTACGCGTCGGACGGGATCGTGCAGCGGGCGGTGCAGGCGATCAAAGAACAAACGAAAGAGCTGATCGTCGTGACGGATGTGTGCCTGTGTGAGTATACGGACCATGGGCACTGCGGCTTGCTGACGCCCGAGGGTGAAGTGGACAACGATGCCACGCTCGAGCTCCTCGCCCGGAGCGCGCTGTCCCACGCGCGGGCGGGCGCGGACATCGTAGCGCCGAGTGACATGATGGACGGTCGTGTGGCGGCCATTCGCAGAAGTCTCGATGATTCGGGGTTCTCGCACCTACCGATCATGTCGTATGCGGTAAAGTACGCGTCCGCTTTTTATGGCCCGTTTCGCGAGGCGGCGGACTCGGCACCGCAGTTCGGCGATCGCCGCGGCTACCAGATGGATCCGGCCAACTCCGACGAGGGGCTGCGGGAGGCGCGGCTGGATATCGCCGAAGGCGCCGACATCATCATGGTCAAACCCGCCCTTCCGTATCTGGACATCATCAGCCGGGTGAAGCGCGAGACAGGGTATCCGGTGGCGGCGTATCATGTGTCCGGTGAGTACAGCATGGTAAAAGCGGCGGCGGAGCGCGGCTGGATCGATGAGGAGCGCGTACTGATGGAGTCGATGCTGTCGATCCGGCGGGCTGGGGCAGACCTGATCATCACCTATTACGCAGCGCAGCTTGCTGCGACCATGGGAGGTTGAGCATTGGAAGATAAATATCGGTCGCTGATGCAAAAAGTGGAGGCGCGGGACGCTCGTATCGGCATCGTGGGCCTGGGATATGTCGGCCTGCCGCTGGCGGTTCAGTTCGCCGAGGCGGGCTTCTCGGTCCTGGGGTTCGAGGTCGCGGCCCACAAGGTCGCTGCGGCGAACCGTGGGGAGTCTTATGTGCGGGACGTTCCAAGCGAGAAACTTGCGCCGGTCGTGGAGAGCGGCCACTTGAAGGCTACACTGGACTATGACCTGCTGGGCGACGCGGACGCGATCTGCATCTGCGTCCCGACGCCGCTGAACAAGACAGGTGATCCCGATGTCTCTTACATCATGTCGGTCACCGAGTCGCTGAGCGAGACGATTCGCAAGGGACAGCTCGTTGTCCTCGAATCCACGACCTATCCAGGGACCACGCGAGAGTTGCTGCTCCCGGCGCTGGCCGGGGGCGGTCGACTGAAGATCGGCGCCGACTTTTTCCTCGCTTTTAGCCCCGAACGGGTGGATCCCAGCAATCCCGTCTGGAAGATCCGAAATACGCCGAAGGTGGTCGGGGGGATCACACCCGCCTGTTCCGAGGCGGCTCGTGCCCTTTATTCGACGATCATCGAGAATGTGGTTGTCGTGTCGAGCACCGAGGCGGCAGAGCTGACCAAACTGCTCGAAAACACCTTTCGCTCGGTCAACATCGCCCTGGCCAACGAGATGGCCGTCGTGTGCGACAAGTTGGGCGTCGACGTCTGGGAGGTGATCGAGGCCGCGGCGACCAAGCCGTTCGGCTTCATGAAGTTCACCCCTGGACCGGGTTTGGGCGGCCATTGCATACCGGTTGATCCGCACTACCTGTCCTGGAAGATCAAGACGCTGGACTACAAGACGCGACTGGTGGAGCTGGCGAGCGAGATCAACGCGGAGATGCCTCGCTACGTGGTGGAGAAGGCGTCGGACCTTCTCAACCGGCACGACAAGCCGGTCAAAGGTTCCCACGTCGTCGTTGTAGGCGTGGCGTACAAGCGCGACACAGACGACACTCGGGAGTCTCCGGCTCTCGATATCATACAACTGCTCATGGGGAAAGGGGCACGGGTCAGCTACCACGACCCTCTCGTGCCTTCGTTGCGACACGAAGGTGCCGAGATGGAATCGGTACCGTTGACGACCGAGCTGTTGGCGGACGCGGACCTGATTGTCATTGTAACGGATCACAGCGAGATCGACTACGATCTGATTCGCGATTCGGGACTGCCGATAGTCGATACGAGAAACGTCTTGCGGCGCTTGTCGGCAGCGCGCTCGGTCGCCGTGGCGGCGACGGGCCGGTGACGGTCGCTGGGGGCTCGAAGGATGGGTAAGCGCGCTCTGGTGACGGGGATCACGGGCCAGGATGGATCGTACCTCGCCGACTTCCTGCTCGAGAAGGGGTACGAGGTGTTCGGCCTGTATCGCCGATCCTCGACGCTGAATTTCGAGCGGATTAGCCACATTCAGGACCGGATCACCTTCCTCTCCGGCGACCTCCTCGATCAAAATTCGTTGTTGAGCGCGGTGGCGGAGGCCGAGCCCGACGAGGTGTACAACCTGGCCGCGCAGTCGTTCGTGCCCACCTCGTGGGAGCAGCCGGTCTTGACCGGCGAGGCGACGGCGCTCGGCGTGATGCGAATGCTGGAGGCGGTGCACCGCGTCAGGCCGGAGGCGCGTTTTTATCAGGCATCGAGTTCTGAGATGTTTGGCCTGATCACTCGGCCAGAGGACAAGCCGCAGAACGAGGCGACACCGTTCCACCCGCGCTCGCCCTACGGCGTCGCCAAGGTGTACGGCCACTGGATCACGGTGAACTATCGCGAGAGCTACGGGCTGTTCGCCGTCAGCGGCATCTTGTTCAACCACGAATCGCCGCGCCGAGGTCTGGAGTTCGTGACTCGGAAAGTCACGCACGGAGCGGCACAGATCAAACTAGGTCAGGCTCGCGAGCTGCGGATGGGCAACCTCGAAGCTCGTAGAGATTGGGGGTTCGCCGGAGACTACGTCCGTGCGATGTGGCAGATGCTGCAACAGGACGAGCCGCGCGATTACGTGATCGGAACCGGCGTTCAGCACAGCGTCCGTGACCTGGTCGAACGGGCGTTTGGTCAGCTCGATCTCGATTGGCGTGAGCATGTGGTCCAGGATGAACGTTTCATGCGGCCGGCGGAGGTCGAGGATCTGATCGCCGATCCGGGGCGGGCCCGGCGCGAGCTGGGCTGGGAGGCCGAGGTCGATTTCGATGGGCTGGTGAAGCTGATGGTGACGGCGGACCTGGAGCGATTAGGGTCGGGCTCGACGGGCCCAGTCAAGGGGTGACGACCCACCTGGTTACCGGTGCCGACGGCTTCGTTGGCCAGCACCTGGTCGCGGAGCTGCTTCGGCGGGGTGAACGGGTCGTGGGGGCGGTGAAGGATCTGCCGGCGTGCCTGACCACCCTGACGGCGGCCGAGGCCGAGCGCGTGAGCTGGCGGGAATTCGATCTCGAGCGGCCGGCTTCGGTTCGGGAACTGGTGGAGAGTGAGCGGCCCGAGCGAGTCTTTCACCTGGCGGCGCTCTCCTCGGTGGCTCAGTCGATCGAGGAGCCGGTGGCATCGCTACGCGTCAACGCTCTCGGCACGCTCTACCTGCTGCACGAGCTGGCCACAGCGTACGGCGACATCGAGACGGCTCCGCGTGTCTTGATCTCGGGGTCTGCAGAGGTTTACGGAGCCGCCGCTGCCCGTTACCGCCCGTTGACCGAGGAGTGTCCGCTCGAGCCGCTCACGCCGTACGCGGTCTCCAAGCTGACACAGGAGGCACTCGGGCTGCAGTTCTTTCGAGCCCAGCGGCTTCCGGTCGTGGTGACGCGCAGCTTCAACCACACAGGCCCGGGTCAGCGGCCGTCGTTCGTCGCCGCCCAGCTGGCGGCTCAGATCGCCGAGATACGGCGAGCGGGAGGCGAGGGCACCGTTCGGGTTGGGAATCCCGATGTGCGCCGGGACTTTACCGACGTCAGGGACGTGGTGCGGGCTTATATCGCGCTGAGCGAACGGGGTGAAGCGGGGCGGGTGTACAACGTCTGCTCGGGGCGGAGCTTTGCGGTGGGTTCGTTACTGGAAAGGCTGGCGGAGATAGCCGCGGTGAGAGTTCGGGTCGAGGTGGATGAAGGGCGAGCGCGAAGCGTCGACATCCCGGAGCTGGTCGGCAGCTATGCGCGACTGAAGGCCGCTACGGACTGGGCACCCGAGATCGACCTTCGCCAATCGCTGGCCGATCTACTGGCGTTTGAGGATCGGTGAGAGGGGACGATTGTTGCGACGACGCGCGGAT
>CAYGCC010000416.1:0-1859 GCA_964348165.1 uncultured Gemmatimonadota bacterium | reverse complement strand
CTCAAAGGCGACAGCACCCGCCCGGCCGCCGCGACCCGCGCCGCTCAGCAACGTCGCTTTACACGCTTCCGGCGCGAGTACAATACCGAGCGCCCCCACGAAGCCCTCGGCCAGCGCCCCCCTGCGGCCCTCTACGCACCGTCGGCTCGGGCCTATCCCCGCCGCTTGCCCCCGCTCGAGTACCCCGCCCACTACGAGGTGCGACTCGTCAGTGCCAACGGCGGCGTGCGCTGGCGCAGCGGCTGGGTGAACTGCAGCCACATCCTGGCCGGCGAATACGTCGGCTTCGACGAAGTCGCCGACGGCATCTGGGCCGTGTACTTTGGTCCCATGCTGCTCGGGCGCTTTCACGAACGCACGCGCGCCCTCATCGGCACGCACAACCGCAACCGGCTTCGCAAACCCGGGAATAAGGTGTTACCTTTATCCCGGTCTACCTGTTACCCATCTACCCGGCCGTTCACGTAAGTACGTGGCTGCGTTATTCCCCCTCGCTACTCCAACTCAGCGACCATCCTCTCCACGTCCTCTGGAAGCTCGCACCGTCGTACCACCGAAGGCCAGAGGTCCACTGGCGGGTCACTGACTATGCTCACCGGCAAGGTGATTGTGCCAAAATCATCATGAAGATAGGGCCGTCGACCACAATGCTCGGCATCACAACTCGCTCGGATCCCAGGACCGCACTCTCGCCAGGGACAGGTACGTCCGATATATCGTCCCGTCCTGTCCGCCAGAAACACATCGGCGCCACTTCTCTGACTCTGAGTGTGGCCCTGCAGCCGGCGAGCGCACGCGGCCAACGGAGCTAGGTCCGCGTCATCAGCTACCGTTACAAGAAGATCGACGTCCTTCGGAGCGGCAGTCTCTGTCACCAACGAGCCCAACAAGGCGATACGTTGAACGCCTCTTATCAGCGCCGCGGCGTCAACAAACTGCACGACCTCCGCAAGAAGCTGGCTACGAATATCGGTGCGTGCTTCCACGTCGCTCGCTTCAGCAAGAGCTCCTGCCTGAGACGCGGCCTAACGCATCTGCGTTTCACCTGCGCGGCAACGACCGCGGCCGTCCACGGGCGGGGCCGAAGCAGGCGCACGACTAACGACAATCTAAGGCCAACTCCCCGAAGGGCGCCCGCGTCAGGTGCAAACGCTGGTTAGGCCGCTCCCTTTGCGCGATAACATTTCATTCCGCTGCCTCGCCGACAATATCACGAAGAGCTTGGTGGAGGGCACCACCACCCAGACCGTAGGAAAAGGCGAAGAGCAGAGGGAGCTGCGTATCGGCCACGATGACACCGGTTCCGAATATTGCCGATGCGACGCCCTGGCCAATCTTTCTCTTGCGCTTCTTCTTTTCCTTGCGACTCAGTTCTCGGCTTTGACTGATGTGCTCCTTGGTTGCGTTGTGGATCTCGGTCAGCTTCTGTTTTAAGTCGTCGACTTCCGCTGGGAACTGGTCACGGTATGAACGTGAACGTTCGTACGAAAGGTATAGACGACTGATATCGACTTCTTTGGCGCCGATCCGGCGCATGATCTTTGTCTCGATTTCGATGATCTCGGATCGTTTCGCTCGAAGGTCGGCGTCGAATTCTTCTGGGGCACTCAGCACTCGATGGTGACCAGCTCGGATCAACTCGCCCATTACTTTGGCGATCTCAGGGTCGCCGAGGAGCGCGTTTACCCTCTCTAGCGCTGTATCAGCGTCCCGCTCAGCGGTAGATGGATCAGGCACTGCTCGTGAAAGGCGGTCATAAGCCTTCGCCAAGTCGCGAAGCCTATTGAAGAGAAGATCGAGCTTCTGCGGCATGCGGTCTATTCCGATCACAGACCTTCGTTCTAGAGCGGCCTAACGGA
>CAYGCC010000415.1:0-2151 GCA_964348165.1 uncultured Gemmatimonadota bacterium | reverse complement strand
TAGTGCCGCATGACCAGCGACCGATACCCCTCTTGCACCCGGCCCTGCGCATCGGTGAAGTCCTCGAACCCGGACACGTTCTCGGCCACGAACCTGGCATCGAACAGCTCGTCCCTGAGAAGCACGTAGGCGATGCCAAGCGCCAGAACGGCGTGGGTCCCTGGCCGAACACCGACCCACTCCTGCGAGCGTGCGGCGGTCCGCGAAAATCGTGTGTCCACTTGGACGAACCGCGGCCGCCTCCCTCCCCCATTTCCGCGACCGGCGAAGGCCACGAACGCTTGCAGCGGCGACCACCACGACTCGAACAGCGGCGCGCCGAACGAGAGCACATACTCAGTTCGTTCCAGATCGTAGCTCGGGCGGCGCCGGATACCATGCATCAAGCTCATGACGACGTCGGTCCCGTCGCCGTATGCGTCATCAACGTAATTGGGCGAACCGAACGACCGCAGAAACTGGCGCCAGAGATCCTGAATCGTCCCCGCGCAGTAGCCGGCCATCAGCGCCAGTGCCTCCGGGCGCCCGGCCGCCCGAAGCTCCTGCAGGCGCTCACTCACGAGCGCGACCGCCTCCTCACTCGACACTTGCCGCCACTCACCCGCACCACGGGAGCCCGAGCGCACGAGCGGCGAAGCGAGTCGCTCGGGGTGGTAAAGCATCTGCACCCCCGCCACCCCACGCGGACAAAGACCGCCGCGGCTCATCGGGTGCAGCCGGTTCCCGCCTATCCTGACCAGGTTGCCGTCCACCATCCGACCTTGAATACCGCAGTGGGCCGGACAGATCAGACATGCCGAGCGCAGGCTGTTCTCAACCCCCGGCGCCCAGCCCACATCCGGACCTTGATCCGCCGTCCAAAAGACGCCCTGTGCTCCTTGGAATGCGAACGCCGCACCGGCCGCACCCATCGTCCACACGAACTCACGTCGGGTCGGGCTCATGCCGTTTCCTCTTCGCTAACGGTGGCAGGCATTGCACTCGAGCGTCTGCTGCTGCTCGCGATGGCAGTCCATGCAAAAATCCATGTCCACCTGCACCAGCGGTCGACGTGGCGGACGCTCGGTCTCAGCGATCGTGCCGTGGCAGGTCGCGCACTCAAGTCCGGCGATCGCGACGTGGCGGCGATGCGTGTAGAAGACGTGGGGATCCAGGCGAAACAGCTTGTTGAACCGCAAAGGGTCACCCTGCGTCAGCAGCTCAGTGACACGGGCAGCTTCTTCCGACGTGCCCTGCGGTGACTGGTGGCAGACCGAGCACGTCTCGGCACCGGGCAGGCCGGCATGAGCGCCTTTCTTCACGTACGCGTGGCAGAACTCGCAGTTGAGCCCCAGATCCTCTGTGTGCTTTCGGTGGTTAAAGGCGACCGGCTGCGGAACGGACGGGCCGCGCCTCAGGCCCAGAACCAGGGAAACGGCAACGAGCACCAACACGGCGAGCGCAACGTAGGGTGCCGACCTGCGGAGCGCGCCACTCCTATCGGATCCCAGCCCTCTAACCGTCGACCGCCTCTCGCTCATTCACAGCCTCCCGTCCGCTTCGAACTCCAGCCCGCTGGTTCGTCTCGAAGGGCGGACCATACCCACGCGAACGCCGATTTGCTGATACGGGGCCAACAAAGGGGACGCGACCGCCCCGGCGAAGCCGCTGGTTGTCACGCCGCGATGCAGGGGCCGTACCGAAATCGGCATACCCGCGGATTTCGTTGTATGAGAACGGGATACGGGTATTGCGGGGCGTGGGGGGAGCGCCCGCCCAAACGGCGGATGTCTTTGTCGGCGGGGCGTTTCGCGGTCCCAGGCTCGGCAGCCTCCGGCCTGGGAGACGAAAACGCTAATCAATCCACCCTTCTGGGACGGCGAATGAAACGCAGAGGGTAGGGGCATTTTCAGTCCCGCACTGTGACGAAATGCCACACACGCGCGGTCCGCCCCGCTCATCCGCGGTTGAACGCCGCACGCGGCGTCCACATTCAGCGGCAGATGTCATGCGATGCGCCGCTCGCAAGCTGAACGCGCAGCTGCGGGTCGACGCCCCGCCCATCGGTATCAATCTTGCCCCCCTAGCCGGCCAAAGGTAGCCGGGCGTCAGCGCGCCGGGCGAGGTTCCGCTAATGCGAATCCCTCCAAGACTCCGAGCCAACAAGGTGCC
>CAYGCC010000414.1:0-2354 GCA_964348165.1 uncultured Gemmatimonadota bacterium | reverse complement strand
AGCAGAGGACCGAGGCTGGAGCTTTCGCTCGCCAAGCCTAGGATCGGCGCGCCGCTGCGCAGATACTCGTAGGTCTTGCCCGGAAGGAGATCGTTGTTGGTCGGAAGGTAGAGCAGGTCGGCCCCCAACATGAAGCCGATCGCTTCGGCGTGGGAGACCGTAGGGATGGCGGTCACCCGTATCCTGTTAGAGAGCTGCTCGAGCTGGTCGGCCACATGGGCGTCGGTTCGACCGACCTGCAAGAAATGGAGGCGGTCGGCCGTCTTCGGGTGTCGCCGGTCGAGCAGGGCGACGGCGTTCATGAGAGGCGCGAGATCGCGTTCTTTGTAGAGTAAGCCGGTGTGGGCGATCACGAAGCCCGGGCTTGGCCGCCGTGGACGCGCTCCCGTGAAATCGTCCTCGTCGTATCCGTTGGGAATTAGCCGGAAAGGAGTCTCGACGGTCGGCAGTTTGTCCTTTACGCCTGGCGTGATGACCGCGGCGCTCGCACGCTCCAGTATCCTCCGCTCCCAGGCCCGCTCCAGTCGTTGCAAAGGCTTGACGCGCTTCGGCAGATAGAAGGCGCCGCTCCACGGGTCGCGGTAATCGACGACGTGCGGCACGCCCCACAGCTTCGCGATCAACGACCCCAGGATCGCCGCGGTCGGCGTTGGGAGCGTCGAGAGGACGATGTCACAGCGCCGTCCCGGCCTTCGGGTCAAACCCCAGGCCACCGCGCACGGGATCCAGGCCAGCTTCGCATCGGGAACGAGCCAGGCGGCTGGATGCCAGCGGCCCAGGTTCCCGCCGTGAAGTCTTCCGGTATCAGTCGTGGTCGGGGACCGCAGCGCGCGCCGGGTGGCGGCGAGGAGACGATAGGGATCAGCCACGCGGGTGCGATGGATCTCCACGCTCTCCAGACCGGCCAACAGCGTTGGGTCCACCGGGCCCCAGCGGCCGTGGCGCGTCGTCAGGACGACCGGTTGCCATCCGTGCTCGGGTAGGTACTTGGCGAATTTGGCCACGCGGTAGGCGCCGGATCCGGCGGCGGGCGGGAAGTCGTAGCTTACGAGCAGGACGCGTCTCATGAATGCGAATTCGGCAAGCCGGGTCGAAGGGGCGGAGGTGGCACGTATCATGCCAGATCCGGGGTGCGCGGGGACGGCGCCGCGTCCCATTTGATCCGGGCTCGCCTCCGATGAACGGCGGGCCGAAACCCACACGGCTTGGGGTCATGGGGCGGAAGATCCGAACCCCCTTGCTGCGAGGCTTTGCCGATTAAGCTCTCCGTCTTCCGAGATCGACTGGTCTGGATCTCACGCTCCGAATCCGTCCACATGGCGGTGTGGATCGGTTTGGGCGGCTTCGCCTTCATGCTGGGGAACCTCGCCCTGGCCGCCGTCCTCGAACCGGCGAACTTCGGGCGGCTGGCCTTGTTCGAGGCGCTGACGGGTATCGGAGTGTACCTGTCCCCGGCGGGCCTGGATAGCCTGGTCGTGCGCCGTGAGCTGCGGGTCGGCTCATCGAGTCTGCGGCGCGCGACCGGTACGAGCGTCCTGGTCGCGCTGGCCGTCGGGGGGGTCGCCGTGGCGCTGTTCGGCTTCGAACTGCCGGCGGTGGCGTTGCTCGGCGGTGCGGTGCTGGCGGCGGCGACGGCACGGATGTGCGCTGCCTCCGAGCAGGCGGCCGTTCGGCTCGACCGATCACAGCTTCTGACGCAGCTGCCTAGCGTCTGCTTCGGGTTTGGCGCGGTGTTGCTGGCCTTGCTGGGCACCTCCAGCTGGCAGAGCGGAGCCGGTGTGCTGGTCGCCGGGTTCGCCTTGTCCGCGCTGGTTGGGCTCGGTCTGCTGCGTCGCGGTTGGCGGCCGAAGGCACCCGCGGGTCTGGACCGTTTTGCCTGGAGAAGGGCGCTCTCGTTCGTGGGGATCATGGCGTCGGTCCTCGTGCTGCACCACGTCGAGCGCCTGGTTATCCCGCGGTTCCTCGGTCTCGAGGCGCTGGCGACTTTCGCGGTGGTGGCGACGGTCGTGGGATCACCTTTTCGGATTCTGCACAGCGGGGTGGGGTACTCGTTGATGCCGCGGATCCGCGCCGAACGCTCGGTGCGGGCGCGCCGCCGCCTCGTCCGCTCGGAGCTGGCCCTCATCGGTCCACTGGGTCTCGCCGGCGGTCTGGTGCTGCTCACGGCAGCCAGGCCGCTGATTCACGCGCTTTACGGTGACAAATACGAGGTCAGCCTGGCGGTGGTGGCTGCGATTATCGCCGTCGGGATCGTACGGCTGTTTTACGCCGTCGCTTCCGCGGTGGTCCGAGCACTGGCTGACGCGCGGCAGCTGCGGCAGTTCAACCTGTTAGCCTGGATCGGCACGGCCCTG
>CAYGCC010000413.1:0-1943 GCA_964348165.1 uncultured Gemmatimonadota bacterium | reverse complement strand
CAGACTCTGGTTCGACTTCCGGTCGCCTGCGCTTCTCATCGGCATATCGCACCTGGCCGACGTGGCCGTGCTCGGCGCGACACTCGCGAAGGCGCTCGGGCCGAGATCCACGGTCTTCTTCCTGGCTATCTACTGGCTGTCTCCCTGGCGCCTTTACCACGCCGGTTTCCTGTGGAATCCGGGTTTCGTGTTCTTGCCCGCAGCGGTTCACCTGGCGTCCGCATATCGGCTTCGCGACCGACCACGATTCCTGGCCAGTGCAGCACTCGTCGCGGTGATCGTTATGACGATGCAGATACACGCGTCATTCCTGTTCCTGCTTGTGTCGACAGCAATTCTGCTTTGGCAGAAGAAGGTGCGGCTGGATCTGAAAGGAGCTTTTGTGGGTCTCGTCGCCGGGTCGCTGACGCTCATCCCAACCGCTGTGGCCTTCGTTCGCGGGGACCTACCCCGAATCCCGCCGCAGCGGTGGGGGCACTTGCTGCCGGTGGTGCAGGAGGTCAGCAATCTGCTGAAGGGGTCACTGTATTGGCTTCGCCTGGGCTCGCTGGACATCGGCCGCAGGATTCGGCATGTAGCGGGCACTGTCGAAGCAGAGCTGGGCGATGCGGTTGGCGGATCGATTCTAGCTGTTGGCGTCGGCGTGCTTGCCACCGTCGCCGCGGCGTCGATCGTCATCTCGGTAATAGCGTCGTGGAATTACTTCCGACGTTCGAGTGCGGATGAGGGCCCGGGCGATGGGGGGCGGAGTTGGATCCGGATCTATGCCCTGTCGTTCCTACTGTCCGTAGGAATCGTATCGATCCTCGCACCAGTCCCGCTTCAGGGCTGGCACGTCATCATCGTGCTGCACACCGCCTGTATACCGGTGGCGTTCTGGCTCGAAAAGAACCTGCTGGGCCAACGCGCCTGGCTGCGTGCCGCGGCCGCGTCGTTCATCGTTCTACAGGTGGTCATCACGCTGGCGATAGGGCTGGGTAACCCGACGTACGTTCCGGCGAGCGAGCCACCGGAGCTCGCGGACTCGGCTCCTCAAGAGCTCGAGAGGTTATTTCGCTGACAGCTAGCCTCTTGTCAGCCGGGCACCGACGGAACTGTTGGCGGCGCCACGGCAAGGTGAATCGGACCGCGCTCGGCGGGTCGAGGTACGGCCGGTGGATCTCGCCTATTCGAGCTGGGACTGCACGCTTGAACCCAGCATCGGAGTGGGCGGGGTGCGGCAGGGTCGTCTCGCTTCATGTCGCGCGGCACCGGGCCGACATCGAAGGACCGGCCAGGGCGCTCCAAATGTCCGCTCAACGACACCTGCCGCACCCCTCGACTCGGACAGGGAGCAGCGGATCTGTTCGAGCGGGAGCCGCGGTGGGCGTGCCGAGCCGAGTCTCGATAGGAAGGGGTCGATCGGGACCCACGGGCACACAACGGACCGCGATAAGGAGGGTGTGACAGAGACCCACAGGCACACAACGGACCGCGATAAGGAGGGCGTGACAGGGACCCACGAGCAGACGACGGGTCGCGATAAGGAGGGTGGGACGGAGACCCACGAGCGGACATTTGGAGCGCCCTGGCCCGTCGGGGATCGTTGCCCGCAGTCGCGCGACATGAAGCGAGGGGTCTCCGTCCCGCCCGACGCTCCCGCTCTGCGAATCGGACTGCGCTACATCCGCGGCCTGGGCTCGAAATCCGAGGAGCAGTTGGAAGCCGCGTGGGAGAGCGGCGGCCCGTTCACGTCGGTGGAGGACGTGGTGCGGAGGTCGGGGCTGGGGCTGCCGGCGCTCAAGACTCTGGCCGAGGCCGGCGCCTTCGACACGCTCTGGGGCTCCGGCCGCCGCTCTGCCCTTTGGGAGGTGCTCGCCCGGCTGGCCGCCAAGCCGCTGGCGCCGGTGGAGGGAGAGGCGGCGCGGTATTCGGCTCGCTTCACCGCTCGCGGCGAGCGTTCG
>CAYGCC010000412.1:0-1579 GCA_964348165.1 uncultured Gemmatimonadota bacterium | reverse complement strand
CTGGGTGTTCATCGACGTCGATGGGACAGTCCGCAACGCCGTGCTACACGAGAGTTGCGGTCAGGAAGAGATCGATCGCGCGGCGTTGTCCGCCGCCCGCGACCTCGAATTCATTCCTGCCCGCAACAGAGGGAGGATTGTCCCGGTATGGGTGGCGGTCCCCATCGATTTCAGCAACGCCTGCGAGACCCTGACGGTGCCGGTGGTCTCACGCGTCAAACACGAGCCGCCCCCGGATCCCCCTCACCGAAGGTGACGTCGGGCGAGCATCGTCCCGAGGCCCTGACCAGGCCGTGCCCAGCACGCCCGGCCCAACTCTGGGTCTTAAAGCGCGGGACCGGCGACACCCGGTCGCGATCTCTCAGGATCGCGGGGCGCCGCCGGTCTGACGCGACTAGCGTTGGACCAGCGGGCAGAGCCCGAGGGCCACGCTCGGGCTCACGAGTCCGTCCCAGACGGCGCTGACGCCTCCCGGTACACGAACCCTTCCATCGACACCGAGTGCTCGTTCGTCTCGGCATCGAACCGGAAGCACGACTGGGTCGGATAGTAACCGGAAACCTCCACTGCGGGCGGCGACTTGATGTCGAAACAGACATTCGGTCGACCGGCAAGGAAGTCGCGGGTGACCATCTCCTCGTAGAAGGTGATGCGCCCGTCGTACGAGCCGAACACCCAGGTGCGTGCGAACTTCTGGCCGTGAAACTCGGGCGCCGACAGATCCATGAGGTGGTTCCCCATCGCCGGCACCGCGGCACCGACGTTCTGGTAGTCCTGAGGTAAGAAGTTCGCGGGCACGGGCCGCACGGCACGCTCGAACTGGTCGCAGCGCAGAAACTCCTCGCCGCACGGGCCAGGCATCAGCGCAAAGATGTTTTCGATCGGCTCTATATAGAAGTGAAGATCGAAATGGGGCAGGCCATAGACGTGCGGTGGCGCGTGCCCGGTCGGGTTCCAGTTCAGCAGAACCCACTTGAACGGAATGTCGGAGCGGCGGCTCGCCTCGGTGGGCAGCGGGATCACCCGTTCATGCGTGGGAAAGCATTCCGGGTCCGACTGGATGACGCCGTCGCCGTTGTGGTCGAAGCAGCGGTGCTCATCCGATCGTTCGGTCGGCAGACTGTTCAGCGTGCCCGCGGAGAAGACCACGCCGATCGCCAGCGGCTCGCGCTTGCGGTTGAATCGTGCAAAGCTGGTTACGGTTCCCTCACCAAGACGCGCCTCGGCGCCGAGCGTCGCCTTGGACAACCCCTTGCCCCGTGCCTCGCGACAGGCGTCGGCAAAGAGCACACATGTCACTGTAGCTAGAACAGCGATGACAGATGCACGACGGCGAGTCATGGTCGCCCTCCCGCAAAAAGGTTGATCTTACTCTTTAGAGCCGCGCTTCGGACCGGCCTACTCCGAGCACGCGGCGTTTGCGAGAGAGCGTCGCGGTGGGGTGGTAAGACCGGTGCCACGCGGTCAAAGCCGGCAGCCATATTAATTGGCGCCCTTCGCCTGTCAATATTTTCTTCGGCTGCCGCCCGTCTTGCCGGGCTCGAGTGGGCTCTTCCGCCGGCGGGCCGCCGGTCAGGGC
>CAYGCC010000411.1:0-5180 GCA_964348165.1 uncultured Gemmatimonadota bacterium | reverse complement strand
CTGCGCTTCAGCAGCCACGGGCGCCGGCCGCGCCCCTATTACCCAACCTATCGTCGGCTGCTGACCGAGCGCGACCTGAGTGGGCGGCAGGCGAGCTATCTGGCGGACGAGGAAGCCTTTCGGGTCGTGAAATCGCGGCAGGATCGCGATCTGATCATCCCCGTCGTCGGCGACTTCAGCGGCGACCACTCGCTCGCCTCCATCGGAGAGGTCATTTCAGAACGCGGTGTGAAGGTATCGGCCTTCTACACATCAAACGTGGAGTTCTACCTGATGAGAGGTGGGAGCTTCGATCGGTTTGCCGAGAATGTTCGGCGGCTTCCTTATGATGAGAAAAGCGTGATCATCCGTAGCTTCTTCGGGCGGAACTTCGGCTACACTCACCCGGAAGCGGTCCCTGGATACTACAGCGTGCAGCTGCTGCAAACGATCGAGAGTTTGATCGCCCGACAGGACGAGGGCGGTTACCACAATTACCTGGAGCTGGTGACCCGAGAGGCGCTGCAGCTGCGCTGATCGCGCAGATCTCGCGCCGGGGTTGCGCGGCCCCGGACGACCCCCTTCTTTTCAGCGCGGCCCAACCACAAATCACGCAATCGAGTCTGCCCGTCGTCCCGGCGGGCGTGTGGCTCGTTCTGAAATCAGGAGGACCCCATGAGACGTCTGGCCTTACCGCTGGTGGCTCTGGCCTGGCTCGGCCTCGCGCAGGTCGCCGTGGCTCAGCAGCCGAAGCCCGCGGATCTGCGAGAGCTTCCCCCCCTCATCGAACGAGAGCTGTTCTTCGGCGATCCCGAGATCTCGGGCGCCCAGATATCGCCCGATGGCCGATTCATCACGTTCCGCAAACCCTACAAGGATGTGATGAATATTTGGGTCAAGGCGGTCGATGAGCCCTTCGATGCGGCGCGCCCGATCACCGCGGATACCGAACGGCCGGTGCGCGGTTATTTCTGGAGCCAGGACAGCCGCTACGTGCTGTACGTGCAGGACAAGGGCGGAAACGAGAACTTCCACGTCTACGCCGTCGACCCGGGAGCCGCCGCCGAGGCGGAAACGGGTGTGCCGTCCGCCCGCGATCTCACGGCCTATGAGAACGTTCAGGCCCGTATCTACGCGGTGCCCGAGGCGACGCCTGACAAGATCATCGTCGGCCTGAACGATCGCGACCCGCAGTTGCACGATGTCTACCGCGTCGATCTCAACACCGGCGAGCGTGAGCTGATTCTGCAGAACGACGAGAACGTCGCCGGTTGGCTGACCGACCTGGACGGGAACGTGCGCTTGGGCGCCAAGCTCGGTCCCGAGGGCGGCACGCATGTGCTGCGTGTCGATGGCGATGCCCTGACCGAGGTCTACTCCTGCAGCAACGAAGAGACCTGCGGCCCCATCCGTTTCCACAAGGACAGCAAGCGCGTCTACATGATCACCAACAAGGGTGACGATGTGGACCTGACCCAGCTGATCCTCTTCGATCCCCAGACCGGGGACTATCAGGTAGTCGAGTCGGACCCCGAAGGTCAGGTGGACTTCGGCGGCGCCGAGTTCTCCGATGTCACGGACGAGTTGGTGGCGACCTACTACGTCGGCGACCGCGTGCGCATCTACCCGAAGACGGATGAGGTCGCCCGCGATCTGGAGCTTTTGCGCAGTAAGCTGCCGGAGGGTGAGATCTCTCTGGGTTCGTCGACCGAGGACGAGACGCTGCATATCATCAGCGTGACCCGAGATGTGGACCCCGGCTCCACCTATCTGTACAGCCGCGAGAACGGCACGGTGGAGCTGCTCTACCAGTCACGCCCGGAGCTGCCCAGCGAGCACCTGGCTCCGATGAAGGCGATCCGCTATAAGGCGCGCGACGGGCTCGAGGTCCCCGCGTACCTGACGCTGCCCAAGGGTGTCCAACCCCGGAACCTCGCGGTCATCGTGTTGCCGCACGGCGGCCCCTGGGCTCGCGACGTGTGGGGCTATGATCCCTACACGCAGTTTCTGGCCAACCGTGGCTACGCGGTGCTGCAACCCAACTTCCGGGGCTCCACCGGGTACGGGAAAGCGTTTCTCAACGCCGGCAACGAGGAGTGGGGAACCGGGGCGATGCAGCACGACATCAGCGACGGTGTGAAGTACCTGATCGAGCAGGGGATCGCCGACCCCGGGCGCGTGGGGATCTTCGGCGGTTCGTACGGCGGCTACGCCACGCTGGCGGGTGTGGCCTTCACCCCGGACCTCTACGCGGCCGGTGTGTCCTACGTCGGCCCGTCCAACCTGATCACGCTGCTCAATTCGATCCCGCCTTACTGGGCGCCGATCAAGAAGATCTTCGATGTCCGGCTAGGCGATCCAAACGATCCGGAGGACCGCGAGCGCTTGATAGCGCAGTCGCCGCTCTTCTCGGCGGAGAATGTCACCGCGCCGCTGCTGGTCATCCAGGGCGCCAACGATCCGCGGGTGAAGAAGGCCGAGTCAGAGCAGATCGTCGTAGCGCTTCGAGACCTGAACCGCGCCGTAGAGTACCTGCTGGCCGAGGACGAGGGACACGGTTTCGCCGGTCAGGAAAACCGGCTCGCCGTGGCCGCCGCGATGGAGCGCTTCTTCGCCAAGCACCTGAAGGGGCGTTACCAGGAGGGGATGCCGGAGACTATCGCGACGAAGCTGGCGCAGCTGACCATCGACGTGGCCGCGGTCGAGCTGCCTGAGCTAACCGCTGCGGCGGCCGCGGCCGAGACGACGCCGCTGCCCGAAGCGGACGGGAGCCTGCTGCGGGCGGGGACGATGCAGTACACGACCGTGCTGCAGGTGATGGGACAGGAACTCGCGATCGAAGCGACCCGGACGATGGAATCGGCGACGCTCGATGGCCGGCCCATTTGGCGCGTGGTAGAGGTGTCGGTGCTCCCGATGGGTACGCTGACCGACACCCTCGATCTGGATAGAGCCACTTTGTTGCCGGTCCGCCGCATCGTCGGCGGGATGGGGAACATGTCGCTCCGTTACACCGAAAGCAGGGTCACCGGCGAGATGGGCTTCCAGGGTCAGACGGTGCCGGTCGACGTCGAGCTGACCGCGCCTGTTTTCGCCGGCGGTTCCGGGCTGGAGCTGTCTCTCGCCGGTCTGCCATTGGCCCCGGGCTACGAGACCGCGCTGCGAAGCTTTGATCCTGAGATGCAGCGGGTGCGGGTCTTCCAGATCTCAGTGACCGGCAGCGAGACGAGCGAGTGCGCCGCCGGAGTGTTCGAGACGTTCGTGGTGAAGCTCACGCCGTTGGATGGGGAGACTGCGGGGACCTCCACGTTCCGCGTGATGCGAGACGCGCCACACCATGTCGTCCTCAGGGAGTTTCAGCTTCCCGCGCAGATGGGAAGCGGTACAGGTAACAAGGAGCTCAAGTCGCTGGGAGCGGCCAGCTCGAACTAACGGGCTGACCGGCTTCAGCCATTTCCGGCACGGCGCCCGGCCCTCTGGGGCTCGGGCGCCGTGGCTACTGGGGCACAGGCTCCGGTCAGCGGTCGAAACGCACCCCGTCGCAAGCGACTGCGCGACGGTCTAGATTGAGCACGTTCAGCGTGGCGCCTTAGTCGCTCGCCAGGAGGAAGGGCATGTCCATCAAGCTTACCAGCGTCGCCTTCGAGAACGGAGAGGCGATCCCCGCCAAGCACACCTGCGATGCTGCTGATGTCTCTCCGCCGCTCGAGTGGGCTGACCTCCCCAACGGGACCAAGAGCCTGGCCCTGATCTGCGATGACCCGGATGCGCCGGTGGGCACCTGGGTTCACTGGGTGATTTACGACATCGCCCCGGCGCTTTCCGCGCTTCCGGAGGCGGTACCGCCATCCGAGATCACGCCGCAGGGAGCGAAGCAGGGGATCAACGACTTTCGGCGCACCGGTTATGGCGGCCCCTGCCCACCGCCCGGTGGCCCGCACCGCTACTTCTTCAAGCTGTACGCTTTGGATATCGAGCCGGGACTTCCCCCGGGCGCGAGCAAGGCGGACCTTCTGCGGGTAGTGGAGGGACACACCTTGGGTGAGGGCACGCTGATGGGTCGCTATCAGCGAGGCCGCTGACGCGGACTGAGTATTGGAGTGAAGGCCTGCCAGGGCCCGACCTGGTCGGAGTAGGCCTGGGCCATCGCACGTCCAACCTGAGCGATGTGTCCGAGATCGTGAACCACCCAGGTCGCCAGCAGCTGCCGGGCGGTGACTTGGCCCAGCTCGGGGTGCGTGCCCGTGCGGTCGAGTTGGTCAGGCGCGAGGTCGAGCTTCCGCAATGTCATCAGGTTGTGGCTGCGCGCCCGCTCGAAGCTGTGGAGTAGCTCGTCCAGCGTCTTGTCCCGGTTCTTCTCGAGCTGAGCGAAGCGGTCGAAAGGATCGAACGGTCGGCTTTCGCCGTGCTCGAGGATGATCTCGAGCCGCGGGATCCAGTCGGTTTCTTCGCCGTGAATCAGGTGGCCGACGATGTCGAAGGCGTTCCACGAGCCCGCGCCCTCGTTGCTCCGAATCCACTCCTCAGGCAGCCCATCGAGTAACGCGCGCAGCGTTGCCGGTGTGCGCTCAAGAACGGCGATGGCATGCTCGAGTTTGAAGTCCATTCCGCACCTCCGGCGATCTGAGGTTGGCCGGCTCAGACTCTGCCCTCCGGAGCCGAAGGCTTCGCTGCGGGCCGTCGTTCGAAGCGTCGGGAGGCCGCGTACAGCACAGTGACGGCCAGCGCCCCGAGCGCCACGGCGAGCACGGGTTGCCGTCCGTACAAGCGGGCCAGCCCTTCGCCCGTATACACGAAGAGGACCGTCCCCGGAATGATGCCCAGCGCCGTAGTCCAGAGAAAGGTGCGCCGCCGGCAGAGCGTCAGTCCCAGCCCCCAATTCAAAGCGGTGAAGGCCACAGCCGGGATCAGCCGCGCCACCAGCAGGCCCGGCCAGCTGACGGCTCGCACCGCCCCATCTGCCATGCCGACGTAGCGGGTGGGCAGCACGCGCTCGACCAGCGGACGCCCGAAGCGGCGTGACAGCTCGAAGCTGACCCAGGCGCCGGCCATCGCGCCGCTCCAGGTGACGGCGATCCCCATCACGGGCCCGAAGAGCATCCCGTTCATCGCCGCCGGTATCTCGGCCGGGATGGGAAGAACGGCGACACCGGCCATCAGGGTCACCGCCAGAGGATAACCCCAGATGCCGAGACCGTGGA
>CAYGCC010000410.1:0-14823 GCA_964348165.1 uncultured Gemmatimonadota bacterium | reverse complement strand
GTTGGAGCACCCGGAGTGCGTCTTCGTCTACCCGGTACACCCCAACCCCAACGTGACCGGCCCGGCCCACGAGATCCTGCGCGGCCTTCCCAATTTCGAGCTTCTTGAACCGCTCTCCTACACCGACCTTGTGGCCGTTTTGGCCCGCGCCTGGCTGGTCTTCACCGATTCGGGCGGCATCCAGGAGGAGGCACCTTCATTCGGGCTGCCGGTCCTCGTTCTGCGGGACGTGACGGAGAGGCCGGAGGGCCTGGCGGCGGGCGTCGCGGCGCTGGTCGGGACGTCGGGTGAGCGCATTCTGAAGAAGGGCAGGGAGCTGCTGGGCGATGAGGCCGCCCGCAACCGTATGGCACAGGCGGCCAATCCTTACGGCGACGGGCGTGCCGGCGAGCGCATCGCCGACATCCTGCTCCACCGGCTCATCGGTTCGGCTCGACAAACGGAGGATTGGAGCTGAAGATCCTGCTCCAGTGCCTGTACTACCCGCCGGAAGTCGGCGGTCTGGAGAGCCACGTCGCCGGGCTGGCCGAGGGGTTAGCCGAGCAGGGACAGCAGACCGTCATGATCACGTCACGCTCTCAGCCGGGTCTGAAACGGCGCGAGCACGTCAAGGGCGTCGATGTGCTGCGCGTCTGGATGCCGGGTCGGACACCCGCCGGATGGTTCGCCCACATCGCAGCGACGGCACCGCTGCACGCGCGCTTGGCGCGGGGAGCGGACATCGTTCATGCACATACTTTCGCCTGCGGCCTGCCCCCGCTGCTGAGTCGACGACGGCCCCCGCTCGTGCTCACGCTGCACACGTCCCACTTCTTGATGCGGGCACAGCGTCGCACCTGGCGACCGATTCTGGCCCGAATCATTCGGGCCGCCGACTACCTGCTCGCAACCAGCAAGGAGATTCGAACGGTCGCCTTGGATCTTCATCCTCACCCGCGTTCCGAGGTGATGACGAACGCCGTCGACACCGACCGTTTCGCCCCGCGAGCCGAGAACGGACGGCCATCGCGCGGCGCCGCACGTCGGATCATCGTCCCCCGACGCCTGTTCCCCAAGAACGGGGTCGAGTACTTCGTTCGCGCCATGCCGCTCATCGCTCGGGAGCTGGATGTGGAGGCGTGGATCGTCGGCGACGGGCCGGAGCGTGAGAAGTTGCTCGCGCTGGCGGGCGAGCTGGGCGTGGCCGAGCGGATCCAGTTTCTCGGCGCCCGCGCCAATGCCGAGATGCCGGACCTATTGCGCGAAGCCGAGCTGGCGGTCATTCCGTCGCTCATGGAAGCGACATCGATCGCCGCGCTGGAGGCGATGTCTTGCGCCCTGCCGGTGGCGGCTTCGGCCGTGGGCGGGCTACCGGAGATCATCGATGGCGAGGTCGGAGCGCTTTTCGAGCCTGCCAACCCCCAGGCCTTGGCCGACGCGGTCTTGAAACTGCTAAACCGGACCGACCTGCTGACGCTAGGCAGCCGCGCCCGAGCGCGAGTGATCGCCCAGTGGAGCCTAAAACGGATGGTCGCGCGTCACGTCGACATCTATACCGAGCTCATAAATGAGTCGAAAGAAAAAAAGCGCGACTAAGAAAGCCGCGAGTGGGCGCAGCGTCTCAGGCCCGAAGAAAGCCGCAGTACCAGAGCCTGCCACCGAGCCGCGCGATGGGTTGCCCGCCTGGGCACCCTACGCGTTGTTCGCTCTTCTGACCGTTTTCCTGTTCAGGGAGTTCGTCGTCTCGCAAGGATTGCTGTTCGGAACCGACGTAGTGGCGCTGGGCTACTTCGCGCGGCACTGGTACGGCGACATGTTGCGGAGCGGAGTCTTCCCGCTCTGGAACCCGCTCATCTTCGGCGGCCTGCCGTTCGTCGACGCCATGCACGGGGACATCTTCTACCCGACGACGCTGCTGAGCCTGATCTTGCCCGTTCACCGGGCGATGGGGTGGAAGCTGGTCTTGCACGTCTTTCTGGCGGGAACCTTCACCTACGGCTGGCTTCGCCACCTCGAGATCAGCCGGCCGATCGCCACGTGGGGCGGGGTGGCCTACATGCTGGCGCCGGTGCTGGTCAGCCTCGTCTATCCGGGCCACGACGGAAAGTTGTTCGTCACCGCGCTGACGCCGCTGGCCCTCTGGGTTACCGACGGGGCCATCACTCGCGGGGGCCTCTGGAGGTTCGCCACGCTGTCGTTGGTCATCGCTTTGCTCATGTTCACAGCCCACATGCAGCTGGCCTATTACGCGACCTGGGGTCTGCTAATCCTGGCAGTCTTCCGCCTCTTCCAGGCACGACGTGCGGGAGCGGGACCGGCCCGTCTGATCGGCCGCTTCGCCAGCTTCGCTCTGGCCGGTGTCGTGGGCGGCGTGTTGATCGCCGCCGTGCAGATCTGGACGCCACTGCTCTACCTGACGCGATACTCCCAGCGGGTGGAGAAGACCATCGAGGCGGAGGCCGAGACCGCCTACGCCCGCGCCACCTCCTGGGCGCTTCACCCCGAGGAGGCCTTTTCGCTTGTGGTCCCCGAGTTCGTCGGCGCCAACCTGCAAACGGAAGAGGGAGCGGTGAACACGTACTGGGGCCGCAACCCCTTCAAGTTGAACCATGAGTACGGGGGGCTTATTCCGCTGCTGCTTCTCCCCGTCGCCTTCCTGATCGGGCGCCAGCGGCGCGGAGAGGCCTGGCTGTTCACCGCGATCGCCGCGGCGACGCTCGTCTACGCGCTGGGCCCGACCACGCCCCTCTTCCGCCTCTACTACTGGCTCGTTCCCGGAGTCAAGCTCTTTCGCGCTCCCAGCAGCATCATGTTCTTGTTCGCCATAGCAGTGGTGACGGTCGCGGCGCTGGCGTTGGAGAGCGCGCGGCAGCGCGGGGAAGGGGACGACCCGGAGAAGGGCGCGCGCAGGGTCGTGCTGTATCTGTGGGGTGCTACAGGGCTTTTCGCCCTTCTCGCACTACTGGCGTCGACGGGTGCACTCACCGATGTCTGGATCTCGGTACTTTACCACGGGATCGACCCCGGCAAGGCGGCGGCCCTCCAGGCGAACCTGCCCAACATCCAGCGAGGCCTTTGGCTCACGGTCTTGTTGAGCGGCTGCCTGGCCGGAGGCTGGCAGCTTCGCGCTCGTGGCACCCTGCCCGAGGCCGGCTGGGTCGCGGTACTGGTCGCCCTCAGCGCCTTCGATCTGCTCCGCGTCGACCCGCAGTTCATCCAGGTGATCAACCCGGCGGTCATCTATCCCCGCGACGACACCACGGAGTTTCTGCTGCAACAACGCGCGGCCGGCGAGCCCTTTCGCGTCTTTTCCGACCCTGTACTCGCCTCGCCCTACCAGCCCAACCACTTCGCCTTCCACGGCCTGGAAGAGCTGACCGGCCACCACGGCAACGAGCTGGGGCGCTATCTGGCGCTCGTCGACTTTCAACGCCTCGGCTCACGGGTCTTTCGCATGCTCAGACTCCTCAACGTGCGGTATTTGGTGACGGGCAGCCCGTTGCCCCAGACACCAGAACTACGGGAGGTCCATCGGGGCCGGCGTGCCCTCGTTTACGAGTTACAGGGCGCCTATCCCAGGGCGTACCTGGTTTCCAGCTACGAGAACGTCCCTGATTCTCTGGCCCTGGACCGCCTGCTCAGCCCGGAATTCGATCCGTCGGCGAGCGTGATTCTCTTGCCGGGCGCGGACGTTCCGATGGATCCCTCCGCTCAGGGAGTGGTCCGCTGGGTCGAGCGCGGCGTCAATCGAGACCGTCTCCAGGTCGCTGGCAGCGGCCCCACCATCCTTGTCATGGGCGACAACTATTATCCGGCCTGGCGGGCGACCGTCGAGGGAGAGCCGGCGCCGGTCCTGCAGGCCGACTACAATCTGCGCGCCGTCCCGGTGCCGGCTGGAGATCACGAAGTGTCCATCTACTACCGCTCGCCGGTGTTCCAGCAGGCAATCTGGACCACCACGGCCTCTCTCGTCCTGGTTCTTGGCATCATCGCTGTGTCGCTGGCGAAGCGGCGAAGAGCCGCGGCCTCGGCAGAGGCGGGGAATGCGGCCGTCTAGTCCCGGCGGCTCGGCCAGGAGGGCCGCAGCCTGGGCAGTCCGAGTCGTCCTGACGCTGGCGCTGACGTTCTTTCTGTTTCGCTCGCTGCGTCTTTCCTGGGCTCAGATCGCCCACCTGGACCCCGTGGCCTGGCGGCCGCGTCCCGTCCCTCTGGTGGCCTCGTTCGCCCTGCTCCTGGCGGTTTTTACCTACCTGGTGGCGCTCTGGGCTCGGATGGTCCGCAGCCTCGGCGGACCCGCGCTGGGCGTCGGCGAATCGATGCGCATCTTCTTTCTCGCCAACCTGGGCCGCTACGTCCCGGGCAAGGTCTGGCAGCTGGCCGGATTGACCTACCTGGCAGGCAAGCGAGGCGTCAGCTTGCCCGTGGCGTCCTGCGCCGCCGTGTTGGGTCAGATCTTCTCCTTAGGTGCCGCCGCCCTGATGGCGGCTTTGGCACTCACGGTAGCGGCCGGCACACGGCTTCCGCGCGAGCTTCTGCCGGTGGCACTGGCGCTGGCGGCGCTGATCGCGCTGCTGACCACAGTGCCGGGCGCTCTGCGGCTGCTGCTGCGCGTGGCTTTCTGGCTGGGCCGCAGCCGGCAGGACGTTCCAAGTCTTGACCGCTGGTTTGGCGCGCGTTGGCTGGTTATCTACTTGCCCGCCTGGGTCGGCTACGGCGCGGCCTTTGGCCTTCTCTGGTCCGGATTCGAAACGCTGCCCCCGGTCCCCTGGCTGGCCGCGGTGGGTGGCTTCGCCGGCGCCTATTTCCTAGGATACGCCGCCGTCTTCGCGCCCGCCGGGATCGGGGTCAGGGAAGGGGCCATGGCCGTGCTGCTCGCCCCCTGGATCGGAGCGGCCCCGGCGACCGTACTCTCGCTGATCGCGAGGCTCTGGATGACGCTCGCCGAAATCCTGCCGCTGGCGGGCGTCGGCTGGTTGGCGGCGGCGCGTTGGTTACGACCGAAGACAGATACCGCAAACGATGAACGCTAACACCGAGCCGACCCTGGTGGTGATGCCGACCTACAACGAGCGTGAGAACGTTCCGGTCATCGTACCCCGAGTCCTCGCCCAGGGCCCGGCGGTCCAGGTGCTGATCGTCGATGACAACTCCCCAGATGGGACTGGCGAGATCGCCGACGAACTGGCCGCCGGGGACGAGAGAATTCACGTGATCCATCGCTCGGGAAAACTCGGCCTGGGAACGGCTTACATCACCGGATTCAAGTGGGCTCTAGCGCGGGATTACGAGTACGTCTTCGAGATGGATTCCGACTTTTCCCACAATCCGGATCATATACCCGAGTTTCTCGCGGCCGCCCAGGATCACGACCTGGTGCTGGGATCCCGCTACCTGCGAGGTGTGACCGTCATCAACTGGCCCATGTCGCGGCTGATGCTGAGCTATTTCGCCAACCGCTACGCCCGGTTTGCGACCGGGCTGCCATTCACCGACACCACCGGGGGATTTAAGTGCTACCGGCGTCGGGTGCTGGAAGGGATCGACCTCGACGCGATTCGCTCCGAAGGCTACTCGTTTCAGATCGAGACCACGTTTCGGGCCTGGCGCAAAGGCTTCAAGATCGGGGAGATCAAGATCATCTTCAGCGACCGCACCGAGGGAACCAGCAAGATGAGTGGCAAGATCATCCGCGAAGCCGTGTGGCGCGTCTGGAAGCTCCGCCTCATGAAGCTGCTGCGCCGGATTTGAGCTGGCGTGAGCGATTTACAAGACGGAGGCGACGGGCGCGACCGGATCATGCAAAGGAAGAAGAGCCAGGCGATATTTCTCGACCGAGACGGGACCGTAAGCGAGGAGGTGGGATACGTCAATCACCTGGACCGCTTCAAGCTCCTGCCTCGTAGCCTGGAAGCGATACGTCGCATCAATCAATCGGCCTTTCTCGCCGTCCTGGTCACCAACCAGGCCGGCGTCGCCCGTGGCTACTTCAAGGAACCGCTGGTGCAGCAGGTCCACCGCAAGCTCACCGACTTGCTCGCCGCCGAAGGCGCCTACCTGGATGGGATCTACTACTGCCCACACCACCCGAGCGCCGGTGCGCCGCCGTACCGACGTGAGTGCGAATGCCGCAAACCGCGACCCGGGATGGTTCGCACGGCCGAACGTGACCTCGGCATCGACGTGGCGCGGTCGTTCATGGTCGGTGACAAGCACTCGGACATCATGTTCGCTCACTCTCTCGGAATGATAGGCGTGCTGGTCGAGACTGGGTATGGCCGCGGGGAACTCGAACAGTGGCGTGAAAGCTGGGATGACCCGCCGGACGCGATCGCTGAGGACCTGCTGGGCGCCGTGGAGTGGATCTTGTCCAGGGGCGAAACGAGATGAGCGGCAAGCTGGAGCATTGGCTCGCGGCGTTGAAAGGGAAGCGGATCGTGGTTTGGGGCGATCTCGCGGTCGATCAAACGGTTTACGGCGACACCTCGCGCATCTCCCGCGAGGCGCCCGTGCTCATACTCGAGAAGGAATGGGAGACCTTCACGGCAGGCTGTGCCGGCAACGCGGTACTGAACGTGGCAGCGCTGGGCGGCATCCCAATCCCCGTCGGCGTCGTCGGGCGCGAAGAGACGGGAGCGCAACTGTGCCAGCTGTGCGAACGGCAGGGTATCGACACCAGCCACATTCTGCGCCGATCGGGGATCGGGACGGCGGTAAAGATGCGGGTGCTGGCCGGTGGTCTTCATACCGTCAAGCAGCAAGTCATTCGTATCGACTCGGGAGGGGATTACGCGCGGGTGCCGGACTCGCAAATACGCGCCGCTCTCGTCTCGGCTCTCAAGGGCGCCGACGGCGTGCTCGTCTCGGACTATGGGCTCGGGAGTGTCCGCCCCCGACTGTTCGCCTCCACTGTACGCCAAAGATCCATCGTCAGCGTCATCGATTCGCGACACGCGCTGCCCGATTTCGTTGGCGCCGACTCGGCGACCCCGAACGAGCCGGAGCTGGAAGAGGTAAGCGGCTTGGCTCTAGGTGACGACGAGGATTCGCTTCAAAAGGCGGCGCGCAAGCTGCTGAAGCGCTCGCGCTTCCGGGCCTTGCTGGTCACCCGCGGAAAGCGAGGCATGGCGCTGTTCGAGCCGCGGAAACGTCGCGTCGACATCCCTGTCGCCCGGGTGCAAGAGATCGTTGATGTTACGGGAGCGGGGGACACCGTGATCGCGACCTACACGCTGGCTCTGACCGCGGGAGCCCCCTTCGCGGACGCGGCCCGCCTCGCCAACGTCGCCGCGGGCCTGGCGGTGATGAGGCGCGGGGCGGCGGCCCCCGCAGCTAGCGAGGTAGCCAACGCCCTCGGCGAGTTCGCCGACTCGTGAAGCCGTTTGCTCTTAAGTCTCCGGCCTTGGAGTCGGGCAGGAGCGTCTGGCAGCCCGGCGTCAGGCTCTAGCCGATCCGCAGGAGACCTTCGGGTTTTGGGAGACTGCAGATACCAGAGGGGAAGTAATGGATGTGCCCGGTGGACGGCTTAGGTTACATAATATGTATTATGCGCCTCCTGGCTGCAACGCCGTTTTCCCGACAACTCTCGGCGCCTCAGCCGCCCTCCAGCGCCACCTCTTCGGTTGCCTCGGGCCTCAGACGCTCGGCCCGGAGCTCCGAGACCCGCATCTCGTAGAAGGCGCGCGCTGGAGCATCCTCCGGCGTCAGCTCCACCAGCCGCTCGTACAAGCTCGCCGCCTCCTCCCGATCACCTTTGGCCGCCCGAAGACGCGCCGCGCCCTCTAGGCCCCGACTCTTGGATATCCGTGCCCGGGCCGCACGCCCAATCTGCTCGTACACGCTGATCGCCGACGCCGTATCGCCGACTTCCTCATGGGCTGCTGCCAGCAGGAACGCCGCCCGGACGGACAGCACGTCCTTCGAGACATCGACCGTAGCACGTCGAGCCGGTTCGATCGCTTCGCTCGCTCGATTGGCCTGAAGCAGCGTCTCTGCCAGTAGCACGCGCGCCTCCTGGCCGTAGGACGAGCTGCCGTACTGGATCAGGTAGGCGCGGATCCGATCCGCTACCGCGCTGGCGCTGCTGACCTCGAACTCCGCACGGAGCGCCCGCATCTCCGTGGCCGCAGCCCGGCGCACTTGTCGCTGGTAGTTGAAGTAGTAGCGGACCCCGAAGACCAGAATCGCCACCGCACCAATACCGAGCACCAAGACGCGCGTGTTGCGCTGGGCCCAGTTCAACAGCTGCAAGCTGGTGGCGACGAAGCGATCTTCGCCACTCGTTTGCTGCACCATCTCCTATTTCTTCTCCTGCCGCCTCTCCGCGGCCAGATAACCGGCCGCGAAGGCGCGCGGCACGGCGATGTCCGCTGTGAGCCGTCTCAGATCGTCAATCAGTGCTTCGATGCGGGGGCGCTCGTCACTCGCCATGAGCTCACGAGCGATTTCCGCCAGGCGCTCCGCCGTCTCGTACCTCGCGGCAGGCTCGGGCGCGGCGACTGGCACCTCTTCGACCACTGGGGGTTCGAACTCGCCTTCGGCCGCCGCGCTTTCCCCGACCCCCGTGCCGTCGGCGCCAAACAAGAAGGACGGAAACTCATAGAGCTCGCCCTCCTCCTCATCGGTATCGGCCTCGAGCAACTCCGTCTGACGGCTCCCGTCGTCGATCGGCTCAAATCCGACCTCTTCCAACGCCGCCTCTGCGCTTGCCGGCTCTGCCAACGCCGCCCACCCCCTGCCCAGGGTCTTGGCCTCCGCCACACCCGCCTGAGTCGGTTCGGCTTCCTGCGGCTCGGCAATTTCGACCTCGGCCTGCAACGGTTCTTCACCTTCGGGCTCTTCCGGCTCCAGCGCCCACTCGACGGCTTCGGACGGCATAGGGAGGCTCTCCACGGTCGCCTGCACTTCGTCGGCTCCGGGCCTCTCCCAGGGCTCCTCGGCGGGCTCGTGTTCGACCGCGGGCTCGCTGGTGTCCTCCGGCTCGAGCGACCCCGGGTGGTACGGCGGCGCGAACTCGCGCCTCGCGCCCGTGTCACGTTGAGGCGGATCGGCTCCACCGATGAACGGTGTCGGAATCGTGGGCAAGCTGATTCTCCTTCCTCTGCGCCAATGCAAATCTACCACGGGAGCGGGCCGGGTCAAACCGCCACGCATCACGCTAGTGGGAGTACTTCAGCACCAGGAACCCGAGGATGAGCGCCACGACGAAGACGATGGTCAGGAGGTTGAAGTAGCGGTCGATAAAGCGTCGGATCTGTGGTCCCCAGATCCGGATCAGTCCGGCGACGAGAAAGAAGCGAGCCCCGCGGCTCACGGCCGAGATGATGACGAAAGGCACGAAGGGCACGGCAAAGGCGCCGGCCGCGATGGTGAACACCTTGTAGGGGATCGGTGTGAAGCCCGCGGTGCCGAGGGCAAGGACCAGGTTGGCCCGGTAGAGATCCCCGACCCGCTCAAAGGCGGCCCCGGCGTCGTACAGCTCGATGATCGAGCGACCGATCAACTCGTACAGCTGATAGCCGATCAGGTAGCCGAGCACTCCCCCCACGACGGAACCGAACGTACAGAGGGCCGCGAAGTGGAGACTCCGCCGCGGGCGGCCGACGCACAGCGCGATCAGCAGCACGTCTGGGGGCACCAGGAAGAACGAGGCTTCGACCAGCGCCAGAACGAACAGCGCCAGCGACCCATAGGGCGACTCCGACCACCCGAGCACCCAATCGTAGACCACCCGAACCCAACGCCCCGGGCGGAACCAGCCGCTCTTTTCAGTCTCGGCCCCTAGCACGGAGTTACCCGCTCGCTCTGCACTTCGACGCCATCCGCGCCGCGAAGCGCCACGAACTGCACTGTGGCGATGACCTCGTCCTCTAGCGACGCCTCCCCCGTTCGCACGATACGGTGAAGCTCCTGTGATTCCGCATCACCGAGTGGAATGAGAATCTGCCCTCCTACGCTAAGCTGTTCGATCAGCGGGCGCGGCACCTCGCGTGTTCCCGCCGACACCAGTATCGCATCGAACGGGGCGTACTTCCGCCAGCCGTAGCTCCCATCCCCCGCACGAATGGCTACGTTGCTGAAGCCGAGAGCCTCGATGCGCGCACGAGCGCTGGCTGCCAGAGCTGGAACGCGCTCGATCGAGAAGACTTGCCGGCAAAGGGTGGCGAGCAGCGCGGTTTGGAAGCCGGACCCGGTCCCGACCTCGAGAACTCGCTCCTCGCCGGTCAACTTCAGGCTCTCCAGGTAAAGGGCATGCGTCGTCGGGCGTGAGATCGTCTGCCCGTGCCCCAAGGGCAGCGCCTCGTCAGCATAGGCTCGCGGCCCAAAGACATCCGGCACGAATCTGTGCCTGGGCACTCGATCGAAGGCGTGGAGCACCGCCAGGTCGTGGATACCCGCCTCTCGCAGACGCTCGATGAGGCGGCGGCGCCCTTCGCGCTGCGACGTCAGGTCTCGAGGCCGAAGTCCCACGAGCCGATGCCCTCGAGCAGTTGGTAGTTGGTGAGGTCTAAGTGTAATGGTGTCAACGAGATGTAGCCTGCGGCTATCGCGCGAAAATCCGAGTCCTCCCCACCGGTCCAGCGGCTCTTCCCTCCCCCGATCCAGAAATACTCCCGACCGTAGGGATCGCGGCTGCGGGTCAAAGACTCGATGTACACGCGGCGGCCCAGACTGGCCACACGGACGCCGCGAATCTCCGCCGGCGGCACGGGTGGAAGGTTGACGTTGAGCAGCGTGCCTTCCGGGAAGTCACCACGCTGCAAGATCTGAGTGAGCAGCCGCAACAGCACGACCTCGTACTCGTCGCCGGGAGGCTCGAACTCGTCAGTGGCGAAGGAAAGGGCGACGGACGGGATTCCTAGCAGCGTGGCCTCCATCGCTGCGGCCACAGTGCCCGAGTACAGCACATCCTCCCCGAGGTTGGGACCGTGGTTGACGCCCGATAGGACGACGTCGGGCGTCTCATCCATGATGGCGCCGCCGAGCGCCAGGAGAACGCAGTCGGTGGGGGTGCCATCGACGTGATACACTCCCTCGGCGGTCTCGCGAATTCGCAGCGGTCGGTGAACGGTGAGGGCGTGGCTCGTGCCGCTTTGCTCGCGATCCGGGGCGACAACGGTGACCCGACCGAGCTGGGAGGCCACCCGGGCCAGCAAGGCAAGACCCGGCGCCAGATATCCGTCATCGTTCGTGCACAGGATCGTCTTGTTCAGTCTGTGGTTCTCCGACATCCGAACACCACTCGGTTGCGGCCGCGTTCGGGTTGCGGGTAGCCGATGGACCGCCCACACATCGTAGCTGTGTACCTCGCGGCCACCGGCTCAAAAGCAGGTTGCGCCTGGAGACTGCCGCTGATCGTTGAGGATTCGTGTGCGCCCCGCGTCCTCCCCACCCGGGCTACTAGCCGCGCTCGCGGGCTTTCATTCGCGGGAGCGCCCGTGAAAAGGATCCATAATAATAAGCTGTGAGAGGATTCCGGCCATGCCGCCCAGCGCCGGAGCCGGCGGCCGGCTCGACGTGATGAGGAGAGCGGCGGCGCCCGTTCAATCCTCGGTTGGTAGGTCGAGCGTCTCGATCAACTGCTGCAAGCCTTGCTGCAACTTGCGGAGCGCCTCACGGTTGAGAGCCACGCTGGCCGCTTCCTCCAACTCGCCGTCCTCTCGAAGCTTCTCGAGTTTCCGCCGGGCTCCATCGATCGTGTACTTCTCGTCGTAGAGCAGATGTTTGACCAGCTCGATGATCTTGATCTCGCGTGCCCGGTAGACGCGGTTCCCCGCACGGTTCTTTGAGGGGCTGATCTCTTTGAACTGCGTCTCCCAGTAGCGGAGGACGTGCGGTTTTAATCCGGCCAACTCGCACACTTCTCCAATCGAGAAGTACTCTCGACGTGCGATGCGTTCAGGCATCGTTGCCTCCCCAGTACTCCGGCTTCGGCGATCGAAGCATCAGATCGGCCGTGGCACGCCGCGGCGACTTGCCCTCGAAGAGGATATGGTGCACCTCGTCGACGATGGGCATCTCGATCCCGTGCCTTTGCGCCAACTGGCGTGCCGCGCGGGTGGTCTTAACCCCTTCAGCGACCATCTTCATGCCGGAGAGAATCTCATCGAGGGATTCGCCCTGCCCCAACCGCATCCCCACCGTCAGATTCCGGCTCAGCTCGGACGTGCAGGTCAACACCAGATCGCCCAGGCCCGCTAACCCGGCAAACGTCGTGGCGCGAGCGCCCATGGCCACGCCGAGCCGGATCATCTCGGCCAGACCACGGGTGATCAGCGCCGCGCGACTGTTGCTGCGGTAGCCGAGGCCCGCCGCGATGCCGGATGCGAGGGCGATGACGTTCTTGAGGGCGGCAGCGAGCTCCACTCCGAGAATGTCCTCGTTGGTGTAGACGCGAAAGCGATCCGTGTTGAAAAAGGCCTGGACCTGTTGGGCCACCTGCGTGTCCCGAGCGGCCGCGACGATCGCGGTGGGATCACCCTCGCCGACTTCGCGGGCGAAGGTGGGCCCAGACAAGACCACCGGCGTATGGTCGGGCAACACAGCGGAGAGAATCTCGCTGGGGCGACTTAGCGTATCGACCTCGAGACCCTTGGTGGCCGATAGTATGATCGCCCGAGGTGGCACGTGAGGTGCCGCCGCTTCCATCACTGTCCGGAAGGCGTGCGAGGGGACCACAGCTATGACGAGTTCGGCTTCCTGCAGCGCATCGCCGTGCCGCACAAATACCTCGACCGAATCGGGCAGCTTGACACCGGGCAAGTAGTCCTGGTTCTCGCGCCCTCGGTTGATTTGGTCCGCCACCGCCGGCTCGTAGCTCCACATTCGGACCCGGTGGCCCTTGTCGCCCAACACTCTGGCCAGCGCCGTCCCCCAGCTTCCCGCGCCGATCACTGTCGCTCTACCCATGCTCACCCCCCCTCGCCGACTCGCGACGTGCGGATCCCGGCTCGGCTTGAGGCGCTCCCGAGCCACGGGCGATACGAGGCTCACGCCCCGCCACCAGGCGCCGGATGTTCGACCTGTGGGTCCACCAGACCACTCCGGCGAGGGGAAGGCTGGTCCAGAAGACGAAATCGAAGCGGTGCCCGGTAAACAGCAGAACCAGCGGCAAGACGGTGGCCGCGAGCAGAGATGCCACGGACACGATCCGGGTCAGCAGCACCGTCCCGAGCCAGGCGGCGAAGATCAGCCCCACGGCGGCGGGCGCCAGCGCTAGGTAGACCCCGGCTCCCGTGGCTACGCCCTTGCCACCTCGGAAACGCACCCACACGGGCACGATGTGACCCGCCACCGCCGCCACACCGTAGGCCAGGGCAAGCTGTGGCGCCTCCACCCGGTCCAGGCCCGGAAAGTACCAGGCGGGAGCGAAACCTTTCGCCACGTCCACGACCATGCAGACCGCCGCGGGCGCGAAGCCCGCTGCGCGATACAGGTTCGTCGCCCCGAGATTTCCGCTTCCCCAAGCTCGGAGATCGACCCCCCTCAGGTAGCGGGCCAGTATCAGGCTCGTAGGAAACGATCCCATCAAATAGGCGGCGATGAGAAGCCCAAGGATGATCATGCGCGCCCCTTCCTGCGCGCCCGTAGCTTGATACGGATCGGGGTTCCAGTGAAGCCCCAGGCTTTACGGAACCCGTGGATCAGGTAGCGCAGGTAGTTGACGGGCACCTCCCGGGGATAATTCGTCCACAGAGCGAAGAGCGGAGGGGCGGTCGCGACCTGTGTGGCATAGTAAAACCTGATCGGGCGACCGCGGCGCTCCGGCGGCTGGACGGCCGCCGTCAAAGCGGCGAGCTGCTCGTTGAGTTCGTGCGTCGCTACGCGTCGGGACCGTTCCTCACCGACCTGTGAGGCAAGTTCGAGCGCACGTTCGACCCTCTGCCCGGTCAGCGCCGAAATGAACACGATCGGCACGGCCCTCAACATCGGCGCCCGCGCCCGCAGAGCTTTCTCGAAGCGCGCGGCCGTGTGTGTGTCCTTCTCGATCAGGTCCCATTTGTTCACGGCCAGGACCACACCGCACCCCCGCTCCCAGGCCAGCTTGGCGATGCGAAAGTCCTGGTTACCCAGCCCCAGATCGGCGTCGGCGATCACCAGACAGACATCGGCTCGATCGATCGCGCGCAACGTCCGCACCACCGCCCAATACTCCAGCGATTCGGTGACGCGACTCTTCCTCCTGAGACCGGCCGTGTCGATGAAGACGAATTTCTTGCCGCTCCGTTCGAACGGCGTATCGATCGCATCGCGTGTCGTGCCCGACTCCTCGGAAACGACCAACCGCTCGGAGCCCAGAACCTTGTTGATAAAGCTCGACTTCCCCACGTTGGGCCGGCCGATGACCGCCAGCCGCAAACCCGGCCCGCGGCTCTCCACTTCCCTGGCCGGGAGCCGCTCGACGATGCGGTCCAGCAGATCACCGCTCCCCCTTCCGCTGGCTGCCGACAACGGGATGGGCTCTCCAAGACCGAGCGCGTAAAACTCGAAATGCTCGGTAGCCTCCGGCAAGTTGTCTATTTTGTTGACGACGACGAGAACGTCGCTGCCCCTCTTGCGCAGGAGCTCGGCGAGGTGTTGGTCCAACGGATGTACCCCTTCACGCCCGTCAACCATTAAGACGAGGAGCTCGGCGCCTTCCGCTGCGGCGAGCGCTTGTCGTCGCACCGCATCCTGCAACGCGCCCGTGGCCCCCTCGACGATCCCGCCGGTATCGACGACGTAAAACCGTCGGCCCGCCCACTCGGCTTCGGCCAGATGAACATCCCGCGTCACGCCGGGGCGGCTGTCGACGATGGCGCGGCGACCCCCGACCACCCGATTGAAGAACGTCGACTTCCCGACGTT
>CAYGCC010000409.1:0-3702 GCA_964348165.1 uncultured Gemmatimonadota bacterium | reverse complement strand
GGGCCAGCTGGCCCGGTCGGCGCTCTCTACGGTGAGGGTGAGTTCGTAATCACGGCCGCCAACGGCGACGAGATTGTAGGTACGTACGGCAGCTACGGCACGGGCGGGGACGGGATCTCCGTCCCCGTGGCTGATGAGCCAGGGGTCTTCGCTTTCAGCGACATCCTCAGCGTCACCGGCGGCACCGGCCGCTTCGTGAACGCCTCCGGCAGCGTCTGGGACACGGGCAAGTTTCTGGGAAGTACTGGGGAGATCATCGAGTGGACCATGCACGGCTCGATCACGTATGCAGCTTCGAACCGGAGCAACCACTAGGTCATAAGTCTGACCGATGGGAAGAGCGGTGGGCAGGGCGCCTTTGTGGTCAGCGGCGGAACCGTAAGGTTCGCGGCAGTCTTGGTTGGGCCGCATCGATTGCGGTCCGCCTCCATACCTCCGGTGGGCGCCAAGGTATACGGAATCCCCCACTGAATGCTGCCAGCCGTGGGCCGCATCATAGTCCGTGTGCTGAACCGGGGACCGCGAGACACCACCCTGTCGTCAATGGTGTCGATTGTGGTGGCGAGCCATCCCGGCAGATCCCGACTTTGCTAGTGGTGAATCACGGCAAATCACGCGGTCCGTCGGAGACATCACGGCATGGTGTCGGGATTTGGGACAAATGCGCGGCGCCTGAGAAGCGTGAGGTCGGTGGTGGTGCGTCACACCGCGCTTTGCAGCGCGGTGTTCGGTATGAAGGCGTCTGACGACGCCTTCAACGCGAGTCCACCCAGGCCCATTTAAGTACTGCCTTCTAGAAATTCCCTAACAGGCGTGAGGTCGGTGGTGAGCCGGCGCTAACCGAACGGAGGCGCCCAGCCATGAAGCCACGTCTGAGTGGCAACGGAACCCCGCTTAGGCGTCACGCCGTCAAGCGGGGTTCCAGCGCTTCGCGGTCTAGTAAGGTCGCCGGCCGCCGCCGCGGCCGCCGCCACCACCACGGCCGCCACCGCCACGGCCTCCGCCACCACCTCCACCCCGACCTCCGCCGCCACGACGTCCTTCCGACCGCGGGCGTGCCTCGTTGACGTTGAGGGCGCGCCCCTTCAACTCCTTGCCGTTCAGGTCGGCGATCGCGGACTCGGCTTCGGCCTTCGCCGGCATCTCCACGAATCCGAAGCCTCGCGGTTCGCCACTGAATTTGTCCTTAATGATATTGACAGTGGCGACTTGACCGAACGCTTCGAACGCGGCTCGTAGATCGTCTTCGGTGACCTCGCGAGCCATGTTTCCCACGTAAATGTTCATCTCCTGGCGCCTTTCCACTCCCGGGAGTTCGTGGGGGATATTCCGCCTCTGACCGCTCTCACTATGGCATTCGAGAGCCGCAATGGCAAACTGCCATGTCGCGGCTTGACTCGTGGGGCTTCGCGTCGCTCGTTGTCATTGATCGCCAGGTAAGTGTGCGGTCGAAGGTATAAGTCGCAGGCTCCCCGGGCCCAGCGCACCGGGGAGCCTGCTTCATGCCAAAAAAGCTCGCCTCGGCCAAAGCTTCTTGGCGCGCAAGTACGCCATCGGGACCAGCGGGTCGAACAGGTTCAGCTGGTTGTTGAGCACCTCGTGACTCAGGGCGCCCGCGTCGACCGGTGCCAATCTAGGCCCAACGGGCCCGAGGGGCCAGAAGCCCGTGTCTTTGAGCGACTCAGTCTGGCGGGAACCGCCGCGCGCACCTAAACTCCTTGCCGCGAGCCCAAACCGTCAGCAGACCGCGCGAAGGTCTCATCACCGCCAGCGCTCTGGGGCCTCAACCAACCCGAGTGAGCTGAGGACGCGACTACGCCCACAAACCCGGCAAAACCGACGAGCGAACCATGATCAAGGAACTCTACACGCCACAGCAGATGGAACTGAGACAGCGGGCCCGGGACCTGGCCGAGACGGTCATGCGCCCGCTCGCCGCCAAGTACGACGTCGCGCAGGAGTACCCCTGGGAGGTACAGAAGGCCATCAAAGCGGCGGAGCTGTCCGGTGTGTGGATTCCCGAAGAGTACGGCGGGTTGGGCGGTGGCGTGCTCGACCTCTGCATCGTGGTCGAGGAGTTCTCCCGCGCCTGCGGCGGTATGGGTGTTGGCTTCGCCGTGAACGCGCTGGGGTCGTTCCCGATCCTGGTGGGGGGCACGGATGAGCAGAAGCAGCGCTGGCTACCCGGCATCGCGGCCGGCGAGAAGCTGATCGCCTTCGGGCTGTCGGAGAAGGATGCCGGGTCGGACGCGGGATCGATGACCACCCGGGCCGAGCGGGACGGTGACGTCTACGTCCTCAACGGCGAGAAGAAATGGAACACGGGAGGCGCCGTCGCGTCGATGAACACGATCTTTGCGGTCAGCCAGCCGGATCGTGGGGCGCGTGGCATCTCGGCCTTCGTCATCGAAGAAGGAACGCCCGGATACCGCGTCGGCAAGCACGAGGACAAGATGGGCATTCGCTGCGTTCCGGTGGTCGAGATCCACCTGGAGAACTGCCGGGTGCCCGCCGATAACCTGTTGGGTGGCAGCGAGGGGCGCGGATTCAAGCACGCGATGATCACCCTCGACCGGGCCCGCCCCGGCGTCGCCGCCCAGGCGGTGGGCCTCGCCCAGGGCGCCCTCGACCTGGCGCTCGAGTATACCCACCAACGGCAGCAGTTCGGGCAGCCGGTCAGCTCGTTCCAGGGGGTTCAGTGGATGCTGGCGGACATGGCCACGCAGATCGAGGCGGCCCGGCAGCTCGTTCACCACGCCGCTCGGGTCATCGATTCCGGTCAAAAGAGCATCACCAAGGTGTCGGCCATGTGCAAGTTGATGGCGACCGACGTCGCCATGAAGGTGACGACCGACTGCGTGCAGCTGTTCGGAGGTTACGGCTACTGCAAGGACTACCCGATCGAGAAGTACATGCGTGATGCGAAGATCACGCAGATCTACGAGGGCACGAATCAGATCCAGCGCCTGGTTATCGCCCGGAACCTGCTGCGTGAGGCGGCGGCGGAGACCGGCTGAGCCAAAAAGCGCTCGATTAGCCCGCCTTCTCTCTTTCTTCGCCCTCGCCGGCCGCCACCCCGGCGGCACAGAGCGCCCGCGGCACGGGCGACCACGCCTGATTCGATATCGCCTTTGGAGTCGTGGTTCGGCTGGTCAGTAACCCCGTTCCACGTCGACCACGGAAAGCATCGCCTCGCCGGCCACGTACCTGCGCACGTTCTCCCGAATAATGGTCCAGAACCGCTCAGCCCGCAGATCCGATCCGCCGGCCACGTGGGGTGTGATGATGACGTTCGGAAGTGACCACAACCGGTGTCCGGTGGGCAAAGGCTCCGGGTCGGTGACGTCCAGCCCCGCTCCGGCGATCCGGCCGGACTCGAGCGCCTGGACGAGGTCGGCGGTCACGACGCTTCGTCCCCGGCCGACGTTGATGAAGTAGGCGGTCGGCTTCATGCGCGCGAAGAACTTCGCGTCGAACATGCCGGTGGTCTCGGACGTCAGCGGCGCGGCGTTTACCACGACGTCAGCTTGAGCTGCCAGTTCGGTCACCTCGTCGGCCAGCCCGACGTAGTCCACGAACTCGGGGCCGCTGCGGCTGCTGCGGCGGGTCGCCAGCACCCGCATGCCCAGCGCGTGGGCCCGCTTCGCCACCTGCGTGCCGATGCCGCCCAGGCCCACGACCAGCATCGTCTTGCCTTCCAAC
>CAYGCC010000408.1:0-3731 GCA_964348165.1 uncultured Gemmatimonadota bacterium | reverse complement strand
GCCGCTCGTAGCGCCAGATGAGCAGGGCGGCCACGGCCGCCCCTGTCAGATTCGCCACCAGATCCCAGCCCGTATTACGGTAGCCGCCTACGTTCGTTTCAGGCACCAGCAGCGTCGCGACGAACTCCACCACCTCGTTCAGCGCTCCGAACCCCAGGGCGGCCGTGGCGGCCAGAACCAGCAGACCCAGCGTGGGCGCCGCCGATCCGCCGCGGCGTCGGATCGCGGAGCGCAACCCCTGCCAGCACACCCAAGTGGTCATTCCGAATCCATAAGCGTGAACGACCTGGTCGTACTTCAGCCGCTCGGGGATCAGCCACAACGTATAAAGGACACGGCTATCGGAGCTGACCGGCCAGTCGGCGGGCACGACCAGCAGGCCGCCGGCCATGTGCGCCAGACCCCAAAGGCTCAGGCCCCACAGCACACCGGAACTGAGGGTGACGTATCGATCGACCATCCAGACGCAGCCGATCAGGACGAGCATGACGGCGATATAGAACAGGAACTCGAGATTGCCGCGCACCAGCGCGAGGACCAGCGCAGCCCCCAGGTAGGCCAGGGTAAATGCCGCTACCGGCCCGAGACGCTGCCGAGCTTCGCTTGTCACAGCCGTACTCCAATCATCCGATGATTGCCTCGTAGTGGGCCCGAACAAAGCGGTCGAAGCGATGCGCGCTTAGACAATGGCCCGCGGGCCCGCCTTGTCCACCAGCACCGGTTGCCGAAGGCCTGGGCTAGTGACACTGGAGTATCATCCAGGCGCGATCGAAGGCGCGTGCCGCCAGGTCGCGTTCGTGCAACCAGAAATAGAGGTGGCCGGCGTCGCCCCACATCATGTTGGCTTCGTCTTCGCTGCCAACCTGCAAGAGCAGCCGCCAGCTTGGAGCGTCTTTCTCGAGCTCTGGGCGGCGCGGGTCGTTCCAACCAGACTCATCGCCGGTGTACAAGCCGCCCGTGACCAGTGCACACTCGGTTTGCATGTCACCTTGTATCGGGTCGGGGTGGCCGAGCAGCCAGGACGAGGCGCCCTGTTCGGCTTCGAAAAGGCCGTCGAGGAGATTGAAGTAGGCCTCGCGTTCGTTCTCGCTGAATCCGAGGGACTCGAACGCGGCAGACTCGGCGGGCGGTAGCGTGAGCGCGTCGCGCAGCGACACGGCACAGGCGGGAAAGCGTGCGTCCTCCGGCAAGTTTTCGGGTGGCTCGCTACGGTGCAGGTTACCCTCCGGCACAAACGACACGTGCCAGCTCTCTCGGTCGGCGGGATCGAAGCCCCAGGTTTGTTGCTGCGCGTCGTAAAAGAACAGCAGGTGACCGGACCTGGGAAGGCCGGTGCTGGCTGGGTGTGCGACGAGGTCGGCGAGGTCGATCTGTGCGATGAAGGAGAGCGGCCCGTCGCGCCAGCTGGGCCATCGAAACCCGTCCGGCAGGTCCGGCACGCCGCCGAGGCGCGAAGCCCCCAACGACAGCTGGGCGAGTGGGACGCGCTTGGGAATGAGTTCGACGCAGGGTCGAGAGGCCTCGACGATCTGTTCCGCCCGGGCGGCGAGCCCGGCATCGATGCAGGCGACGGTCAGCTCTTCGCTATTCATCTTCGCCCACCTTCACGTCCTAGAGCGTGTGTTTTAACGCTGGCGCAACGCGCGCCGGACAAACGTGCGGGCGGTCGTGTATTGCCGAGCCGTGTTCAAAGAGATCCAGCGGGATATCGGCCACTTTTCCGCCCAATCGAACGCCCCGACTTCCAAGAGTTCCCGATCGTCGAGCGCATCGATGATCGCGATGACACGCTCGAAGCCGCGCTCGAGCCTGGCGCGGATAGTCTCATAGGATTGGTTGCGAGCCGCCTGCACCAGGTCGGCATTGAGGCGCGGAGTCTCGCTCCAGCGATAGCCCGGCGCGGGCGTCGTAGGACGCTCACCACGCCGGCCTGCCTCGATCCAATCTACGACGCTCTCGGTCCACCAGGCGCGCACCGCCAGCAGGTCCTTCACGCTCCAGTCGTCGACGCACGAAAGCCCGGCGACTTCCGGGCCGGCGCTCTCGAGCTCCGTACGCAGCTTGGCATAGGTCGTCTTGACCAGCTCCGTGAGCTCGCTGCGCGTCTTGGGTATCGGCATGGCCGTAAGATACTACACGTGGGGCCTGCGGCTGAAAAACCGTACCCGGGACGGTCAGTGTATCACCTCTTCGACTCGAAAACTAGCCGCCACGATTCACCGTGCGTTACGATCCTGTGGACGGGCTCGGCACGCCACGTGCGCGACGCCCGTCCGGCGACCAGCTGTCCCAGCGCCTCAGCATGAACAGAACCACCATGACGGCGACGATCGGCACGCCCGCCAGGAACAGGTGGTTCGGGCCGCCGAACGGCTTGATCAGGTAATCCCAGGTCGACAGTACCGAGATGCTGTGAAACACGGTCCAATATCCATAAGTGATCGTGCGCATGAACCCCGCGATCAGAGCGAGCGACATCAGGGTGTTTCCCACGCCGATGAGATAGGTGAGGTTCAACGAGATCGGGATCTTGTAAAACCGCTCCCAGATCGCCACCGTGGCGTCTGGCAGAACGAACTTCTCCACCGCCCAGAGCAGGAAGAATAGGCCGACGGTGATCCTGAGGATCGCCAGCGCCACTGCCAGGCGCCGCTCGAGCTCGGGCGCGTGCTCGCTCGCCATGCGGACCTCCCCTCGTTTGGATCGGGCGTCTGAGAGGACGGGCGCCCTGAGTACTAACGCCCACAGTACCCCGTGGGTTCAGCGGCCCGCTCCTGCTACACGCGCAGACCCCGTGCGGTACCTCGAACTCGTCTCAAACCATCTCAGCTACGTCGAATTCGCCCGGGATGCCGACGAGCAGGCTCAGTCACGGCCCGTGGCTTGCCACGCCCGGCGTCTCCGGGCATCTTTCGGCTTCCTTGAAGCGCCGAGCGTCGACCCGGCGTTCCCGGCCGAGCAGGGCCGGGCTGCGCTGGACGCTCATTCCCGTAAGAGGAGACCACGATGCTGCGCAAGGTTGTGCTTTTGTCTGTGTTCGGTGCGCTGCTGGCCGGGCCCGCGGCGGCTCAAGACGCGACGCTGGAAGAGATACTCAGGAACCACTACCAGGCCATCGGGGGCGTCGACGGCTGGCGTGCCGTCAATTCGATCAAGGCTGCCGGGTTGATACAGCTGGCGCCGGGTATGGAAGCCCCGTTCTCGATGCAGGTCAAACGACCGGGCATGGTGAGGATCGACTTCACCTTTCAGGGGATGACCGGCACGCAGGCCTTCGACGGCACCACGGCGTGGATGGTCATGCCGTTCATGGGCAAGACCGAGCCCGAGGTGATGCCGGAAGAGCTGGCGTCGATGATCAAAGAGAACGCCGACATCGACGGTCCCCTAGTGGGGTACAAGGAGGACGGCGACAAGATCGAGCTGCTGGGCCTCGAGGACACCGAGGGCACGCCGGCCTACAAGCTCAAGGTTACCCGCAAGGACGGCGAGGTCCAGTACTACTACCTGGACAGCGAGGCTTATGTCCCGATCAAGATCGAAGGTAGCCGGGTGCTGCAGGGCGTCGAGCAGCAGTACGAAGTCGTCGTTAGCGACTACAAGCCGGTGGCGGGCCTGATGATGGCGCACTCGATCTCGGAAAAGCCGAAGGGCGCGCCGGCGGGCCAGGTGATCACCCTCGAGAACATCCAGGTCAACACCGCAGTGGCAGACTCGGTGTTCGTCATGCC
>CAYGCC010000407.1:0-12854 GCA_964348165.1 uncultured Gemmatimonadota bacterium | reverse complement strand
GACACGAGCTTTTCGTAATCGGCATGCGAACCGATCCAAAACCAAATGACCTGATCATCTTCTCGCACGGCCAAAGCTCGATACTGCCTTGATACCCGAACCGAATAGATGGGCTTGGTCGGATGGACTTGTTTGAAGCGTAGGCTTGGATGGTTGGGGTCCTCTCTGAAGCGTCGGTAGGCCTCTCGCGCTTGATGCTGCACCTCTGGCGGGAGTCTCCGAAACGCTTTGCGGAAACGTTTTGTAGTCCGCGACCTCAAAGCTCGTCGGGATCGAAATCTTCCGCCTTCCCCCGACGGTACTCCGTAAGGGCCTCCTCGGCGAGCTCCGAGAGCTTATCCTCGCTCTGAGCAAGCGCCTCCTCCCAGCGACGCTCCGACTCAAGCTCCGCTAGTAGCCACTGCGCCAGAGCTTCTTGCTCAGACTCGGGCAGCTTTGAGGCCTCTTCGAAGGCTCTGTCCAAGAGCTTGCTCATACACCGAACCCCTTTCACCTCCCGAATCTTCGTCAGGTCTTCCAGCACGGTCAAGGAGCCTAGCCCAGAGCGGTCTAACGGCCTTGCGCATCAACTGCGCCGTGGGGAACTGACGGTTATTAACGAACAGAGGCGGACAGCACGAGCCTAGCCGCCCCCGAGGGACTCCAAGCGACCACGGCGCAAAGGCGGCAACCTCGATGCCTTCAGCGCCAGTTGCATGCGCAGGTTAGACGGCGCGGGATGTTTGCCCTCGTCAGATCCGCCTCCCGACGGATAACAACCCGGACGGGGCGTCCTGCGATCTGGGAAGCAACCCGGAAGCTTGACTTCAGGGTAGCAACGCGGCACCAGGATCTGCCGGATACGTCCCACCCTGCCCCAACCTCTCTTGCTCATCTTATTCCAGCGTCCGTATAACGGATCTGCGTTTCACCTGCGCGGCAGCGACCGCGCCCGTCTGCGGGAGCGGCCCGGCCGCGGAATCATCCCTGAGAGGAATCTAAGGCTGTACATCGAAAGGCGCCCGCGTCAGGTGCAAACGCCGGTTAGGCCTCACCCCCTGCCTTTCCATGTTCCAGGATGGCGACGCATGTGCAAGCACGCGATCACCCGAATCTTATTGTCTTCAATCCGATAATAGAGAGCGTATGGAAATCGGTGCAGGAGAACCCGTCGAACATCACGGTGCACCACAGGGAAGGCTTGCGGAGTATCTCGCACGAACGTGATCGCTGCGGCTACAGCCTCTTCAAACGCCGCCCCTAGGCCCGGTCGTCGATCTTCGTACCAAAGTCGTGCGTCGGCAATGTCGGCCGCGGCTTCGGGACGAAATGAGACTCTCAACCGCTACTTACGCTCTCGTGGCCGCGCGCGAACCTCGTCCCAGGTGAGATCGGGATCTTTGGAGGGCTTATCCAGGCGGCGGTCCAGTTCCTCCTTGTGCCACTCTGGTACGGGGACAGCCTCCCGTGTCGCGGCGATACTGTCCCATATCTGCTGCACCAGCTCAAGGCGCCGCTCAACAGGCAACTGCAGAATCTCGTCCAATAGCTGCTTGCTCATATACGCAATGTGATCGCCTGCCCCCCTACACGCAAGCTCGCCCGTCAAGGTGAGGCCTAACTTTTTCTTTGACTGCTGCCCCCGGGCACCAACCAACACAAACACTGCACCGGCACGCTGCCTAATGCCATACGGATTAGCGCCCGACGACGGACCACAACGCCTTCATAACTCCGACGCTCACCCGGTGGGTCCACCAACGGCGGCCGAGACAAACACTGCGAGAGCCTGCAACGTTCAGGCTCAGCACTCCTGCTTCGAGACCGCAGCGTCATAACGGCAGCACCCCTCCCTGATATCTCATCAGCCATTCCCCCGCTCTCATCGGGCTCAGCCTCTGACACGCTTCTCGACCTTAGATCTGACCGCGGCGTCCGATCACTGGGTCACCGCGCGTCGCACCCAGCAAGTTCGCCGCCGATGCGCCGCGCGCCGCCACCTCCACTGTGCCAGCCGATCCCACCACGGCCAATAGCGCACCCTCTTCCGCGTCGGAGTAGGTCCGACGCAATAAACCGACATCGACAGCGGAATCGCCGACCACGAACCGCCACGAACCGTCGACCCAGTCGCTCGGGATATCGGTAATCAGGTTGCCGAAGCGATCGATGTGCGCGATTCGACCCCGGACCTCGGCCGGCGTGCGAGTCGGTGGCCCCCTGGTGAGGCGCTGCGGGTCATCGATCGACGGACCCAGCCGCTCTGGCGGCAGGCCCTTGGCCAGGTGCGCAGCGACGGGAGCGAAGATGTCACGACCGTGAAAGGTGGCTGACGGATTAGGCCGCAGGTAGCGGGTTTCCACGATCTCAACACAACGCCAGGCCGCGGCGGAGTCCAAGACCGCGGTGACCAGACCATTGTCCGGCGCCACCACGTAGCGATCGTCCGCGCTCAGGGCGATCGCACGCCGCCGACTTCCCACACCCGGATCGACCACCGCCAAGTGCACGGTTCCGCTGGGGTAAAGGTTCCAGTATTGACCCAGCGTCCAGGCGGCGGCCTCCACATCGCCGGGCGGGATCTCATGAGTTGCGTCGACAAGCTGAACGCCGGGCGCCAAGTCGAGGATCACCGCTTTCATCGCGGCCGCAAAGCCGTCCCGGGTCCCAAAATCGGAGAGAAGGGTTACGACCGGCATGTTCGTTCGCGCGGCGGTCCGAGCGCCGGCGTTGTCAGGCCTTGGTTCGCTCGCCCACCGTCTCCACGGCCGCCGCCACCCGTTCAGCCAGCTCGAAGAACGCCTGCGCTTCCGGCGAGTCGGGGGCGGCCACCACCGTCGGGCGACCCGCGTCACCGGCCACCACCACCGCCGCGCCCAAAGGCACCTCACCCAGGAACGGGATCGCGGCCGTAGCGGCGAGCTTCTGGCCGCCGCCCTGCCCGAAAACGTCCGTCCGCTCTCCGCAGTGGGGACATACGAACCCGCTCATGTTCTCCACCAATCCGAGTACGGGCACATGCACCCGCTCGAACATCTTGATCCCCTTCAACACGTCGGCGGTGGCGACGCCCTGCGGAGTCGTGACCATCAGCGCACCATTCACCTTGGCGAGCTGGACCAGCGACAACTGCGCATCGCCGGTGCCCGGCGGCAGGTCGACGACCAGGTAGTCAAGCTCGCCCCACTCGACCTGCTGCAGAAACTGGCGGATGATCCCCATGACGATTGGACCGCGCCAGATCGCCGGCGTGTCATCGTCCAGCAGAAAGCCGATGCTCATCAACTTGACCCCGTGAGCCTCCAGCGGAACCACACGCTCATCGCGGGTGACGCGCGGTCGGCTGTGCACGCCGAACATGATGGGGATATCGGGGCCGTAGACGTCGGCGTCGAGCAGTCCGACTTTGCCGCCCCGGCGGGCGAGGGCTACCGCCAGGTTGCTGGCCACCGTAGACTTGCCCACGCCACCTTTGCCGGAACTCACCGCGATCACGTAACGGACGCCAGCGATCGCTTGAGGCTCCGGTGGGGCCGCGGGCGGGGGCTCCCCTCGGCCTGGGCCGGCGCCGCCACCTGGCCGCTGCGGTCCTATCACCGGCAGCTTGCGGCCGCCCCCAGCACCGGCGGCACGCATCTGTACATCGACCGATTCCACACCCGGCACGCCCAGGGCCGCCTGTCGCGCCGCCTCCACCAGCTGCGCCGGGTCTCCCGGCTGCGCCGTCATGCTGAACGATATACGCCCGGGGCCATCGTGCTTCAACTGGGATACGTATCCCGAAGACACGATATCGCGGCCGGTGCCCGCGTGCACAACCGACTGGAGTGCCGCCGCGACTTTCTTTAACAGCTCCTGCGACTCGGCCATCGATCGCGAACCTTTATGGCGCGACACCGCCGACAGCTCGCCCGCCAGGGCAGCGGGCGCTCCCGATCGACACCGTCACCTTGTGAACAAAAAACCGGCACAGGCCAACCCGTGCCGGCTGATTCCCGTCAGCAATTCAAGCTCATAGCGTGACGACGGACTTCACCTCGGGCAACTGCCGGCGAAGACGCTGCTCGATGCCGCCCTTCAGCGTGAGCAACGAATGCGGGCACGTGTGACAGGCACCCACGAGCCGGAGCTCGACCCGCCCCTCCGCCTCATCGTAAGCGATGAGCTCGACGTCGCCACCGTCCGCCCGGACCGCAGGACGAATCTCATCGATCACCGCCTCGATCTTCGACCACACCGTCGTCGCCGACATCCCTCGAACCTCCCGGCAGACAACCTGCCGCCACGACAAAACGATTCGTGTTCGCTGAATTTACTGGAGCTTTCAAGGCGGGTCAACCTGCGAACCGTCAATTTGGCAGCCGCCCCGTTCGCGCCGCGGCCTTCGTTCCGTCCGGACTACGGCGCCGCCGGAGGCGACAGCTCGCCCCCGTCCAACCTCGAGTCGGTACCGGGATTGGCCGCTCCCGGAGCTTCCGTTCGACCGGCCCATGCCACCGCCGGTCGAAAGGCCGGGCCGCCCGCGCCGCCACCGCGCTCGGGTTGGGACCCGGGGCCGTGGTCGAGAATCGCGGGCAGACTGGAATAGCATTCGGTTCCTTCCGGGACCGCCAAGCGCCAATCGACCAGGCGCCTCAGCCAGGCCGTCGCTGTGGCGAGCCGAATCCCCCGAGCGCAAGCAAAATCGTCAGCGACCGTGCGACCCATCGCTCCCAGACAGTCCCACGTATGCCGCAGACGCGCCGGCGCCGGCCCCCAGAGCGCGGGCCCATCGTCTTCGAAGGCGACGAGAAGGAGCTTTTGGCGCTGCAGCACGGTTTCGACGAGCTCACGATGGTCCTGGGACAGACCCTGCGCGACGAAGAAGGCGTCGCTCGGCCGGTCGGGCCGCCGGTACTTGCGCAGCAACTTGGCGATGACTTCGTCGGCGCAGCTGAAATCGATAACGCGAACGTGCGAGAAGTCCAGGATCGACAGACTGGTGCCCCCGGCCTCGCGGAGCTGTTCCTCGATGGCGACCCGGACCGCCCGGCCGGCGGGTCGGGTCACCAGGTTGCTGTAGAACGTGGCGACCGAGGTGTGAAGCACCGTTTCCACGCCGCCGCCCGACGGACCCGCCCCCCTCTTACCCATTCCCACGGCCTCCCTGTCGGCTACCGCCTGCCTGGCTCGCCTCTGGCAAGACGATCTGAATCTGGGCTCCCGGAAAATCCGGCATACCCGTGACGATCGGAGCCTCGTCGCTCCAATCCGGCACCTCGGAGATCTTCGCCGTGCCGCTGCGGATGGTGACCAGGCCTTCCCAGCGCAAGGCCACCTTGCGGATACCCTGCAGCCCCTGGCCACGGCCGGGGTCCGGGTACCGCGAGACGCCGTGCAGGAACGCCTGTTCCAACGCCTTGGCGTCCGACCAAAGATCACCGAACTGTCGTGCGTGCGCTCGGGCCAGCGACCCTCTGAATCCCATCCCCACGTCCATCACGGCGATGACGACGACCACCTTGCCGACGCGCCGGCTGGCCCAGTTGTATCTCTGAGCCGAGACCCAGCCATGCGCCGCCGCATGCTCCACGATGTTCTGGCACAGCTCGGACAGGATGACGCTGAACGGCAAGACCGCGGTCGGCGGGTACTTCAGGTGGTCAACGAGGATAGCGGAGGCGCGATCTTGCACCCGCTCCACGATCTCGAGCACATCTTGATGCGATCTGATCGCGGTGATCTCCAGCAAGCGGTTCGACTCGCCGGCGACACGCTTGCCGGTGCGACCCTCGAAGTCAAAAACATCGTGGGCGTTCTCGAAGAAGCCGATACGCGTCAGGTAGCTCGCCACATCTTTGTTATCCGGTGGCTGTAGCAGCGGTCGCGCGCCCGAGCGCTGCTGCGAGGCCGAGCCCAGCGCCAGAAGCCCGAGGACGCCGTAGGGGCTGACGAAGCGCACACGCCGCGCATCGACCAGCAGGCGGTTGTCCTTCGCGGCCGCCATCCCGGCGACGAGCGTCTCGAAGCCGCGGTCGTCCAGCGTCTCCGGTACGGGGAGCACGTAGCTCACTGGGTGGGCGTCCCTAGTCTTCCTGTGTCACCCGCGTTCAAGCTCACCTCGCAGGAAACGATTCAGTCCCGTGGCTCCCCGGTGCGCCACGTTGCGGCGGGCGAAGGCGTTAGCCAGACCGATCGCCTCCTCGACGGTTCGGCCCGACAGCAAGGCGCGGAACGCCGTGATCCCCCACACGTCACCACAGCCTGTCGGGTCACCGCCCGCCAACGGCGCGACCGACACCCGACCGGTGCGCACCGGCCCGGGCGCCGCCGCCACCCGGCCCGGCTCTCGCTTCAGCGGCAGCGCATCCGGCGTCATGACGTAGGCGGCGCCGCCGGGCCCCAGCGTCACGAACAGCAGCCGCGTCTCACAACCGACGATCGCGGCGGCGAACGCCCACGGGTCGCCCCAACGCGCGCTCAATGCGGCCAGCTCATCCTCGTTCACCTGAACGACGTCGAAGCAACTCAGCCAGTCGGACCCGCTGTCGAGGGTGCACCGCCGGCGCTCGCCCCGCGGCCCGGTGGCCAGCAAGAGCGAGTGCACGTCCACGTAGATCGGCCCGGAGAACGCTTGGCGCAACTGCCGCGCCACCTCGAGATCGATCTCGCTCCCCGTGATGAAGTTCACATAGATGGCGTCGCACCCTTCGATCCGCGGCGCGATCTCCGGCCACGTCCAGGTCGACACCCCGCCACGCAACCACTCGCTGCGCCGACCGGCACTCGTGTAGCGCAGCTCGACTCGCGGGTTGGGTGTCTCGACGACGCTGATCGTCTCATCCGTCTCGAGGATGGATAGCTCTCGCAGAAAACCGAGGCCGCGCTCCGCCAGGTCGTGGCCCAGTTTGATGATCGGCCTCACCTTGAGGTCCGCCGTGCCGAACGCGTCGGCGGCGGCCAGCGCGTAGCTGATCCCGCCCCACTCCTCGACCGGCGACCCGGCTTCGCCGTCACGCCAGATCGTATCCCAAACCATGGTCCCGATGACGCCGATGACACCCATGGCCCGTCCCGCGTCAGCGTCCCCGGCAACACGGGACCCCGGCGAGCTCGCGCCCGCTCAGACTCGGATCTTTGACTGCAAGCGGAATCTGGTGGGTACCGCGGAGCAAGCTAATCATTCCCCCATCGAGATGCGAGCCCGAGAGACGGCCAACGCTCCTAGACCCGGCCGAACTTCTCTTTCTTGAAGCAGGCCACGGCCCCGATCACGCCCGCCTTGCCGCCGAGCTCGGAAGGCACGATCCGACAGGCCTGCTCAGCCACCCGAAAGGCTCGGCGCCGCACTTCCGCCCGCAGCGGGACGAACAGGTGGTCGCCCGCTCGGGCCACGCCGCCGAATATGACAAGCATCTCCGGGTTCAAGATGTTGATCAAGTTGGCCAGCCCGACCCCGAGGAACTTCGCCGTGTCATTGATCACCTCGGTGGCGTAGGGGTCGCTCTGAACTACGGCTTCGAACACCGTCTCCGCCGTTACATCCTGAAGATCTCCGGCAAGCTCGGGCAGCATCGATCCGGTTCCCGACTCGAGCCCCTCCACCGCGCGGGCCGCGATGGCCGGGCCGGAAGCGTAGGCCTCCAGACAGCCATAGTTGCCACATTTGCACTTCCGACCCGTCGAATCGATGGTCATGTGGCCGATCTCCGCCGCCGCGTCCGCCGCACCGTGGTACAGCTCACCATTGAGAACGATGCCACCGCCGATCCCCGTGCCCAGCGTGACGCCGACCAGCGTGTCCACGTTCCGCCCCGCGCCCAGCCACCACTCGCCGTAGGTCGCCGCGTTGGCGTCGTTGTCCAATGTTGCTGGGAGACCCACGGCGTTCTGGATCAGGTCGCGCAGAGGGAAGTTTCTCCAACCCAAGTTCGGGGTGCTGATCACCGTTCCCGTCTCGCGGTCGAGCGGGCCGGGAGACCCAATGCCAACCCCGGCAAACGATTGCAACCCGCAACTCTGCTGCTCCATCACCTCCTGCATCGCATCCTTGATCAATCGCACCACGCGATCCACAACAAACTTGGCGCCGCGCTGAGCCTCCGTCGGTTCCGTTCGGAACGCCAGCGGGCCCGCGCCCTCGAACGGCACGACGCCGACGTTGATGTTCGTTCCGCCGATATCGACCCCGACGACCCAGGGCGCTTCTTGCAGGCTAGGCATCGCTCGCCGTTTCCGCTCGCTTCAGCGCTTCGCGGGCTACCCGCGCCACCGTTTCAACTCCGATCAGCTGCATACACTCCTCGCGTGCCTCCGGCAGGATTGTTCCCCGACCGCGGCGTGGGCAGCGCTCGCGCCCACAGGGGGCGCAGGGTAACGAAGAACGCCAGATTATGCGACTCGCGTCCGACAGAGGACCCATCTGCTCGGGGGGCCGGGGGCCGAAGATCCCCACGGTCGGGGTTCCTACGGCCGCCGCCAGCTGCAAGGCCCCTCCGTCGTTGGCGATCACCAGGTCGCAGGCGCTCAAACCCGCCGCCAGCACCGTCAGGCTCGTCCGGCCGCCCAGGTCGATGCCGTGGGCGCCGGCACCGGCCGCCACCCGAGCCGCCAGCACCCCGTCGCGTGAACTCCCGAACACTAGGACCGATCCGACCTCGGCCGCCAGGATGCCGGCCAGAGCCGTGAACTTACCCTCCGGCCAGCGGCGTGCCGCGACGCGGGCTCCCGGCACGATACCCAGGGCTGGGCGCCGCAAGCGCCCCGCCATCAACACCTCGAAGTGCTCGCGCGCCCGCGCCGGCACGGTCAGCCTGGGCGGCGGAGGAGCCTCCGACCAGTCGGGGTCGACGACGCGCATCAGGGTGCTGGCTCGATGCTCCACACCCGTCTCGAGCCGGGCGGCCGCTCCGCCCAGCAACCGGCGGCGCGGCCAGCCAGGCACCGCGCGCCGCACGGGGATTCCCGCCAGCCGGGTCACCAGCGCCGCCTCGAAGCTGGGGCTGAACAGAAACGCCTCGTCGTATCCGGCGCGGCGCAGCCAGAGCGCCGACCGCCAAACCGCCCGTCTCGGTCTAAACGGAATCACGGCGGCCGGCAGATCGGCAAGATCCAAGACCGGGGTCCAGGGGAGCGGGCACCACACATCCAGACCCCTGTCCGCGTCGCAGCGGGCAAGCCGCTGCAGCGCCGGCACAGCCAGAACAACATCCGACAGGCGATCCGGCGCCCGCACGTAGACCAGGCGCGCCGGATCGCCGTTCAATCGGCACCCACTTCCAGGATCGCCAGAAAGGCCTCGCGCGGCACTTCCACGCGCCCCACGCGCTTCATGCGCTTCTTTCCCTCTCTCTGTTTTTCGAGAAGCTTGCGCTTGCGGGTGACGTCGCCGCCGTAACACTTGGCCGTCACATTCTTTCTCAGCGGTCGGATCGATTCCCGCGCGATCACGCGACTGCCAACCGCGGCTTGGATCGCTACGGCGAACAGCTGCCGGGGGATCAGTTCTCGCAGCTTCTCGACCAGGGCGCGGCCGTAGTAATAGGCTTTGTCACGGTGAACGATCATACTGAGGGCGTCCACCGGCTCGCCGTTCAGCAGGATGTCGAGGCGTGAAAGCTCGCCGCGCCGGTAGCCCACGATATCGTAGTCGAGGCCGGCGGTGCCACGGGTCAGCGACTTGAGCCTCTCGTAGAAATCGAGAACCATCTCGGCCAGCGGCGTGTCGTAGGTCAGTTCGACTCGCTCACCATCGATGTAGTGAAGCCGCCCGAACTGGCTCCGCCGATCGTGACACAGTTTCTGCACAGCACCGATGTAGTCGGCCGGACAGACGATCCGCACGCGCACAAACGGCTCGTCAATCGAGTCGATCGACGCCGCGGACGGCATTAGCGAAGGGTTCTCCACCGAAATCGTCGAGCCGTCTTTCAAGTGCACGCGGTATTCCACGTTCGGCACGGTGCTGACCAGATCCAGGTCGAACTCCCGCTCCAGCCGCTCGCGTACGATCTCCATATGAAGGAGCCCCAGGAAGCCGCAACGGAAGCCGAAACCGAGCGCCGCGCTCGTCTCGAACTCGTACTGGATCGCCGCGTCGTTCAGCTTCAGCTTCTCGAGCGCTGAACGCAGACGCTCGTACTGCTCGGAATCTGACGGGTAGAGCCCGGCGAAAACCATCGGCTTCACTGCGCGGTAGCCGGGAAGCAGCTCGGTGGCTCGGCTCTCGGCGTCCAGGATCGTATCGCCGACCTTCGTGTCGGCCACAGACCGAATCTGCGCCGTCAGATATCCAACCTCGCCCGCCGCGAGCTCCGCCGTGGGCACCGCACCCAGCCGCAGGTACCCCACCTCCCGAACCTCGTACGTCGCGCCGTTCGAGCCGAAAGCGATCCGCGTGCCCGCTCGCACCCGCCCGTCGACCACGCGAATCAGCGGCACCGCCCCCTGGTAGTTGTCGTGCTGCGAATCGAAGATCAGCGCCCGCAGCGGCGCCGTGGCATCGCCCCGCGGCGGCGGGATACGATGCACAACGGACTCGAGCAAGGCGTCGACACCGGTGCCCTGCTTGGCGCTGGTCAGCAGTATCTCGTCGGGATCGCAACCGATCAGATCGGCCAGCTCGTCCCGCCGGCGCTCCGGCTCGGCGGCGGCCAGGTCGATCTTGTTGACCACGGGGATCAGCGTCAGCCCCGCTTCCAGGGCCAGAAAGAGGTTGGACAGCGTTTGCGCCTCGATCCCCTGACTGGCGTCCACCACCAGAATCGCCCCTTCGCAGGCCGCCAGGCTCCGGCTCACCTCGTAGGTGAAATCGACGTGTCCGGGCGTGTCGATCAGGTTGAGCTCGTAGTCCCGCCCGTTCGCCGACCTGTAGTCGAGGCGGATCGCGTGCGCCTTGATGGTGATTCCACGCTCACGCTCCAGGTCCATCGAATCGAGGACCTGCTCCTTCATCCGCCGCGGTTCGACCGCACCGGTCCGCTCGAGCAGTCGGTCCGCCAGGGTCGACTTCCCGTGATCGATGTGGGCGATAATGCAAAAATTCCGAATCTGTGCCGTTTCCAACCGGTGCACTCCCGCTCCGCCCCAGCGCCTGCTGGTCGTCATGAACGGTTAAATATAGAAGCCGACTGGCGTACCGGGAGGAGACCCGCTGCGGCGAAACCTTGCCGACGCCGCGGGGTACGTCAGTCCTGGCCGGACGGTCCGCGCCAAAGGCCGCGCGGGCCAAGGTTTTCCGGCCTCGGCGCGCGATCTTTCCCAGCCGCCGCTACCGTCGGCCCCCGGCGCCGGCGCGCTCTCCCCCGAGCAACGACAACGGAGGTTTTCCGTGCGTTCCAATCCTGGAATGGCCGGCGGCTTTGTGCGCATCCCGGGGGCGGCGACGTTGGCGCTCCTGCTCCTGACCGCCTGCGATGTGCCCAAGGCGCCCGAGTGGGAGGTGGGGCTGACGGTTCCCTTCAGCTCAAATCCCATCGCCATCGTCGACTTTCTTCCCGAAGGGGTGGACACGGCCGTCGTCGGCGGCCAGAACGTGTTTGCCGTTGCCGCGCAGCGGGACAGCACCGGGTACTCGCTGGGGGAGATGTGCGGGCCCTGCGCGGGTCTGCAAGGCGGGACGATCGAGGTGCCGGGCTTCGACTTCGTCGACTCGCTGGACGTGCCCTTCACGGCTGAACTGGTCAGCATCGAGCTGTTCGACGGGCGGTTAGGGACGCGCTTTTACAACCAGATGAACTTCGATCCGCTGCGGCCGCACCCCGATCCGGACTCGGCCGGCTACGTGGCGATCGCGCTCCGCGATCTGTTCAGCGGGGACCTGCTGGACAGCCTCTTCATCAGCGGCGCGGCGGAGAGCCTGCCGGTCGGCTCGATGCGCGAGTTCGAGTTCGACGTGAGCCAAGCGGAGATCACCGACGGCGTTCGGGTCGTCGTCTATGTCCACTCGCCGGCCGACGGGCAGGCGGCACGAATCGATACGGCGACGGCGGCGGGGATCGTTGCCTTCCTCGACCAGCTGCTGGTCAGTGCCGTCAGCGTCGTGGTGGACTCGGAAACGCTGGACGAGAGCTACCTGATCGACTTCGAAGAAGATGCGCGCGACGAGATCGCGGCGCGCGTGCAGAGCGCGGTGTACGAGCTCGAGCTGGTCCATAGCGGCGAGATCGAAGGCACGCTCGAGATCTCCATCGCCGACACGGTCGCCTCGCTGTTCTCCGGCGATCCGCTGCGAGAGGTGCGGCTGAGCGGACTGGAGTTCACGCCCGGCCTGCTGCAAAGCGGTGAGCTCACGGCGGAAGAGGTTCAGCGCATCGCCGAGTTCGCCAAGGTGCATGTGGGCTATCGCGGCGTCGCGTCCGGCACGCGAACGGGGCCGAGAGGCATCCTCTCCGTCAGCCGCTTCAGCGCCGGTGAGGTCCTGCGGACGGAGCTCAGGGTGACCAGTCGCATCCGGGTCGGCGGCTAAGGAGGTCGACGATGAGAACACAAGGCATCGCTGCGATCGCCTGTGGCCTGTTGGTGTGCCTCGCCGGCTCGGCCGACGCTCAGCTCGCGCCACCCAGCGCCCGAAGCTTCGGTCTGGCCGGGTCCTTCACGGCACGGGCACGAGGGTACGAGGCCCCATTCTGGAATCCGGCCAACCTCGGCCTGCGCGACGGTCCAGCCTGGTCGGTGGGCCTACCGGGCGCCAGCTTCTTCCTGGGCAACAACTCGTTGAGCTACGGTCAGATCGCCGACCTGTACGGCGAGTTCATCGATGACTCGACCAAGTCACAGCTGCTGGCCGACATCCGCCGCGACGATCCCGATCGCATGTTCGAGCTCAGCTTCGATCTCAGCGGCCACGTCCTCGGCTTCAGCCTCGGCCGCTTCGCCGTGGCGCTGGGCGTGATCGG
>CAYGCC010000406.1:0-2019 GCA_964348165.1 uncultured Gemmatimonadota bacterium | reverse complement strand
TCGATGACCCGGAGCGACCGCTGCGCTACCGGTACGGCGACGGCCATCGCGAGGCGACGGCGTGGGACGAAGTCATCGCCGTCAAGACCGACGACGGTGGGGTCGAACGCCGGACGTTCAGGATGAGGAAGAGCCACCACGGGCCCATTATCGCGCTGGATGGCCAGGGACGGCCGCTGGCCGTGCGCCTGACCAAGCTGGACGAGGGCGGCTGGTTGGAGCAGTGGTACGAGATGATCCGGGCCCGCTCGCTCGACGAGTTCAGGGCTGCGCTATCCCGCCTGGCGGTGCCGTACATGAACACCCTGTACGCCGACCGTGACGGCAACATCTACTACGTGTACAACGCGGCCGTCGCGCGCCGCTCGCCGGGTTACGATTGGGCGCAGCCTGTGGACGCCCGCGATCCGAACGCCGAGTGGGACGGCTATCACACGCTGGACGAGCTGCCCCAGGTCTTGAACCCGGCGAGTGGATACCTGCAGAACTGCAACTCCTCGCCCTTCACCGTGACGACGGGCCTCGTCCCCGACCGCGAGGCTTACCCGCCGTACCTGGTCGGGTCCGAGAGCGACAACTGGCGTGCTCGCAGCTCGCGCCGCCTGCTCGAGAGTCGTGAGCGATTCACCTTCGACGAGTTCGCGACGACCGTCCTCGACACGCGCCTGCTCGCGGCAGACTCACTGGTACCGGAGATCGTCCGCGAATGGCGAGACCTGCAGTCGACGGACTTGTCGCGGGCCGCGCGCCTGCGCGAGCCGGTGCGGACGCTGGAAGACTGGGATCACGTGAGCGCGATCGATTCATGGGCCACAACTCTGTTCGTGCTCTGGGCCGAGCGCTACGGTGACGAGGGCGGCCGCGCGCGATGGTCGAGGTTGGTCGCACTGGAATATGTGCTCGAGGAACTACAGACCGCGTGGGGCACCTGGCGGGTGCCGTGGGGCGAGCTGAACCGCATGCAGCGGCCGGCGGCCAGCGGGCTCGAGCCGTTCAGCGACACGCTGCCGAGCCTCCCGGTGGCGGGCGCGCCCGGCTACCTCGGGAGCGTCTTCACGTTCCACACGCGGCGTGCGAACGGAGGGCGCCGCCGCTACGGCGTGCACGGGAACTCGTTCGTCAAAGTCATCGAGTTCGGGCCGGAGGTGCGGGCGCGTTCGATCCTGACCTTCGGGCAGAACAGCGACCCGGCGTCACCGCACTACTTCGATCAGGCGCCGGTCTACTCCCGAAAGCAATTCAAACCGGCCTGGTTCGGGCTCGACGAGATCAGGGCGAACGCCGAGCGGGCATATCAGCCGGGCGGGCGGTCCCGATGAATGCCGGCCGCCCGCCACCTGCATGCGTAGGCCCGCCGATAGGTTAGTTCGCGCCCTCGAGCAACGCGCGAATCTCAGCCGGCGGCTCGAACACGGCGTCATCCAGCTTCGCGGCCGCGAACTGCTCCATCTCGAACACCTGCTCCATCCCCATCAAGCGCTGCGTCAGCTTCATCGGGATCAGAACAGCTTCGACCGGGCGATAATCGCTCAGGATCGATGTGGTCTCGATCTCGCCGATGGGGCTCGCCTGCTTTCGAATCGTGCCGGCCAAGAGCCCGGACTCCACCTCGAAGAACTCGTTGTATTCCTCGCCCGATTGGGTGGTGATCTTCACGTTGTAGCATGATCGCCCGTCGAATTCGGTCTTCTCGACCGTCTCGGCGCTGGCGATGTATTTCTTCGGGTGCAAGGCGGCCAACATGTCCGCCTGCTGTTGCATCTGCTCCAGCATCCGGCCGTCCAGTACCATCGGACCCATCGCCGGATGAATGGTCCAGGCCACCTTTCCATCGTAGCCGGTTCGTACGACGCCTATGCCGGCAAGATCGATTCGCATCAGGAACCGGTTGGGGGGAGCGGCGAACGCTTCAACGGTGCCGCTGATCCCCTGCGCCGGAATCGCCAGCGTCCCGCGACCCTGCCGCGCCGTCTGGTTCTTTATCGCCTGCTCACCGCCGATGGCCTGCACGAAGCGGTC
>CAYGCC010000405.1:0-2086 GCA_964348165.1 uncultured Gemmatimonadota bacterium | reverse complement strand
GCCTGATCACCGGCCGGGTCACCGACCGCGAGAGCCGCGAGCCGCTCTCCGGCGTTGTCGTCGAGTTGGTCAGCGGTCTGAGGACGCTACGGTCCGCGACGACTGGCGACGACGGCCAGTTCCAGCTGACCGGGGTTTCCAGCGGGCGTTACTCGCTCGTGTTCTCCTCGCTGGGCTACGAAACCCTACGCCAGGACGGAATCAGCGCGCAGTCGGGCGTCACCACTTCCGTGGGCACCGTGGAACTCGTCTCCGTGGTTTTCAAGCTGAACCCTGTGGTGGTCACGGCTTCGCGCGCGCAGGAGAAGGCCCTCGAGTCGCCGGCGTCTGTGTACACAGTGAACACCGAGACGATCGAAGAGCGACCGGCGACGACGGCAGTAGAGCATATCCGCGGCCTGCCCGGCGCCGACATCATCACGACCGGCCTAGCACAGCACAACGTCGTGGCTCGCGGGTTCAACAACGTGTTCTCCGGCGCGCTCTTCGTGCTGACGGACAACCGCTGGGCGTCGGTGCCTTCGCTGAGGTTCAATGCCTACAACCTGATACCAGTCACCAACGAGGACATCGATCGAATCGAGTTCGTCCTCGGCCCGGGCTCCGCCCTCTACGGCCCCAATGTTGACAAAGGCGTGATGCACTTGATCACGCGCTCGCCGCTGGACTACCAGGGGACGACGTTGAGCGTCACTGGCGGCGAGCGCGCGGTTTTCCAGGGCGCGTTCCGTCACGCCGGCCTCTTCAGCGACAACGTCGGCTACAAGGTTTCCGGCCTGTACTTCCGTGGCGACGATTGGAAATTCGTCGACCCGTTTGAACTCACGTCCCGCGACTTCGACCAGGAGCGCTTCAGCGGCGACCTGCGGCTCGATTTCCGACTCGACGACCGCAGCACGCTGATCCTGAATGGGGGCGCCTCCCGGATGATCAGCAGCATCGAGATGACCGGTATTGGGGCCGCGCAGGCGTTGGACTGGACGTACTCTTACGCGCAGGCCCGCTTCCGCCGTGACCGGCTGTTTGCCCAAGCCTATATCAACCTGAGCGACGCCGGCGACAGCTTCACGCTGCGGGACAACGAACCGGTCACAGACAACTCGCTCCTCTACGTCGGCCAGATCCAGCATGGTCTCGATGTGGGCGAGCGCCAGAGCTTCACCTACGGTGCGGATCTGATCCGCACGGTGCCGCGCACCGACAGCATCATCACCGGCCGCAACGAAGAGGACGACGCGTTCACCGAAGTCGGTGGGTACGTCCAGTCGGAGACGATGCTCTCGCCGCAGCTCGACCTGGTAGTCGCGGCGCGGCTCGACTACCACAGCGTGCTGGACGACGTGGTGTTCTCACCGCGCGCCGCCCTCGTCCTCAAGCCGACGCAGGAACACAGCATCCGGCTGACGTACAACCGGGCGTTCAGCCAGCCGTCCACCAACAACATGTTCCTGGACAAGCTCTCGTCGCCGGACCTCGGCGGGTTGCCCTTCCCGGTGCGTGGCCGGGGCGCGCCGGCCGAGGGGTTCACCTTCGCGCGAAACCTCGACACGCCGGTCGGTCCATGTGACCTATGCATGCGCTCCCCCTTCACACCGGCGGCACTCGGCGGCCCGATTACTTACTTGCCGCTGGACGCGACGATCTTCTGGGACGCGGCGGTACAGATCGTCGCAGCCCAGGATGCACAGGCGGGCGCGCTGCTCGGCCTGTTTGCCGCCCCAACCGGTGCGGATGTGAACTCCGTGCTGAGGAGGCTCAACGCCAGCACTTTCGAGTTCGACCTCGTGGAAGACGTGGCGGACATCGAACAGACCAAGTCGATGATCACGAACACCTTCGAGGTGGGCTACAAGGGCTTGATCGGCGACCGTCTGCTGTTGGGCGTCGACGTCTACTACTCGGATGTCGAGGACTTCATCGGGCCGCTGATCGTGGAAACGCCCAACGTCTTCATGGAGCCGCAGTCGCTGGGCGCCTACGTCGGCGCAGAGGTCACCCGACTCGTGGGGCTGGGCGTCATCCCACCGGAGCAAGCGCAGGCGACAGCCGTCGAACTGACCACGGCGCTGGCGGGGATACCGCTCGG
>CAYGCC010000404.1:0-12121 GCA_964348165.1 uncultured Gemmatimonadota bacterium | reverse complement strand
GGCTCTCCGCGGGGCGGCGGCCCAGGAATAAGAGCCTTGGCCCTTCACGTCCAAATCGACGGCCGCCAGCTGAAGGCGCAGCCGGGGCTCTCGCTTTTCGATTGCGCCGAACAGCTGGGTATCCCGATCACCAACTCCTGCTACAAGCAAGGAACGTGTCGCGAGTGCCTGGTCGAGGTGCTCGAAGGAATGGAGCTGCTGGTCCCGCGCACGGATGAGGAGGCCCACCTGCGCGGCGACTACCGACTCGCCTGCCGCGCTCAGCTGCAGACCGAGGCGGGCGAGGTGCGATTTCGCCCGTTGCGGCGGGGTGAGGTGCGGATCATAGACGCGGGTGCCGGCTTACCCGCCTTGCGTGAGGAGGTGCCGTTCGACCCCGCGGTGAGCCGCGACGGCGAGATCGTGCTCCTGGACGGCGTGCCCATCGACCGGACGAGAGGCGCTCTCCACGGCCTGGCCATCGATGTGGGCACGACCACGGTGGTCGTTCGCCTGCTCGATCTGGAGAGCGGTGCGGTGCGCGCCACGCAGGCGTTCGAGAACCCGCAGTGCTTCGCCGGCTCCGACATCATGGCGCGCATCGCCTACACGGCCGACGATCATGAAGCCCGGCTCCGCAGTACGCTCATCGCTTATGTGAATCAGGCGATCCTGGCGCTCCCTTGCCAGCCCGCCAGCATCCACGAAGTCGTGGTGGTGGGGAACTCGACCATGCGCGACCTGTTCTTCGGCCTCGATGTCAGCTCGCTGGGCCAGAGCCCTTATCGTTCGCTCACCGAGCACGAGCTCGTTGCGCGCCGTCGCGTAACCACGAGCCTGTCCGCCCCAGCGCGAAGGCTCGGCCTCACGACGCACCCCAAGGCGCGAGCCGACGCTCTGCCGCTGGTGGGCGGCCACGTGGGCGCGGATGCCGCCGCCGGCCTGCTGGCGATCGACGCCGCCAACGAGGACCGACTGATCGCCCTGATGGACATCGGCACCAACACCGAGATCCTGGTCGGCCACCGCCACCGCATGCTCGCCGCTTCATGTCCTGCCGGTCCCGCTTTCGAGGGCGGCACCCTGAGCGGTGGGATGGCGGCGTTCACCGGCGCCATCGAGTCGGTGCGTCTCGATGGGTCCGGAACCCCTCACTGCCGTGTCATCGGCGGCGGCCCGCCGCAGGGGATCTGCGGTTCAGGGCTCGTCGACGCGCTGGGCGAGCTGTTGCGAACCCATCGCATGAACGCGCTGGGCCGGATGGGCAGCGAACGATTCGTGCTCGACTCCGCCGCCGACGTTTATCTGAGCGAGGCGGATATCGCTCGGCTCGCCCAGGCCAAAGCGGCGCAGGTGGCCGGTTGGACGCTGGTCATGAAAGCCTACGGGGCGACGTTCGCCGACATCGAGCGCCTGTATCTCGCCGGCGGCTTCGCCAGCCACGTGGACCTGGGAGCCGCGCTACGGATCGGGCTCATCCCACAGGTGCCGCAAGGGCGGATTCGTCAGGTCGGAAACTCGGCGATTGAGGGTGCGACGCTGGCGCTGCGCTCGCTGAAGCTGCGGCGGACTCTCGATTCCTTCGTGCGCACCATCGAGCATGTCGAGTTGGAGACGGACGAGGACTTCTTCGACGCCTTTGTCGAGGGTTGCCAATTCAAGCCGCTGGGCGCGCCGGTTCCCGAGGGGGCGTCGTGATTGCGCGAGACCGAAGCCGGCGCTTACTCGACGTTCCGATTGGGCGCATCGCCCGGCACTTCGGCTTGCCTCCCGGGCGTGCCCACATCGAACCCTGGACCGCGCTGATTGATGGCGCACGCCGCTGGTGTCGCGATCAGATGACGCCGTGGCGGGGCCTGCAGCGCGTTTCCATCGCTCGTCTTTCCCGCGATACGGTCGTGCTGGAAACCGGTCCGCCGCTAAACAGCCGCCGGCTTGCCAGGGAGCTGCAGGCGACGCGGGCCAGGGAGCTGGCCGTCCTGGCACTCAGTGCCGGGCACTCGATCGACGACGAGATCCAGAGGCTTTGGAAAGCGGGCCACCCCGATCGCGCGATGGCGCTCCACGCCTTCGCCGTCGCCTGGGTCGAAGAGTGGCGCGAGCGCGAGGCCAATCGCTTGCGTCGGCTGCTGGCTCCGCGCGGGCTGAAGCTGCTGCCGTATCTCAGTCCCGGCTACGCGGGCTGGCCCCTGACCGACCAGGCCAACCTGTTCGCCGTGGTTGCGCCGCTGGCGGGCCCGCTCGAGTTGCTGGACTCCGGGTTCCTGCGACCGGCGCGATCGACCCTCGCCGCCTTCGGTATCGCGCCGATGAGGCAGGCCGACGCCGGCAGCGATGACTTCGGCTTCAGGACGAGCTCTTTCTGATGGGCCCGAGCCTGCTACAGGCGCTGGCAAGTCGGGTGCTGCTGGCCGACGGGGCGATGGGGACCGAGCTGCAACGTGCCGGGCTCGAACCCGGCGGCTGCGGCGAGCGCTGGAACCTGGTGCGACCCGATCAGGTCCTCGCCATCCAGATGGCTTACGTCGAAGCCGGTGCGGACTGCCTCACCACCAATACCTTCGGCGCCAGCCGCGTCATGCTGGAACGCCACGGCTGCGCCGACGAAGTGACAGCGATCAACCGCGCCGGTGTGGCCCACGCCCGCCAGGCGTTCGGCGACAAACCGGGCTTCGTGCTCGGGGACATCGGGCCGCTAGGAGGGTTGATCGAGCCTTACGGCGATATAACGGAGGTGTTGGCGCGCGAGGCGCTGACCGAACAGGCCGCCGCTCTCGTCGAGGCGGGAGCCGATGCCCTGATCATCGAGACCCAGACGAGCCTGGAAGAGCTGGGGATCGCCGTCGCCGCCGCCAAAGATGCCGGCGCACCCTGTGTCATCGGCTCGATGGCCTTCGACCTGACCCACGACGGCGAAGACCTGCGAACGCTGATGGGCGTGAGCCCCGAGCAGGCGGCCCGCTTCATGGCCGACCTGGGCGTGGATGTGCTCGCCTTGAACTGCGGCTCGGGCGTGGACGCCCGCTGGGCCGCCGAAGCGGTACGTCGCTACCGCGTCGTCAGCGACTTGCCCACGATGGCTCAGCCCAACGCCGGGCAGCCGGTCCTGGAGAACCTGCGAGTGGTCTACAAACAGCGCCCCACGGACATGGCCAACCAGCTGGAAGCACTCGTCGCTGCCGGTGTCCGGGTAGTCGGTGGCTGCTGTGGCACGACGCCCGAGCACATTAGAAGCTTCCGCGCCGCGGTCGACGCCTGGAACGCCCGCCCTTGACAGCGCACCTCGGCGCGCGCTCCGTACAAGGGTCCTAGCCACTCCCTCCCCCAGCGCCGCGAAACCCGCCTCCCCTGCGTCATTACCTCTCTCGGGAGGGATAGGTGAAGAAGATCCTCGTGCTGCTCCTGGTTCTCCTCGGTGCCGCGCTGCTCGAGCCGCGAAGCCGCGCCCACATCCTCGATCTGGCCGGTCCACTCGGCGATCGTCACCGGCGTGGCTCGGCGGAGCGAGCGCTCAAGCGGATTGCGGTCGATGTGCAGAGAGCGGCGGCGCGCACCGGCACCTACCCGACCGCCGGTTTCGACCGCTGGCTGACGGAGTTAGACAAGAGCGCCAAAGACCCGTGGGGCTCGGCGTACTATTTGGAAGTGTCCGCTGATTCGTTTGTGGTTGGATCGCCCGGGCCCGACGAGCGCCCGCGTACGGGCGACGACGTTCGTGTCACCCAGCCACGAGAGCACTCGGCGGCCGGCCTGGGAACCGCCCTGCAGCCCCCGGCCGCCCCCTCGGTTCGACTCAAGAAGGTAGATCCGTGGAGTGTCCGCGACTCGGCTTCGGCGCGCGCCCGGCGAACTGAGTAACGGGCCCGCTTCTGCACCGCCCGGTCAGTAGCCGAGCGCGCACGCCGCCAGCCAGCGATCGGTGGCCTGGAGAGTGGCCAGGATCGCGGCTTGCTCTTCGGAGTTGTCGACCGGGGCCGCCCCGACCAGCCGTTTAACCTCGTCCCCGTTCATCCCGTAGACGCTGACCACGACCAGGGGCAGGTCGACAAACTTGAGCACCCGCGCCGCCATCAACGACAGGACGACGCGCCCATCCTCGGCGTTAGCCACCGCATCCAGCGTGGCTCGGGCGGCGATCTCGGCCCGGATGCCGGGAATCGAGGCGCCCTCAGCTACGCCGCTGTATTCACGGCCGCCACACGCCAGCGTGACGCGGCATCCCAGCTTGTGGGCCCCCACTCGGGTGGACTCGTGAGACCGGTATACGTAACGCCGCCGGGGCGCGGTCTCGGGCGCCGGGGGCCGGTTCTGTCCCGCCGGAATCGCCGAAGTCGGCGAGGGCTCGGGACCCTGCCCAGCCGCGGGCAACTCGTCGCCGCCGGCATCTTTGCCGGTCAGCCAGTCGGGTAGCGTAGACTCAGCGCTCAGCTCGGCTGCGACAGCGCGGCCTACGTCGGCCACCGAATTGCTGCTCGACACGCCGGACACGTCAGCGCCCACGCCTTCTTCCTCTTCTTCCAGCGCGGCACGCAGCGACATCAACAGGTCGTCGAATTCGTCGGCAGCTACCCCCTCGTCCCCAGGACTGGGGATCTCCTTCCCTCGTACGGGCGGCTCTCCTGTCGCTGGTTGGGCCGGCCCGGGCTGGCCGAACCCCTTCTTCCTCCCCAGCGCCCCTCCCGCCACTGGCTTGGCCGGCTCCGGCTGCGCGGTCCCTTTCTTCACTGCGGGTGCCTCTCCCGCCGCCGGCTTGGCTGAGCCCGGTGGCGCGAGCTCTCTCTTCCCTCCAGGCGGCTCTTCCTTCGCGGGGCCCGCCGGCGCCGATCGCGGCGCTCCGCTCAGCGGTGGGCGTTTCTCGCCCGGGGCCCAGGAGCCCGCGGACCTTGGGGTATCCGGGGGCTCCGAGGGCTTGCGATCGCGCGGGCTGGAAATCGGTATCACAAATCTCTTCTCAGGCGCGTCCATATGGCTACACGCTGGGGCGGGAAGGGCTGAAAGGCCCAGGCGCAAAGGGGCTGCCACTTCCCCCGGACAGGCACCAAAGCCATAAGTGCATACACATCAATTAGATACGGTCGCAGTTCCCGGGCCGTGTGTCCGGTGCCGCCGGGCGATTTGACCGGCGCCCCGGACAGGTTGACCGGTCAGCGCGCCCGCCGACGTCCGGGGCCTGCTCCGGCTTCGCGCCCGGGCCCGGGTGCGCAAAGAGCGCGAGGCGGCCCGGCAGGCCGCCCCGGACCCTTCTTCGCGGAGGCGCGTTATTTCGTCGCCTGCGCGGCCGGCTCGGGCCAGTAGGACAAGTCCATTCGCAGCATCGAGTTGTAATGCTTCCAGCGGACGGTCGCCGCGTTGAACCGCTGGTCCAGCGCATCGGCGCGGGCGCCCAGGTTCTTCGCCTCGATCAACTTCGCCAGATCGTTCTCACCATAAAACTTCGACAGGTCATCGATGAAGGTCACGTAGACGGTGCGGCCCGTGTCGCCGAAGTGCACTGAGTGAGCGTCGAAGGCATAGGGGTAATTCAAGTCCTTGAAGAGTTGCACCCACTCCTTGTTGAGCTTGTCGAACTCTTCATCCATACCCGGTCGTGACCAGAGCACGTCGATGTGTCCGTACTTGATCTTGTCGAGGCCGAATCCCTCGACCTGGTAGCTCCAGTCCTGTTTGACTTCGACCATCTCCTCGGCGACGACCTGGGACCTGATCTGCGGGAACTTCGCCATCGCCTCCCTCATCTGAGCCTCGCCGGCGGTCCCCTGAAAAGCTCGGACGAACTGCTCCGGATCATCGAAATAGGCGAAGCTGGAGACCGGGAACACCAGCGTGTACTGCGAGCCGTCCTGCCAGAAGACCCAGTGGTAGGCGATCTTCGACTTGGCTGCGGCGTCGGCGACCTGCATCACCAGGGCTTCAAACGCTGCGGCGTCGGCGGGATCGATCTCCCAGGTGCTGATTTCGTACAGCTGGCCCCGTTGATAACCTTCGCCCTCCTGGGCGAGGAGCGTGGTCGGCGCGGCCAGGCCCACCAGAAGAGCGAGGGCGACGGCACGTGTGTTCATGTCTGCCTCCAGGTTACACGAAGCTGCCTGTGATATGCGTCTGGACGGCGGCTTCACCGCGGGTAGGGTGCGGGGATGATGTGCAGGAGGATGCTCTGGGCACGGCCGACGACCTCCGCAGGGGGCTTACTGCTCGGTCCTCAACCCAACTCCCGACCGCCGAAAATATTTAGCTCGGCCACCGCGGACGCAACGGCCGTCACACCTCAGAGTCCAGACCATACTTCTTGATCTTTCGCCATAGCGTCGTGCGGCTCATCCCCAGCCTCTCGGCGGCCCGAGCCCGAACACCCTCCGCCTCGCGCAGCGCCCTCACAATCACTCCCCGCTCATCCTCTTGCGCCTGGCTCGTTCGGTATCGCTCACCCTTGCGAGCCGCGGCAGCCAGCGAGCGACGTACAGTCTCGGGCAGATGTTGGGTCTCGATCCGTCCCCGCTCGGCGCGAATCGCCGCGCTCTCGACCGCGGCAAACAGCTCTCTCACGTTGCCCGGCCATTCGTAGGCGCGGAGCAACCGCATGGCGAACGGCGAGACGACGAAGCTCTCCCCCTCGGGAAAGCGCCCGCGCAGGCGGCGCACCGCCGCCTCGACGAGCAGGGCGATGTCGTTGCGGCGTTCGCGCAGCGGCGGAAGGTCGATCCGGAAGACGTGGAGTCGATAAAACAGGTCGTCGCGAAATCGTCCCTCCGCCATCTCCGCCTCGAGATCCCGGTTGGTCGCAGCAATCACCCGGACATCGACGGGCCGTGAGCGCGTGTCCCCCACCCGCACGACCTCGCGCTCCTGCAACACCCGCAGCAAGCGCTGCTGTAGCCGAAGGCTCATGTCTCCAACCTCGTCCAGGAAGATCGAACCACCGTTCGCGGCCTCGAACAGACCCGCTTTGTCACGGGTCGCCCCCGTAAAGGCGCCCTTCACGTGCCCGAATAGCTCCGACTCCAGCACCCCCTCGGCCAGCGAGGCGCAGTTCACCGGGATGAACGGACCCGATGCCCGCCGCGATGCGTCGTGCACCGCTCGCGCCGTGAGCTCCTTGCCCGTGCCGGTCTCCCCGGTGATGAGCACCGTCGTCTCGGTCGGGCCGACGCGCCCAACCGCCTGGAAGACCGCCCGCATCGCGGGAGACCGGCCGACCATTCCAGCCACGCGGCTCGCGTCGATCCGATCGCTCGTGGGACGCCGCTCCAACAGCTCGGCCACGTGCGCGCTGAGCACATCCGGGTCGACCGGCTTGGTGAGGAAGTCGTCGGCTCCCAGGTGCAGCGCCTCGACGGCGGATTCCACCGTGCCGAACCCGCTGATCATCAGAACGGGCACGCTGCGCCCCAGCGCCCGCAGCGCCTCGACCACTTTCAGCCCGTCCAGCCCGGGCATGCGCAAGTCGAGCAGCAACAGGTCGATCGGTTCCGACTCGAGCGCCGCCGCCGCTTCGGAACCGTCGGCGGCGAGCACGACCTGATAGCCCTCCTGACGCAGAAGCTCCGCGGTGGAGAGGCGGAAGGTCCGGTCGTCATCCACCAGCAGGATGCGCGGCGCGCTGTCGACCTTCACTGCGCCTCCTTCCGGCCGCGCCCCGATCGCATCCGCGTCGTGGGCTCTTTTCCCTCGCTCACCGGTTGTGGTTCGGTGGGCAGCAGCTCGATACGGAAGCGCGCACCCTGTCGATCTGAGCGGTTCGAGGCTTCGACTCGTCCGCCCACGCGCCGGACCAGCCCCTCGGCCACGAACAGACCGAGGCCGGTGCCGCGCAGCCCACCCTTGGTGGTGAAGAACGGGTCGAAGATACGGGGCAGATCATCGACGGAGATGCCCGGGCCCTCATCCGTCACTTCGATCGCCAGCAGCTCGCCCTCGTCCGCCAACCCGATCTCGATCGTCCCACCCTCGACCATCGCCTCGCGCGCGTTCTCCATCAGGTTCAGCAGCACCTGCTTCAACGCGTCGGGTCCGATCGCTGCGGGCCGAGTCAAGCTGCCGCTCACCCGCAGAGACCAGCGGCGGCTGCGCTCGCCGGCCCGGTAAAGCGCGGCGACCTGGTCGATCACATCGCCCACATCGCAGCGCGATGCCCCGGGATCGATCGGCCGGTTGAGGTCGAGCATCTGTTCCGACAGCTCGTGCATCCGCAGCAACTCGTCGATCGCCAAATCCGCGAATCTGCGGACCTCGGGATCTTTATCCAGCCGGCGGTGGATCACCTCCAGGCAGTTACGCACGTTAGCCACCGGGTTGCGAATCTCATGGGCCAGCTCCGCAACCAGGCGACCACTCGCCACCAGGCGATCGCGCTGCATCATCTCCGCCTGTAGAGCGCTGAGTCGCGCTTGCCGGTCTTCCAGCTCGCGGTTCGCCCGACCCAGCTCCTCCAGTCGGGCCGCCAGGGCGCTTCGCATCCGATCGAACGCAGCCGCAAGCCGGTCCATCTCTCTGATGCGCGAGCCCTCGAGCGGCGCGGCGAAGTCGCCGGCGGCCAACCGATCCGCCGCTCGGGCCAACGAGCTGACCCGTCGTGAAAGGACGGACGACAGCACGGCGCCCAAAAGCAGGAAGAGGACGAGCGCCAGCAGACCCGCCGTCGCCGCGCCTCTGCGTAACCCGGGGAGGAGCGCCAGCTCCTGGGCCGCCGAACGCGCGAAGAGCACCGAGCCCACCTCGCCCAACGGCGCCCTCGTCACCCAGAAGCGCCCGGCGCTTACGCTGATGTCCCGAACCTCGCTCGCCCCCGGCGGCACGGCGGCGCTCAGCGCACGGGCCACCGCCGTGTCGAATGTCGCGGCCACTGGGCCCTGACGCCCAAGGATCGCGACCTGTGAACCGGTCAGCGCCGACAGTGTGATCGAGGTTCCCTGCCCCGCCGCCTCCTGGACCCCGGCCCACCCGACCCTGCGGCCCTGCCGTTCCACGGGCACGAGCGAGAGCGAGTGGAGCACGCCGTCACGGTATCCGTATGACATGGCGGCGCCTTCCCGCACCCGATCGACAGCCTCGGGGTCGAGCGGCGGACCGACCCAGACTTGCCCTGCGGGTCCGAGAAGGACGGGCTGTTCGGTTCCGGGGAGAGGGGCTTCCTCGAGCAGGCGAGCGGCGCGGTCACGTGCGCCGGCGGCGAGAGCGTCGGCAAGCCCCGCAACGGCGGCCAGGTCCATGGCGTGCATCTTCAGCACGTCGGCGCGGGCGCTCTCTCTATCCTCGAGTATGCGGGGGGCGAGCGCGAGGTCGCGGCGAACTCGCTGCTCGAGCGCCGCCGCCAAGCGGCGATCGAGCGCCAGCGCGGCTGGGACCAGGGCCAGAACCGTCGTGGCGGCGAGGACCAACAGCAGCGCGCGCTGGAAGGATAGGTTCATGATACCTGAGAGCTAGAACCGCGGGGCCGCCCGGCGCCCGAGAGAGCGCCGAGCGGCTCGTCACGCGGAATCGTACGGAAACGAGGCAAATCTACGGGCAGGTTCTGGGTAGCGACACCCGTCAGCCCGCTTATTGCACCCGCTGGATAGAGATCCGCGCCACGGGGTCGGTCCAGCCATGGATCGCAGGGTCGAGATCGGCGATACCCTGGATACCCTCGTGGTGATGGATCACGCCGCCTTCCGCCAGGCTCGGGTCGCTGCTCCCGGTACCCGGATCGGTCGAAGGCACGCCCGTGAGGGGCGGGCACGGTGGAACCATGTCGGCGAAGTCCTCGGTGTTGATCTCGGTGCCGGCGTCGTAGCCATCGCTCTCTACCACAACAGTCTCGCCGAGATCTCGCGGCAGGCGCGCCCCGGCCAAGCCGGTGAACCCGTCGTTGGTGCAGATGAGCATGGACACGAACGACAGGTACTTCGCGCCCCGCTCAGCGTCCAACATGATGGTGACGCTCTCGCCCGACGTCAGCGGCGGCACATCGCCGCTCACCGCCACCACCACGTCGTCGACATGGGTCTCGCCCTCCAGCCGCTCGAGCATCGGTGCCAGGTTACCGTTCTCGGCGATCTCTTTGAGCCCGAAGCTCGCCGCTTCTCCCACCTCGAACAAACTGATGGGCCGTCGGTGCGCCGCCACGAGCGGCGGTGTCAGTGGTTGCCCGGCCGTCAGGTTGGTAAACGTGACCTCGTACGTCGCCGAGCCCGCAGGGCCGAAGCCTTGCTGGGCCGTCGCCCCCAAATCGGCGAGCGCGGCGCTCGAGCCGGTGGGTTCCGTCTCGTAACAAGCGCCTAGCGCCGCGGCCACCCCCAGGGCGATGATCAAGTGTGCGATCTTGCGCATCTGCTTCCTCCCAGTTGGAGTTCCGCATGGATCGCCCGACAGAGCGACCCTGCTTTCGGTGGTTCTGGGCTAACCTTAGGGCAACGGGCGGACCGATCGTCTCCAGACCGGGGCCGGGGTCGAATAAGCGAGCAGGAGACTGGTTCTTGGGGAGGTCCGTGGGTCAGGCCGGCTCGATGCCGCGGTGTTTCATGAAACGCCCTGCAACGTGCGGTCACGTTTCAACCGCCCGTTTCAGGGAAAAGGGGCGAGCCGCCTCGTCGGGAGCTGCCCATGGGGACTGATCCCGGGGCGGCGTTCGACCTGCCGCGAGAGCCCGCACAGCCGCTGGTCGGCGTTAACGCTCAACGGGTGAGCCGTGTCAACTGTTATAGAAAGGCATGGACGAAGCCGAGGACGGCACGAGCGCACCGCCCGGCCCGGTGGCGCGGCGGCGCCTCCGTGTATCTGGACCCGCCAACGAGCAAGCGGAGAGGGGCGAAGTGACAGACAAGGCACTGAACTGCGGCCGCGGGCTGATCGCGCTGGCCGCGCTAATGGTGGCTGGGCCGGCCGCCGCGCAGGTTCCGTCGGTGACCCTGGACGAGGCCATCGAGATGGCGCTGCGCGTCCAGCCGGGCATGGTGCAGGCTCGAGGTCAGGTCACGACCGCGGCCGCCTCCAAGCGCGAAACCGTCGGCAGCTGGCTCCCGACGATCAGCGCCGGTTCGGGGTACAGCACCAACTCCACCAGCCGCTTCGATCCCAACACCCAGCGCACCGTCGAGGGGTCATCGACCTCCTACTCGGCCAACCTCAACGCCTCGATGGTGCTGTTCGACGGGCTGAGCCGGCTTTACGACTCACGAGCCGCCAACGCCGACGCCCGCGCCGCCGACGCCTCGCTGGTCAACCAGCGTTTCCAAACGGCTCTTCAGGTCAAGCAGGCGTTCTTCAACGCCCTGGCCGCCGAGGAGCTGGTCCGTGTCTCCGAGACGCGCATCGAGCGGGCCGGGGAACAGCTCAAAGTCGCCAAGGAGAAGCTGGCGACCGGCACGGCCACGCGCTCCGACACGCTGCGCTCGACCGTGGAGGTCGCCAACGCCAGGCTGCAGAAGCTCAACGCTGAAACCCAGCTCGCCACGGCCGAAGCCAACCTGGCGCGCCTGATCGGTGTCGAAGGCAGCGTCAAGGCGAAACGCGAGGACCGGCTGCTCGCCATCGTCGAGATCGACACGACGACGCTGCGGGAGGAGGCGCTGAACCAATCCCCGGCCATCTATCAAGCCGACGCCCAGGCCCGCGCGGCCGACGCTCAATATTCGGCCTCGTTCGGCCAGTATCTGCCCAGCGTCACCGCCTCTTACTCCAGATCGTGGGCCGGTGCCGAGTTCATCGACTTCGACCCGAGCTGGTCGGCCCGTCTCAGCCTCTCCTGGCCGCTGTTCAACGGGTTCACGCGGGAGCTCAACCGCACACGCAGCGCCGTCAGCCGCGACAACGCCCGCGCTTCGGCCCAGGACGCCCGCCGGCAGGTGAACGCCCAGACGACCCAGCAGCTGGCCGCGCTGGAGGCGGCGCGGACGCGACTCGAGATCGGGCTGGCCAATCGGGCGGCGTCCGACGAAGATCTACGCGTTCAGCGGGAGCGTTACCGTCTGGGTGCGGCCACCATCCTGGACGTGCTCGTATCGCAGGTGAATCTAGACCAGGCCGAGGTCGACATCATTCAGGCCCGGCTGGACTACCTGGTGGCGAAGGCCGAGATTGAGGCCCTGATCGGAAGAGAGCTCTAGCTGCCCACGTCGAAGCCGCCCGCCGCTACGGGTGGACGGCCTGGTTGAACGAGAAGTCATGA
>CAYGCC010000403.1:0-2020 GCA_964348165.1 uncultured Gemmatimonadota bacterium | reverse complement strand
GCTGGGGCCTTTGGGAATGGCCCAGCTCGCCAAGGCGCCGCCGATCTCGAGGCGCAGGTCGAAATGTGTGCGGCGCGCCGCGTGCTTTTGCACGACGAAACGTCGCGCCCCCTGAGGCGCTTCTTCACTTCGGTCACCCGAGGGCTCAGGCGTCCGAGCGAAGTCTCGCAACCCTTTATACTTATCGACGTCTGCCACGAAAGCTCAACAAATGTTCGCCGTGAAACACACAGACAGGCAGCGAACGGTGGTCCGTGTCATCGGGCGCGCGGCTCCCTCGACCGTCGGCCTTCGGCCCCAGCGAGGGTCAGTCTGCCGGGCCGCCGGAGACATCGACGGATGGACGGGCGTGACAGGGAGGCGGCGGGGGGCCTCCGAGCGTAACTCGCGAGCAGGCAAGGGAGCTTCCACGATCTCAAAACCGGCATGCGAGCGGTGAAGCGAGAGGACCGCCGCCGCCGACCGACCCCAACGCACCAAGCGCCAGCCAGACGATCATGACGCGCCCGGCAGCCTAACCCGAGCCCTCCGCGGTTTTCCGTTCCTCCGCCCGCTCGATGCTCTCCTTCAGGCGGGCGACCAGGTCGACGACCTCGACCTCCGCGGCCTCCTCGACCTCGATGCGCGCGACTTCGCGGCCCTCGATCTTCGCCTGAATCCGCTCCATCAGCTTTTGGTTGTACTCGTCCTTGTAGCTTTCGGGGTCGAACTCGGTGGAGAGCTGCCCGATGAGCTGGAGCGCCATCTCGACTTCCTTCTCGCTCAGCTTCTCCGTGTCCTTGGGCGTCTGCACCGCCTCCAGCGGGATGAGCTCGTCGTTGAAGCGCATGAGATCGAGCACGAGCACGTCGCCGACGAGCTTGACCGCCGCCAGGTGTTCCCGGTTGCGAAACACCACCTTGGCTACCGCCACCTTGCCCGTCTCCCGCATCGCCCGCCTCAGCAGCGAGTACGCCTTCTCGCCGCCCGGCTGCACCGCCAGGTAGTACGGCTTCTCGAAATAGCGCGAATCGATCAGCGACTCGTCGACGAAGTCCATGATGTCGATGGTCCGCGTCACCTGCAGCGCGACCTGCTGGAAGTCATCGTCGTCCAGAATCACATAGTGGCCCGGCTCGTACTCGTAGCCCTTGACCAGCTCCTTGTACTCCACCGGCTCGTCCTCCGCCTGGCACACCCGAACCGTGCGGATGGGCGAGTTGTCCTTGCCGTGTAGCATGCGGAAGCTGGGGGAGTTGTCGCGCGTCGCGCTCTCGACGCGCACCGGGATATTGACGAGACCGAAGCTGATGGCGCCTTTCCATATCGTGCCCATGGGTCGAGGCCTCCGAGCCGAGAAGTCCTTGGTCGACGAGGGGATACAAGATGGGGAGCATGAAGGGATCTGGCCAGCTTCGCGCTGCGGACAGGGACGTTTCGCCCCGTGTTTTCCACGGCGATCGTGGAGAGCGGCGTGGAAAAAGGGGGCGGTCGAAACGCCGCCCCCATCTGTAGTCTAAGACCAGCCCGCCGCTCGCGCCGGCAGACGCCTACTGAACGGTGATGCGCGCGTCCTGCATCGCGGCCGGGTGGACTTCGCACCGATAGACCCACTCGCCACGGACGTCGGGGACGTAGGGAAAGGTATCGTCTTGAAGCATGAGGCCACTGTTGAATGACGTGCCCCCCATCGGGGTGCTGGTGGAGGTGGCCGTGTGCCCTTCGAGTACGGCGTCCTTGTTTACCCAGATGACGGTGTCGCCGAGCATGATCGTGATGTCGTCGCCGCTGAACGGTGCCGGCGCGACGAAGGCGATGTTCAGCATCTCCACCGTCACGCCGACCGGCGCCGTGCCCATCGCGTTGAACGTCTGGGCGGCCAGCCCGCTGGCCGTGGCGCTGGCCGAGTTGGCGACCGGCGTGGGGCCGAGCGTCAGGATGGTCGAGGCCCGCCCGTCGGCATCCGTGGTCGTGCTGGCGATCGAGAGCGTGCCGCCCCCGCCCGTCACCTGCCAGCCCACCGGGAGATTGGGCACCGGTC
>CAYGCC010000402.1:0-1822 GCA_964348165.1 uncultured Gemmatimonadota bacterium | reverse complement strand
AGCACCTCGCGGTTGGCGCGGTCGCCGATGGCGTGCACGCAAAGCTGGTAGCCGTGCTCGACGGCCAACCGCGCTGTCTCAGCCAGCGCGTCCATCGGGCTCGTGTTCAACCCGGCGCTGGAGGGCAGATCCGAGTACGGCTCGAGCAGCCAGGCGCCGTGCGGCCCCAGCGCCCCGTCCACCGAGACTTTGATGGCCCGGACAGTCAGGCGGTGATCGCCGTAACCGACCAGGCGATATTTGGGCAACAGCTCGGCGAGCCGCTGGTTAGGCTGGCGAATCATGACGTAGAGCCGCAGGCCCAGCTTCCCGTCGTCCACCAGCCGCTTATACAGATCGACCGTTTCGAACCCGACGCCGGCGTCGTGAAAGCTGGTTATTCCCTTGGAGAGCGCTTCCTCGACCGCCAGCTCGGCTTGCCGGCGCGGGTCGGGCGGCGTCGCGGCACGGGCGGCGACCCCCAGCAGCCCTTGCGCCCGCTCACGGAAGGCGCCGATCGGGTTTCCATCGGCATCGCGAACGATCTGGCCGCCGCTGGGATCCGGAGTGTTCCTCGTGATCCCCGCCATCTCCATCGCTTTCGCGTTGGCAAAGGCCGCGTGACCGCTGGCATGGCGCAGGATCACAGGGTTGTTCGGCGACACCGCGCTCAGCGTGTGGTGCGTGGGCAGCCCCTCGATGTCCCCGGGCGGCGGCTTGTTCCACTTCTCCTGGTGCCAGCCGCGCCCGCGGATCAGCTCGCCCGGCGGCGCGTCTTTGGCGGCGGCGGCGACCATCGCGACGATCTCGTCCCAGTTGGCCACGTGCATCAAGTCCAGTTGCATCCGGGCGTCGCCGACACCGAGGAAGTGTCCGTGGCTCTCGATGAAGCCCGGGATGGCCAGCTTCCCTTCGAGATCGATGACCTCGGTCCCCTGACCGGTGTAGCGGGCGATCTCGTCATCGCTGCCGACGGCGAGTATCGTATCGCCGCGGATCGCGATCGCTTGGCCGTTCGGCACTGCATCGTCGACGGTGACGATCACCCCGCTTCTGAGCACGAGGTCGGCGGCGACCTCCTGTCCGCCGGCACAATTCACCAACAGGGCGAACGTGCCGAGGAGGAAACTCCCGGCCAGCGCTCGACGGTGCAGCCTCAAAGCCCGCGGCCTCTGATTCATGAAACCCTCCGACGCCTCTCGTTTTGCTCTCATAATCCGTTGACTTCTTCCCTGACTCTCCGCCAAGCTACGGCGGCGACTGTGCGACGGCCAGATGCCGCGACGCCGGTGTTGAGATCGCGGGTGGACCTCAGGAAGTTGCAGCTTGATACCTCATGGGGCTGTTTGCCCGGCGCTGCGCGATGACCTGGGCGGGCCTGTGTACAGCGGACCCGTTTAACGGTGTCCCTGTACGGTACCGTTTGATTAACTTGTGCGCCGTTCCTTCACCTCGCCGCCGGGGGGATCAGTCGGATTCCGAGAGCGTACATCGGCGATGTGAGCGATGAACGGAAGGAAGCCAGTCATGCGAGTCGACAAAGCGATCGCGCTTGGCGTTGCCGCCGGCCTGAGCTGGATCTCCGTCGGGTGTGCCGCCGGTGACTCACCGGAATTCTCCGGTCAGAGCTCCGTCATGGTGCCGATGCGCGACGGCGTCGAGCTAGCGACGGATCTCTACTTTCCCGATGACCAACCCGGCCCGTACCCGGTCATCCTCATCCGGACGCCGTACAATAAAACGTTCCTAGAGGGTTACGGGCGATACTACAGCCGCTGGGGCTACGCCGTGGCGATCAAGGACGTGAGGGGCCGCTGGGGTTCGGGTGGCGAGTGCCAGCCGT
>CAYGCC010000401.1:0-3331 GCA_964348165.1 uncultured Gemmatimonadota bacterium | reverse complement strand
GTTCGCCTGACGAGCGCGATGGCTTCGTCGAAGAGCCCGGCGTCCTTGGCGGCGGCGAACCACTTTCCTTCTTCGCCCGGTGTGAGCTGCACCAGGTCGGCCAGGACGTCAGCGGGCCGCTTGTGGGGATACTTCTTGACGATCGCCCGGAACCACGCGAGGTAGGTTCCGGCTCGATTCGCCGTCAGCCCGTAGCGACGATAGGCCTCCTCAGCGAGGCCCGACGAGAGCAGGATCTCTTCGCACAGTCGGTCGATATCGTAGTCGCTCGCCCAGGGATCCCGGCAGCTCTCCGCGTAGCGGATCGCTCCGCCCTTCCTCCCCTGCGCCGCCAGGGCCTTCACCGCCCAGCGCTTGTACGGCCAAATGACATCACCCTTTACGAGGTCGACGAGCTCGTCGTAGCGCTCGGCGACGTAGAGGGCGCTCAGACATGCGGAGGTACCGTGAAAGTATCGACGCACGCTTGAGTCAGGGCTGAGCGCCAGGCGCGCCCCATCGAATAGGCGGTCCGCCCACACGCAGGCCAGTTCCTTCGACGCGCACAGCTCACCCCAGTCGTCCGCGAGGGACTCGATGTACGGGATCTCCTCGGTCGCGAGCGCCTCGAAGAGGCGCTGGAGCCAGGCGTCGCGGGTCCTGAGTCCGACCGGCGCGCCCGCGATGATAGGCACGAGGCGCGCGATGGCGTTGTTGACCGCGGTACCGATGGCGCCGGAAGAGCTGTCCACATGCTCGAGCGCGGGCGACACCTTCTCCAGGAACAGGACCGCGCCCTCGGCGCCCAGGAGTGGGTCCTTGCGGGCTACCCTCTTGATCTCGGCGACCGCTTGGTTGACGCGATTGATGGCGGGCTGCGACTTCCAGCCGAAGGCGCGACGCCGAAACCGCGCCCTGAACTCCCACCTGTGCTTCGGGTTCTTGCTTGTCACAGCGGTCAGAGCCGGCTGACTCTTCTGAGGGCTTTGAAGCTCGTCACCGACTCACGGATCTGTGTGTCGATGAGGTTTAGCAGAGCCGGGTTGCGGACAAAAGGTACTAGGGGTGGGAGAGTCGCGAAACAACGGGAAGGGGCCCTAGTCGGCCGACGGCTCGCCCACGAGATCTGCCGGACGACCGGCGCGCTCCGTGTGCGCGGCGCCGGGAACCGCCGCGCGACCGCCCAGCGCCACCGCCAGCGTGCCGACGATCACCAGCAGCGAGCCGGCCGCGCTCCACAGGGTCAGGTACTCGGCAAAGAAGATCATCCCCCACAGCACCACGAAGATGATCTGCGAGTAGCCGACCGCCATGGCGCGCCCCGCCGGCTCGAGGCTCAGCCCGCGCGTCAGATAGACCTGGGCAATCTGCGTGCTGACGCCGACCCCCAACAGCGTAAGCCACTCCCATCCGCTGGGCCAAACGAAGTTGGTGATGAAGGGGAGCGTCGCCGGTACCGTGATCAGCGGAAAGTAGAATACGATCACCAGCGGATGCTCCGTGCGACTGGCCTCGCGCACCGCCACGTAGGCGCCAGCGCTGAGCACCGCGCCCACCAGCACCGCCCCGGTGCCCAGCGGATCCAGCAGCGTCGTGCTCGCGCCGAACAGGACGGCCGGGCGCGTGACCAGGATGACGCCCAGGAAGCTGACCAGGATCGGGCCCAGCACCCAGCGCGTCAGTCGCTCGCGCAGAAAGACGGCCGCCAGCAGCGCCGTCCATAGCGGGTTGGTGTAGTGGAGGACCGTGGCCTCGGCGATGGGCAGTGTTGTCAGCGCGTAGTAGAAACAGCTGAGCGCGGCGAACCCCAACAACCCGCGCAGCACCAGGATGCCACGCCGCCGGCCCCAGGGCGACACCCCCGCCCGTTTGACCAGGGCATAGCTCAAAACCAGGCTCACGAGCGCCCGGGCCAGAACGATCTCCTGGCTGGGCAGCCCGCGACCGGCCAGCTTCACCAGCATGCTCATCAGGCTGAAGAAGAAGGCGCTGGCGAGCATGTAGCGGAGGCCGGTTGGCAGGACCTCGGCGCGCGTGGGCACCCTCCGGTGAGACATGCCCCAATCTAGCAGACTTCGAGCCCGGCACAGCGGCGCGGAAGCCCCCTTTGGGCGCCTCAACGGCCCGCAGGCTGCAAACGTTGTCTTAGCCGAGGTGGGCCGCAGGCGGAGCGACCCGCGGCGGCGCTCCTCCCTTGTCCGCGATCGCCTTCTTGGCTTAGCTTTGTAGTGTGCCAGCTGCATGCTGGAGTTTGCCGATGGCAGTACCGAACGACGTTATCAAGCTCGCGCGCACCGTTACCCGACAGCCCAAGGGCAAGTCTGGGTGGTTGGCGAACATCTTCTGGCACACCATCAGCTATTTCGTCACCAACGCCACCGTCGCCGCCTTCTGGTTGTTCCTCCGCATCTTCCAACGCACCACGGTCATCGGCCGCGAGAACGTGGGTGACGATCCCAACACGGTTTTATTGTCCAACCATCAATCGATGATCGACAGCTTTCCCGTCGGGCTCGAAGCGTATTTCCCCAGGTCGATCATCAAACCTTACCTGATACCGTGGCACCCCGCGGCCTCGGAGAACTTCTTCAGGCACCCCGTCCTGGCCTGGCTCTCGTCACACTGGCGCTGCATTCCCGTGCGGCCCGGCCGCCGCGACCTCAAGGCGCTGCACCGCATGATCCACGTCTTGCCTCGCGGCACCATGGTGCTGTTCCCTGAGGGAACTCGCAGTCGCACCGGTGACGTGCAAGACGGCCGGCCCGGGGCTGGGCTGTTGATCCTGGCCACGCGCCCGCGCGTGATCCCGGTGGCGATCGACGGGATGCAGGATGTGCTGCCCATAGGCAAAAAGCTGCCGCGGCTCTTCAAGCGCGTCGTCGTCAAATACGGAAAGCCGTACGACTATTCCGAGCTTCTCGACAGGCCCCGCACCCGCGACACGGCTCAGGAGCTGGTCGACGGGGTGATGGAGGTCATTCGCGCCCAGCACGCCGAGATCCGCGCACTGCGCAAAGCCGGTGCCGAGGCGGATACCAAAGCCGTCGCGCCCGAGCGGCCGTGATCCACCGCGCGCGGGCAAGCAGCGGTTTGGCCCCTCTAAGTGTCCAATCATCCAGACCCCAACAGATCCACACGCGAGACACCCGCCGGGGGACCACCCGCTCCGCCGCCCTCAGTTCTTCGCTTCCTGCGGGGGCCTCTCTGAGGCGCGGTGACGACAGCGGTGACAAGGGCATGTTCGAGTAACGGATCATGATTGGCTGTCTCGAAACGTGCCCGACGGCCTCTGTCTGACCGGGCTGAGGTCGCCTCGGACCAAGATACCTCGCCACACGACCTTATCGGAGCC
>CAYGCC010000400.1:0-3156 GCA_964348165.1 uncultured Gemmatimonadota bacterium | reverse complement strand
CCAAGGGCGTAACGAAGATCGCCAGCTCGGTGCGGAGTCGACGGGTCGACTCGCTCTTGAACAGGTAGCCGAGCAGCGGGATGTCTTTGAGGACGGGGACGCCGCTCTCCACCAGCTCGCGCGTCTCATCGATCAGGCCGCCGATCACCACCGTCTGGCCGTTCCGCACGATGGCGCTGGTCTCGGCCTCGCGAATCGTGATGACCGGCGCGCCGAGGGCGGCCGGCAGCGTCAGCTCGGTCAACTGGCTCACCTCCTGGAGGATGCGGAAGGTGACGTAGCCGTCCTCGTTGATCGTGGGGATGATGGTGAGCTGGGTTCCTACGTTCCGGTACTGGACCACCCGGTCCACCACTACGTCCAGGCCGGTGCGGGTGGACTGGCTGAAGGGGACCTCGCTGCCCACGAGGATGCGCGCCTCCTCGTTGTTGAGGGCGAGGATGTGGGGCGTCGATAGCACACGGACATCGGCGACCGAGGCGAGCGCGCTCAAGACGATGCGATAGTCCACCTGGCCGAGGCGCACGGCTCGAGCGACGAAGTCCTGGACGCCGGCCAGCGCGCTGTCGCTGAACTGCTGCGGACCCAGGCGACCGGTGATGTCGATGTCCTCCCCGGTGACGCCCTCGGCGAAGATCGACCAGTCGATGCCGTACTGGGTGGCCTTGTCCAGGGTGACCTCGGCGATCAGCACCTCGAGCAGCACCTGGGCCGGCCGCACGTCGAGGGCCTGCACGGTCTCCTCGAGCACCGGGTAGTTGGGCGGTGCGGTGCGGATGACCAGCGAGTTGGTGGACAGGTCGGGCACGATCATCGTCTGGCCGACCAGACCGGTGATCTCCTCGGGCAGCGCGGCCGCCGTGTCGACGCCGGCCTGTAGCTGTAGCGGCAGCGGCATCGTGCGCCGCTGCTCCAGCGATCGCAGCTCGCGCTGGCGGAACGATTCCAGGGTGCTGGACAGGCTGCGGTCCTGAAGCGACTGGGGCCGGGTCGGCGCCTCTACCGCTGGTACCACCGCCCCGAAGATCTGGCCCAGCGTCTGGGCGAGCACCGGGGCGCTCGCGTGCTTGAGGCGATAGACGTAGGTGCGCAGTCCCCCCTCACCGTCCGACTTCACGTCGAGCTGGGTCAACAGCTCCAGGTAGCGCGCGACGTTGATCGCTCGATCAGTGATCAACAGCGAGTTGGAGCGAGGCACGATCTCCAGACGAGCCGTAGGACTTGTCAATTGCTCCAGCACGGCCAGGCCCTCGTCGGCGCCGATGAACTGCAGCGGCACGATCTGGGTGATGAGCCCCAGGGGCGGTGGCCTCGGCAGCTCCTTCCCGAAGTAGACGGGCCCGGTGGCCGGCGCCTTCTCGGCCGGCATCACTTCGGCCACCGGCCCGCGCTGCACCAGCACCAGCCCCTCGCTCTCCAGAATCGCCTCGAGCACGGCGCCCACCTGGTCGATCGGGACGGGCGCCGGCGTCGTGTAGGTCACCCGCTTGGCCGGGACCTCCTCGCTGAGCAGGACGTTCACGCCCATCACCGTGGCCAGCGAGCGGACCACGTCGCGGATGTCGGCGTTGACGTAGTTGAGCCGCATCGCCTGCTGGGCTGCAGCGGGTGGGGCCCAGGCGTGGGCGAGCGCGACGAGAGACAGTAGCGCGCCGGTGCACATGATGTGTCGCGGCACCTTCGTGACCTGGATCACGGCGACCTCCGGCTCGATGACGGAAGGGTGAGAACCGTGCGGCCGGTGGGGCCCTCCAGCACCACGGCAGTGTCGGCGATCGAAATCAGACGGCGATCGCCGACCGCATCGCCGGGCCGATAGACCTCGGCACCGGGGATGGCGGGGTCGGCGTCGATGAGCGCCACGGCGCCCGTCGGCCCGACGGCGACGCCGAAGAGGCGATAGGTGGGACCCGCTGGTCGGGGCCGGGTCTGCGCCGCCTGAGTCGCCAATTCCGGCGGCATGTAGCGCGTGCGCGGCGCCGTGCGCTCCTGGCTGAAGACGTTGGAGCGGACGATCTCCTGGAACGACAGCAGGGCTTCCGCCTGCTCGCGGCCGCTGGGCTCGGCTTCGCGCGGCGCGATAGGGACCGGCGGCGCCGGCACCGGCGCGACGCGGGCCGGCGCGAAGCGGAGTGCCACGCCCGCCAACGCCAAAAGACCGGCGACCGCGAAAAGCGCCCCGACGCCGTCGATCCTCATGCCGGCCCCTCCTCGGGCGCGTGGAAGCCATGCAGGCGGACGCTCCCGCTAAGCAGCTGCGGTCCCTCGCCACGCCGGGCGCCCGTCCGCCGGGGGCCGCTCACCCTCAGCTCGTCGATCACCAGCAGCTTCTCGCCGTTCTGTAGGTAGAAGAGGAAGTCGACGAGCCCATACACGTCGCCCCGCACCGACATCCGCAGGCCGACGGGTGTGAGTCCCGCATCGTCGGTCTCGAGGTCGCGGACCACGTCCACGCGCTCCAGCCTGACCCGGCTCTGATCGGCGAAACCCTTGACCAGCGTCTGTAGGCTGGAGGCAGCCAGGTCCGCCGTGCGGCCGGCCAGCAGTCCGCGGGCGCCGCGCTCGCGCAGCCGGTCCAGCTCGGCCACGGCCCGGTCGAGCGCCGACTCGCTCTCCACCAGCGCCTCGAGACGCCCGGCTTGCTCGGCCAGCGCCGCGATCCGTTCCTCGCGCTCCGACCAGCGCCGGGCGAACGGCAGGATGCCGTAGACGGTCACCAGCGCGACGGCGCTGATCATCGCCCCGCCGAGCACCACCAGGCGCTCGCGCCGGCTAAGACGCGCGGACCACGCGAAGAGCCAGTGAGAAGTTCTCATAGGTCTCCGTTCCCACCTGCGCTCGGCTCGTAGCGGAGCGGAAGCGCACGTCCTCGAAGCGCGGGTCGTTCTCGAACAGCGGGATCAGCGCGGCGGCGTCCCGCGCATACCCGTCGATCTCCCACTCGCCCTCGGCGGCGCGAATCGAGCGGATCCAGGCCCCGGCCGGCAGTCGCTCGCTCAACTCGAGCAGCGCGCGCAACAGGTCGGGCCGCCCGGCCTCGATCGCCGACACCGCTCGCGTACGCCGGCCCAACGCCTCCGCCCGCTCTCGAAGGGCGAGGGCACCGGCCGCCTGCACGCGTAGCTCGGCGATGCGGCTCTCGAGGGCCCCTTCGGC
>CAYGCC010000399.1:0-2465 GCA_964348165.1 uncultured Gemmatimonadota bacterium | reverse complement strand
AGGTCGGCCCGACCCTCCAGCTCCAGCAGCCGCTCTTTGAATTCGAGGCCGCCGCCGTAGCCGCCCAGCGAACCGTCCAGCCGGATGACGCGGTGGCAGGGGACGACGATCGCCACCGGGTTGTGGCCCAACGCGTTCCCGACCGCCCGCGACGCCCGCGGCTTGCCGATCCGCTTCGCCAGCTCGGAGTAGGGGACCACCTCGCCGAAGCCGAGCTTGCGCGCCGCGTCGAGCACACGCCGCTCGAACTCGCTCAGCGCGCTCAGATCCACCGGCACGTCGAACTCCGAGCGCTCGCCGGCGAAGTACTCGCGCAGCTCGCGCTCCGCCGCCGCCAACGCATCGCCGTCGCGAACCACCGGCCGGCCGCTGAAGCGCGCCTCGGTCTCCCGCACGAAGTCGTTTAGGCTCTTGCCCCACGACACGCGCACCAGCCCGCGCTCGCTCGCCGCCACGTACATCGTGCCGAACGGGGTGTCGAAGCTGTGCCAGCGGATCACACCCTCCTCGCAGCAGACCGGCAGCGCCGACTCGAGCGCCACGAACTCCGCCGCCTGGTCGCGGCACCCCTCGCACTCGCCCAGATGCTCGGCCATCGCCAGCGCGGCATCGCCCGCCAGGTCGCCCGCCACGTAGGCGAGCACGTCGTCTTCCGAGTAGCGGCAGGTGTCGGCGCTCATCCCGAACTCTCCTCTTTCCACAGGTCGAACAGCTCGCCACGTAGCCGTTTCATGCCGTTGTAGACGTTGGCCCGGGCGCTCTCCTGCGAACAGGCGAGGGCCCGGGCGATCTCAGCGTAGTCGGCGCCCGTCACCCAGCGCAGCCACACCGCCTGCCGCTGCTTGTGCGGCAGCCCGGCCAGCCGCTCGCGCACCCGGGCGCGCGCCTTCGCGCTCAAACTCTCGAACGTCGCGTCGGGCGCGCCCCGTCCTTCAGGCACCAGCTTGAGCCGCGCGCCGTCCAGCGCCGCCCGCCGCCGCCGGTCCCGGGCCAGCCGGTCGAGCGCCGCGTTCGTGGCCACCCGATAGAGCCAGGCCCGCACGTTGCTTCCGGCACCCGTCTCGGGCGGCCGCCGGTACGTCGTAAGCCAGACCTCCTGCAGCAGGTCGTCGGCGTCGTCGCCGACCATGCCGGTCAGGTGACGGCGCAGCTCGGTGCCGTGGCGGGCCATCAGCTCGGCCAGCCACGGCTCCGTCGGGTTTTCGCGACTGTGCGCTGCGGCGCGCGCCGACGACATCGGTGACGGCGCCTCGGTCATACCAGCGGCCCGAGGCTCGTCCCCGCCACGGTCGCGGCCAGGTGTTCGAACAGGACGATCGGGAGGAGAACGCATACGCTGAACAGGAACGCCGATCCACGCACCACGCCGCCAATGACTTTCACTCGCCTCGACATCTCTATCGCCTCCGGGTTGCGGCTTTCGCTCGTCGGCCGCGCCGTCTGCGGCGGCCTTGCACCCTCATAACGGTGCGAGCCCCGGCGGCGTGAAATGGGTCGGGTGCGGCGGGTGCCCTCGCTTCATGTCGCGCCGTGCCGGGCCGACACGTTGCGCGGGCCAAGGCGCTCCAAATGTCCGCTCGTGGCACCCGCCGCACCCTCCTTATCGCGGGCGAATCGGCTCGCGGCATCCGTCGCACACGCCCTGTTCGCGGGCGAATCTCTCGTGGCAACCGCCGCATCCCGCGGTCGCGGGCGAGTCTGCTCGTGGCGGTGCAGATCACGGTCTCTGGAGGGCCCGGGGCATTCCGAACGGTGCGAGGAGCGCAGCCGGGGTGCAAGAGGACCCCAGATGACAGTCCGTTGAGGATCAGAGACCATGCTCCTGTCCATCAATGGATACGGAGTCAAGGCTTCCCAACGCCGACGCGGCTTACGTACCGTTAGGAAAAGTCACGAGCTATCTCTTGTCGCTGAATCACCCCGTCGGTCGTTCTAAGGCTCGTTTCTTTCGTGGGCTCGGATTCGATGACGACAGCGCACCGCGGCTGAAGTTCGAGTTGGAGCGGCTGGCTCGAGAAGGCAAGGTGGTTCAGAAGATACCGGGGTCGTACGGCATCAAGTACATTGTCGAGGGGGACATCAGCACACCGAGCGGTGTCGAGACATGGCTGACGACCGTCTGGTTGATCGAGAGCGGCCGTTTGCGGCCGCGACTGGTGACGGCATATCCGCTGCAAGAACGATAGGCGCAAATGATGATTCGCGAGCTTGATACGGTCGTCCTGACGCGCGACGTCCCGGTGCATGCGCTTCGCGCCGGCGATGTGGGCGCGGTGGTCGGCGTGTATGAAGCCGGTCGCGCGTTGGAAGTAGAGTTCGTGGCCGGTGATGGGCGCACGGTCGCCGTTCTCACCCTTGGACCGCACGACGTCCGTCCACTGGCGGACGCCGAGATCCTCCACGTGCGGGCGATCTCCTAGGTCGAGGCGAGGGCAGGTCGGGTGCGGCGGGTGCCCTCGCTTCAT
>CAYGCC010000398.1:0-5257 GCA_964348165.1 uncultured Gemmatimonadota bacterium | reverse complement strand
CTCGCCTCGGGACTCGTCAAAGAACGTCTTGGCCAAACCCTGCACCTGCACCCGCAGGTCGCTCATCGTCGGCCTCCCGCCGCGGACGGTTTGGCGGCGCGACCCAGCAAGCGCTCGCGCGCCAGCTTCCAGAAGCTTCCGTCGTAAGATCCCAGCACGTAGTCCTCGAACTCGAGCACGGCTCGGGCCGCGCGCAGACAGACGGCGACCAGAGCCAGGTTCACCAGAAACGCCACGCCGATCAGCGGCCAGGCGTACACGCCGTTGACCGCGTCCTTGACGACCAGCGCCATGTTGCCGATCGGCACCAGCGCCAGCGTCGCCGTCAGCCCCTGGTCGGGAGAGCCCAACAGGAAGATGGGGATCAGCGCCAGCCAGTAGATCGGCGTGATCATCGCCTGCCCCTCCTTGAACGTGCGCGCAAACGACGCGACCAGCATCATCGCCGCGGCGAAGAACAGGGCGAGGATCAGGGCGCCCACGAGCATGATCGGCACCGACAGCGCCGGCAGCTCGAACTCCAGCTCGCCCGTTCGCGCCCCCAGCAGCGGCCCCATCACGGCGCCGATCGACACGACCATGGCGGCGACGTTCAGCATCCCGGCGGCCGTACCGAGCGTCGCCACGTAAAGGTACTTGGCCGTGACGATGCTGCCGCGCGAAGCGGCCACGCTCATCAGCGTTTCCCAGGTCGAGCGTTCCCGCTCACCGGCCGTGGAGTCGATGGCCGGATAAAAGCAGCCCATCGCGACCATGATGATGAGGAAGAGCGGGATCAGCTGGGCGAGCAGAAACGCGCCCAGCTCGCGGCCCGTGGCGACGTCCTGCGTGGTCACCCGGAACCCCTCCAGTTCGGCCTCATCCAGCCCCCGCGCCTGCGCCTCCCGGCCCAACCACCCGTCCCGGTAGCCGTCGATCACCTGGCTGATGCGGGCGCGGGCCCGGCGGCTGCGCTCTTCCGAGCGATCGTAGGTGATGCGGACGCGGAAGTTGTCGGGGATCGCGGCGGCGCTCGCGTCGGCCGCGTCGAACTCGACCACCGCGTCCAGTTCGCCCCGGCGAACGAGGGCGACCGCCGAATCGGACGAGGCGGGCGCCTCACGCAAGTCGACTGCGTCCATGGCGGCGAGCGAGTCGCGGATACTCGCGTGCCGCTCGGGAAGATCGAAGAGCACCGTCCTCGAGGTGAAGCCTTCGGACAGCCCCTCGACGAACGTGATCGCCGTGAACATGAGCCAGAGAAACACCGGGTAGAGGAAGATCGGCAAGATGACGCTGTAGACCACGATCGAGCGCTCGCGCAGCGCCGCCCGCAGCTCGCGCACGTAAAGAACCCACACGTCACGAAAGTTGGTCAGCGAGTCTCGCATCGATCAGCCATGGCTCCCATCTCTGATCCCGTCCGCCTCAGCGCCGCTTCCGTGCCGCAGCGCCGGGCCGCGGCGCGCCGCGTCCTCCACTTGGTCGCCGTCCGAATATACCGGAGGTTGCTCGCCCCAGACCAACCCCCGCGCCTCGGAGCTACCTTGTCCGTTGTGGCCTTCGCCGTAACATACGGCCGTGAGCACGTTCATCCCGTTGGTCGCCGCCGCGGCCGTAGACCTGGGCGAAGCCCTCGGCAGCAGTCCGTTTGTGGCTGCGGGTCTGTTGTTCGGGGCGGGGCTCGTGACCAGCCTCACGCCCTGCGTCTACCCGATGATCCCGATCACCGTCGGCGTGATCGGCGGCAGCGCCGGCCCCGACGCGTCGCGCCGGCGCACGGTCGCGCTCACCCTGACCTACGTCACCGGCCTGGCCATGTTCTACGCGGTGCTGGGGCTGATCGCCGGGCTCACGGGGTCGCTCTTCGGTACCGTCAGCGCCAGCCCCTGGGCGCGGCTCGCCATCGGGAACCTGCTGTTGCTGTTCGGGCTCGCGATGCTGGACGTGATCCCAGTCTCGGCGCCGCGCCGTCTCGTCGCCTGGGCCTCGGGGCTGCGGGGCGGTTCCGTGCCGGCCGTGTTTTTGCTGGGCGCCACGTCGGGGATCGTGGCCGCGCCGTGTGGCGCCCCGGCCTTCGCCGCCGTGCTCACCTGGGTGGCCGGCACCGGCAGCGCGGTTCTGGGGTTCATCTACCTGTTCGTGTTCTCGCTGGGGATGACGGCGCTGCTGGTCGCCGTCGGCCTCAGCTCGGGCGCCCTGGCGGCGCTCCCGCGATCGGGGCGCTGGATGATCTGGATCAAGAAGGCCGCCGGTCTCATCCTGATCGGTGTCGCCGAATATTACTTCGTGCAAGTAGGATTGGTGCTGTGATGATTAGACGTTGGAAGCTCGTCGCAATCTTTGCCGCGTCACTGCTCGTAGCCGCAACCGCGCGTGCCTCGAACGCCCAGGAGACGCAGATCGGCATCGCCGTGGGCGAGGAGGCGTCCGCGGTGACGATCGAGGATCTGGAGGGTAACCCCATCGACCTGGGCGAATACGTGGGTGAGAAGCCAGTGCTTCTTCAGTTCTGGGCGCTCTGGTGCCCGTTGTGCAAAGCGCTAGAGCCGCAGATGCAAGCCGCCTCCGCGACGTACGGAGAGCAGGTTGAATTTCTGATCGTGGCCGTCGCGGTGAACCAGACTCAGCGGCGCGTGCGCCGTCATCTGGAAAGACACGAAATGGCGGGCCGCGTGCTCTGGGACACCGACGGCCGAGCCGTGCGGGCCTTTATGGCGCCGTCGACTTCTTACATCGTTGTGCTCGATGCCGCGGGCAAGGTCGCCTACACGGGCCTGGGCGAGGATCAGGACATCGAGGCAGCGATCAAGAGGGCGCTCGGAAGCGAGAGCTGAGCGCAACCTGCGGTGCCGGGGCGCCAATCACGCCGACGGGCGCCCCGGGCCGTTGCGAGTCGCCTACCCCTCCTCCTCGGGCGTCAGCTTGTCGATCGCCACGCCCAGCTCGCTGTAGGCCGTGGGATCGATTTCGCGGAAGGGCACCGCCCGATAAGCGATTTTCCCGTCCGGTCCCACCACGAACAGGTTGCGGTTGGTCAGGCCCGCCCGGCCGGCCAGCGCGCCGTAGAGTCTCCCGACCTCGGCGTCCGCGTCACTGGCCATGAGGAACTGGAACTGGTCGTCTCGCGCCCAGGCGGCGAGCTCTTCTACGGGGTCGGCGCTGATGGCGATGAGGATGACGTCCTGGCCGTCGTTGAACAACTGTGCGTACTGATCACGGTACGCATGCATCTGGATCGTTCAACCACGGGTCCGCGCCTTGAAGAAGAACGCCAGCACGACCGTCTTCCCCTTGTAATCGCTGAGCCGCACCGGGTCCTTCAACACGCCGTAGCGCGTGGCGCCGGGTAGCTCGAAGTCGGGCGCGACGGCCTCGACCTCTAACGGCTGTGACTGGGGTGTCTGAGCATATCCGGCGGCCGCGGCCATCAGCGTCAGCGCCGCCAGGGCAGTCGATAGTCGTCCCAGCATCTACCTTGCTCCTGGTATCACTTGTCGGGCGTGCTAGAAGATATGTCTTCTGGTAGACGTCGGCAAAGTAAGACTTATTTGAACTGCACGCACAACAGGCTACACGTCATCATCGAAAGATGCACCGGCATCGCACACGCGCCGGCTTACCGAACCTTGCTTGACCCCGTTCGGCTCCCGGCCGCATCATGAGACCCGCCGATTCAAGACATCCTGTGCCCCAACACCTCCGAGGAGGCTCCTCATGCGACGCGCCGCTCTCGTCACCTTGGCCGCGCTGTTGCTTGCGCCGACCGGCGTCGTTTCCGAGCTACACCCGACAGCCCTCGGCTCACTCAAACGCGTCGAGCCGCCGGCCCAGTCGACGGGCCCGACCCTGGCCGACCTGGCGTTCATGCGCGGCTGCTGGGAGGGCAGCTTCGAGAGCCGCCAGGGCGCCGGCACGATCGAGGAGTTCTACACCAGCCCCTCGGCCAATATCATCGTGGGGACGACCCGCTACAACAGAGATGGCCGCACCGTCCAGTTCGAGTTCTCGCTGATCCTGGCCGACAGTTCGGGCATCCTGCTACGCCCCTATCCGGGCGGCAGAGCCTCTGCGGACGATTTCCGGCTGACCGAATTGAAGGGCGGACGGGCGGTGTTCGAGAGCCCCGAGCACGACTACCCGAAGCGGATCATCTACTGGACAGAGGCCGACGGAACGCGGGTGGCACGGATCGATGGTGGCACTGACGATCCCGGCGGGAGCGAGTGGCGGATGCGTCCGGTGCCCTGCCCTGCCGCGGCCACTACTAGCGCCCGCCCAGCCAACCCGCCACCAGGTCCCCGATGAAGTAGCCGAGGGCGGCGACGCCGAAGCTCGACCACGAACATGTCGAGGCCGCTGCGGAAGATCCCACGGCCGGTAAAGACGCTGCGCGCCGCACCGACGCGGCGGTACGGTAGCCCGCGTCAGTCAGCGGCCGGCGTGGTGACCCAGCGGGCGGCGAACAAGCCGGCGGCCATCACGGCGTAACCCGCCGCCCAAGGCCAGGCCGGAGCCAGCGAGATGACGGTGTCGCCCGGCGTCCAGCGATAGGAGTGGACCAGACCCAGGACCGCGAGGACACCGGTGGCCGCGACCCACAGCGCCGCCGAGGCGAAGCGTCGCTCGATGATCCGCACCGTCGCCGCCGAGAGAAGCATCGCGGTGAGCACGAAGCCCTGCTCGAGGGCGAAGGCGCCGTGGATCCAGGTGTCGCTGCCCTGGAACGCGGTGATCAGCGACTCGGAGAACTCGGGCCCGCCCGGCGCGCCGTAGCCCACGGCGCGCAGCGCGTTCTTGGCCATGATGGCACCCCAGGCCGCCACGCCGGGGAGCAGCCCGACGACGACGGCCGGCGCGTGTTCCCGGGGCGTGGCCTGAAAGGCCTGGGCGGTAATCACCATGCCGATCCAGAGGACGATGGCCATCCCCGCATCGATCGGCACCGCCCAGGCGATGTGGGAGAGGATTCCGCTCAGCAGCACCACCGTGAAGAAGGCGGCGTTCAAAACCGAATAACCGGCCCGGGCGCCCAACGCCTTCCAACCGGGGTGTCCGATGTAGATCGTCGTCGGGAAGCAGGAGCCGAAGGCCGCCGCCGCCAGCGTGCCCAGTCCGTTCACCGCCAGCGACGGCCGCGTCGGGTAAGCGTCGCCGGCCGCTTCGGCCGACTCGATGTTTTGGAGCGATCCGATGACGTTGAACAACCCCATTGGAACGATCACCGACAGATAGGCCAGCCAAGCTCCACCGGAGAGCGCGGCCAGCAGATCGCCGA
>CAYGCC010000397.1:0-6069 GCA_964348165.1 uncultured Gemmatimonadota bacterium | reverse complement strand
GTCAGGCGACCTGGCTCGCGCTGGATCTGAGGCGCCCACCGGTCGGTGCGCTGGAGCGGATCGGCGGCTTAAGCTGGGAGGGGCGGATCGAGGCGGCGACGCCGGCGCTGGCCGGCGAGTTCGAGTACGTGCGCGTGGCGGCCCGCGGGGAACGTTTGTGGCCGAACGCCGGACTGGGTCTGGACCTGCGTCTGTTCGCCGGCGCCGCCGCCGTGTCGGGTGGTCGCATCCCCGCGCAACGCCTCCTACCTGCGGGCGGTCGCGGCACCGTGCGCGGCTACCGCTTCCATCGCTTCCTGGGCAACGTGTACGGCGGCGCGGGGCTGGAGCTAGGTCGTCCGGTCATGCCGCCCTTTCTTTCCGTCGCCGCCTTCGCCGACGTTGGCTGGGTTGGACGGGAGGGGGAGAGCGCCGGACGGGCGATCGAGGCGTGGAACCAGGAGGGACCGAGGGCCGGGCCGACACGAGGACCGCTGATCGGCGTGGGGACCGGGGTGGGTCTGCTGTTCGACATCGTGCGCGTTGAGCTGGCGCGCGGGTTGCGGCAAGGTGGAAATTGGGAGCTGATCGTGCGCGTGCGGCCGGAATTCTGGGCCTGGCTCTAGTGCGGCTAACCGGCCTTAGCCTCGAACCAGCTGGGGCCCACGCCGATGTCGACCGCCACCGGCACCTCGAGTCGCAGCGCGCCCTCCATCTTCGACCTCACCAGCGTCTTCACGTCGTCCAGCCCCACGGGATCGACCTCGAACAGCAGTTCATCGTGAACCTGAAGGATCATGCGGGCCCGGTCTCGGCGCTCTGCGAGCGCGCGGTGAATGTCGATCATCGCGAGCTTGATGAGGTCCGCCGCGGTACCCTGAATCGGTGAGTTGGTCGCGACCCTTTCGCCGAAGCCGCGGATGTTCGGGTTCTTGGAGTTGAGTTCGGGTATATAGCGGCGCCGGCCAAACAGCGTCTCGACGTAGCCCTGCTCCCGGGCCACCTCGACCTGACGGTCGAGGTAGGCGCGGATGGCGGGGAAGCGCTCGAAGTAGCTGGCGATGAACTGGCGGGCCTGGCCGACGCTGATCCCGAGCTGTCGGGCCAGCGCCGCCGGTCCCTGTCCGTAGAGGGTCGCGAAGTTCACGGTCTTGGCCTGACCTCGCATCGCCGGCGTGACGGCGGCGGCGGCCACGCCGAAGATCAGCGCCGCCGTCTCACGGTGCACGTCGCGTCCTCTGTTGAACGCCTCCACGAACGCCGGGTCGCCGGAAAGGTGAGCGAGGATTCGCAATTCAATCTGCGAATAGTCGGCTGCGAGCAGGACCATTCCCTCGGCCGGAATGAAACCCCGGCGAATCTCCGCGCCCAGCGGCGTGCGGATCGGAATGTTCTGGAGGTTGGGCTCCGAGCTGCTGAGCCGTCCCGTGGACGCTACGGTCTGGTTGAAGGAGGTATGGATCCGCTCGCTGTCCGGATTCACCAGAGCCGGCAGCGCGTCGACGTAGGTCGATTTGAGCTTGGAAAGCTCGCGGAACTCGATGATCAGCCGGGGGATCTGATGACCTTCGTTGGCGAGCTGCTCCAAGACCTCGGCGTCGGTGGAGGGCCCCGTCTTCGTTCGCTTCTTCACGGGCAGCCCCAGCTGATCGAACAGGACCTCGCGGAGCTGCAGCGGTGAGTTGATGTTCAGCTCGCGCCCGGCGAGCTTGAAGATCTCCTCCTCCACCAGCTTCAGCTCGCCTTCCAGCCGGCGACTCATCTGAGCGAAGAACGCGGTATCGATGGCGACGCCGGCCCGCTCCATCTCCGCCAGCACCGGCATCAGGGGCATCTCCAGCTCGTCGAACAGCTTTCTCAGGCCGTAGTCGTCTAGCTGGCGCCCCAGCCGCTCATCGATGCGGAGCACGAAGTCGACCCGCTCCCCCGCGAAGCGGGCGGCCTTCTCGATGGGCGCTTCGGCGTAAGAGATCGCCGATTTTCCTTTGCCGCAGAGCTCCTCGTAGCCCATCAGCTTTTGCCCGAACTCCTCGAGCGTCAGCGTGTCGAGGTCGTGCTGTCGCCGGCCCGGGTCGAGGCAGTACGAGGCGATCATCACATCGCGCTGAACGCCACGCAGCTCCAGGCCGCAAGCTCCGAGCATCAGCAAGCCACGCTTGAGGTCGTGCCCGACGATCGCGACCGCCTCGTCGGCCAGCAGCTCGGCCAGCGGCCGCATCGCCGCCGTCGAGAGCCCCGGCAGGTTGGCCGGCTCGCGCCGGCTCGACTCCTCCAGCACTAGCTCGCCCGACCGCTGGGGGGCCACATGGGCGAGCGGAAGGTAAAAGGCGTGTCCGGGCTCGATGGCGATCGCCAGCCCGATGACCTTGGCCGAGACCGGGCTCACATTCTCGCCGCGCAGCTCCAGCGCCAGACGGCCGCGGCGACTCGCCTGCTCGGCGATCTTGGACAAACGTTCCGGGTCTTTCACCACCTCGTAGGTGGTCGTCTCCTCGACGCGGACACGCTCTTCCGCTTCCGGGGCCACGTCGCGAACCAGCGTGTGGAATTCCAGCTCGAGAAACAGGTCTCGCAGCCGCTCGCGGTTCGGTTCGCCCAGTTTCAGCTCGTCGAGCTTGAGCTTGATGGGAAGGTCATCGCGGATCGTCACCAGATCCTTAGAGAGGCATGCTTCTTCGGCGTGGCGCTGCAGCGCCTCGCGCGGCCGCTTCTGTTCGACTTCGGCGGCGTGCGCGAGGATCTCCTCGAGCGAGCCGAAACGCTCGATCAGTTGTACGGCCGTCTTCGGTCCGATGCCGCGCACCCCGGGGATATTGTCAGAGGAGTCGCCGACCAGCGCCAGGTAGTCGGTGACGCGCTCGGGCGGCACGCCAAGTCGGTCGGCGGCGTTCGCCTGATCGACGAACTCGGCCGCGACGGCCGCCGCGCCGCCGCGCCCGGGGTTGAGCAGGGCGATTCCGTCGCCGATGAGCTGGTAGAAGTCCTTGTCCCCCGACACGATCACGGCCTGCAACCCGCGCTGGGCGGCCAGCCGTGAGAGGGTGCCGATGACGTCGTCGGCCTCATAGTTCTCCAGTTCGACGACGGCGATGTCGTAGGCTTCGAGGATCTGGCGGATTCGCCGCATGGCGGTGGCGAAGTCCTCCTGCAGCGTCTCGTCCAGCTTCTCGCGCGTCGCTTTGTAATCGGCGTAGATCTCGTGGCGGAAGGTCTCCTCGCCACCGGCGTCGAAGACGAAGGCGAGATAGTCGGGCTTCTCCTCGGCCAGGATCTTGCGAATGAAGTTCGTGATGCCCCACGGCGCCGACGTGTTCTCGCCGTGCGAGGTGCGGAGTGGACGACTGATCATGGCGTAGAACGCCCTGTAGACGAGGGCGTGCCCGTCCACCAGAAACACCCGCTTTCTTCCTTGCTCGGCCATGTGCTGGGAATATGCGCCGGGGCCGGGGCCGCGCCTAGTGCTCGGGAACAGCCCCGCGACCCGGCTTATCGATTCCGCCGCGTGGTGACAACAAAACTCGCCCGGACCGGGAAAGTCCGGGCGAGTGGTGCGGCCCCCTTGACTCTTATAAAAAAAGGGCTACACGCGCGTAACGTTGGCCGCCTGTAGCCCCTTGTCGGTTTGCTTTAGCTCGAACTCGACTTCTTGGCCTTCCGAGAGCGTTTTGAACCCCTCCATGATGATCGAAGAAAAGTGGACAAACACGTCCTCCTGTCCCTCCGGCTGCTCAATGAAACCGTAGCCCTTGGCATCATTGAACCACTTGATGCGCCCCCTGGCCATAAAGACTTACCTCCTGCAACGAGTTAAAGACTGCGAGAAACGCGGCCATGATATCGTTGCAGCGGGCGACTGTCAACGCTTCGGAAACGCAAGGAAATTTGGTCACTTAGATCGAGGTCGGGGCCGACTTGTGGGTGGATTCGAACGGCTGGGGGGCGCGATCAGTCGGCCGGCTGGGCCTGGCCCTGCTCTCCGTAAAGCTGACGGTAGATGCGGTACCAGGTCTGTACGCTCTTTACGTAGGTGCGCGTCTCGGAGAGAGGAATCCGCTCGGCGAAGAGCTCGGGATCGGCCTGATAGGCGGGTCGCTCGCGCCAGCGCCGCGCCCGCGTCGGCCCGGCGTTGTAGGCCACGAGGGCGATCTGCAGCTCGCCATAGCGGCGCTGCAGGTCGGCGAAATAGGCGGCTCCCAGGTGAACGTTGATCTCGGGATGGAAAAGCAGGTCGTCCGAATAGTCGCGAATCCCCAGGCGGTCGGCCCACGAGCGGCCCGTCTGCGGCATGATCTGCATCAAACCGCGGGCCCCGGCCCGAGACACGACGTCGGCGGCGAAGGCCGATTCCTGACGGGCCATTGCGGCGACGAGGTACGGATCGAGCTCGCGATCCTGGGCCTCGGCGACGATGATCTCGCGGAAGGCGAGGGGGTAGATCGCTCGCAGGACGCTGACGCTCCAGACTCCAAGCTTGGAGTGGGCCTGCCAGCCCAGATTGACGGCCTCCTGCCCGAACCCACGCTCTGCCAGGGCGAGGGCGAGGCCGAGCTTCTCCTCCGGCCGTCGCGACTTGGCGGTCACAACCGACTCGAGGACGGAACGCGCCTCGTCGTCGAGGCCGGCTAACCGAAGCAGATCCACCAGCGCCAGCTTCTGGCGAATCGCGGGCTCGATCTCGCTTGGATCGGGTCCCCGAGTCAGGCTCGCCCAGGGGTCGATCCCGGCCCGTTCCGCCGCCAGCAGACCATAGTAGCCGAAGGGGTCACGGGCCTGCACCTGGCGAAACAGGCGCTCTGCCTCGGCGGCCTGGCCGAGCCGGCCTTCGGCCTGGCGCGCTCGCGCGGACCAGTAAGTGGCACGGAGGCCCTGATGATTGCTCAACCCGTAACGTCGCCGCAGTCGATCGAAATGCTGTCGGGCGCCGGCGTAGTCGCCGTCCAGGAAGGCGAGGACGCCGAGGCGGAAGCGTGCGCCGGGTGCCGCCCGCGAGCTGCCGTAGCGCTCGACGATCTCTTCGTAGATCGCGCGCGCCCGGGCGATGTTGCCGGCGCTCTCGTAGAGGTCGCCCAGCAGTGAAAGCGCCCGCAAGGCCGAACCGCTGCCCGGATAGCGATCGGCGATCTCGCGCAGACGGGCCCGGCCCTCCCGACGCCAGCCGCGGCGGTAAGTGACTCGGGCCAGGAGGAATTCGGCGCGTGGTCGAATAGAGGGCGGCGGCTGCGCAGCCAGCAGCGACTCGAGCGTCTGGATGGCGGCGGCATAGCGGCCGGCACGGTAGAGCAAGTCGCTTATCTTGAGTTGCAGGCTTTGGCGTTCCGCATCCGGCACGTCCCGCCGCTTCAAGTATTGGATGTAATGTTCCGCGGCTCTGCCAGGCTGCTTCGCACGCTCGAATGCGCGGGCCAGAGCTAGTTGATCGTCCAGGTCGAGCCCGGGCAGCTTCGATAGCAGGTCGGCGGCATCAGCGGCGGCGCTGGGACGGACCCGGATCGCAGTACGCAGGGTGCCACGCGCGGCCGCCGTGTCGCCCTCGCTGAGGAGGATTCGCGCCGCGCGCGCTCGCAGGTCGGCCGCGTGATTCCGCCCGTCCGGCGAGTCGGCGGCGTCGAGCAGCAGTCGGAGGGCGCTCGGCGTGTCGCCGGCTCGCTCGTAGGCCAGAACCTCGGCCAACGTGCGTCGATGAACCGGCCAAGCGTTGGCACGTGCCACGAGCTCGCGAACGGCGGCGGTGTCGCCGGCGGCCGCCCGGCTCTCCGCGGCTCGCATCAACACCCATGGCTTGAGCTCGGGGATCGATTCAGCGGCGCGGAGGAGGTGCGCCGCGGCAGCCTCGCCGTCCCCGAGCGCGGCCAACGTGCGTGCCAGGCCGATCTCTGAGAGGGCTCGCGGGACGCGCTCGATAGAGTAGTCGAGGAAGGTGCGGTAGTTCTCGTGCGCCTGCTCGTAGCGCCCGGTCTCGAGCTGAGCTCGGGCCAGCAGCGCCCGCCCCTCGCCGGCACCGAGGGAGTCGAGCCAGGAGGCGGAGCTGAGACGCCGCGCTACATCATCCCAGGCTCGACGCCCGGCATCCGCCCGAGCGCTGAGCAGAAC
>CAYGCC010000396.1:0-12542 GCA_964348165.1 uncultured Gemmatimonadota bacterium | reverse complement strand
GATAACGAATTGCAATAGAGTGGGCAACGAGGATGAATTATGGGCCGGGGGTATTGTTATCGGGGGTTGAGGTGGCACGACGGGCGGCACCACCGTCGCCGCGACGATCTTCTTGGCCCACCGGGCCGGGTTGCCCGTGGCGGCCACCGGAGGCATCGGCGGCGTTCACCCCGGACCCGGCATCCCTGACGTCTCTGCCGACCTTCTCGAGCTGGCCCGTACGCCGATCGTGCTCGTCTGTTCTGGCGCCAAAGCGATCACCGACGTCGAGGCCACACTGGAGCGGCTCGAGACCCTGGGCGTGACGGTCGTCGGCTACGGCACCGACGAGCTGCCCGCTTTCTGGTCAGCGGAGAGTGGTTTGCGGCTGGATCTGAGGGCCGACAGCGCGGAAGAGATCGCCGAGATCTGGCAAGAAGCACGAGCGCTCGAACTGCCGGGCGCGCTGCTGGTTTGTGTGCCGCCGCCGGCGAAGGAGGCGCTATCGGGTCCGGAGAGCGAGGCGACGGTCTCGCAGGCGCTGGCCGATCTGAAAGCCCGGGGGATACGGGGAGCGGAGGTGACGCCGTTCTTGCTGGCTCGGGTGGCGGAGCTGACGGAGGGACGATCGCTGCGGGCGAACTTGGCGCTGCTGGAGAATAATGCGCGGGTGGCGGCGAGTATCGCCCGCAGCCTGCAGATGCAGGAGTGAACATCGAACATCGGACATCCAACATCGAACACTGATATTCTGGCGAATGTCGAATGTCCAATAATGAATGTCCAATGTAGAAGTAGGCGTGGAGACGGTCGAGGACCGCCTTACGCATTGCGCTCTGCACTGATAATACTCTTAGCGACGATTCGAATAAGCTCCTCTGATTCTTGACTAGCGGAGGCCAGAGCTTGCACGTCACCAAGCGCCAGCCGCTGTGACAGCGTCAGCCAGACCCGTGTCTCTCACAGCTCCTTCAGGCAAAGCTTCAGTTTGTGAATAAAATCTCTGCGTGACTCGCCGCTCTGGGCTTCGCCATAGTTAGCTGCTGGCGACGTTCCACATCGAATCAGCTGACCCGCCGCATGCTTGCCAACTCGAGTCGAGGGCAAGCTCTCCACCGTCGAGCACACCAGGACAGCGAATCGTACGAGCCGCTCCTCCAGATCGTAGCTTCGCCGCCCGTCCACTTCACCGGGCTGATTCTGCTCAAACCTCAGGCCATCTCTGCCATGCACGTAGCAGCCACCAGCACCCACTTGGGAATTGAGCATTGAACATTCGATATTGGGTATTCGCTCAGTACGTACAACAAAGCGTCAACCAACACCGCACCCGCCCTAACGCGCCGACAAAAGCGCCCGACCCCCATCAATCGAATGAATCCCGCCCGTGATCCACCCCGCCTCGTCCGAGCAGAGAAACGCGCACAACGCCGCGATTTCTTCAGGACGCCCGACGCGGCCCAATGGATGGGTGTCTTTTGACCGCTCGAGAAATGCCTCGTAGTCCGGCACCGCCCCGCTGGCCGTGTGCAGCTCCGTGACCACGACGCCGGGGTTCACGGCGTTCACGCGCACTCCGTGAGGCGCCAGCTCCAGAGCTAAACACTGCGTGAACATGTCGGTCGCCGCTTTGGTCGCGCAGTAGGCCAACAGGTTGCCGTAGGGTCGCAGGCTGGTGACCGACGAGATGTTGACGATCGCTCCGCGGCTCTCGATCAGCTGCGGTGCCACGTGGCGCGTGACGTAGTAGAGGCTGTCGACGTTAGTCGCAAACAGCCGATCCCATTCCGCAGGCGGCGTGTCGAGAACCCCGCCCGTCCCGATCACGCCGGCGGCATTGATCAGGTAGTCGATCCGCCCGAAGCTATCCACGCACTTGCGCACAGCGGATTTGACCTGATCATCGACGCGCACGTCGGCCACCGCGTAGCTGTCGAATGCCGGTGTCAAACGCTTCTCGCGCCGGGCGACCGCGAATACCAAGGCGCCTTGCTGTTGAAAGCGTAGGGCGCAGGCGCGCCCGATGCCGCTGGAGGCGCCGGTCACGAACGCCACCTTATCCAGAAACCGCATGTCACCTCCTCTGCTCGGTGCCGTTGCCCATCCGGCCGGCCGACGACCCCCAGCCAGGGCGCCGCCGGTTCGGCGGATCAGCTTAGGGCTGGGTTGAGAGGGGGACAAGCGCGATAAGGCCTGCGGGGCTCGGATCTCTGACCTTTGGGAGGAAGCTGGCTACGTGAGCGGCGCGCGCCGCGACTCGGTAGAGACCGCGGCGCCGACGGCTCGTCGCAGGATCCCGATCCGCTTCAGATCACGGATTCAGGTAGTAGTTCACCTTCACGCTGAAGATGTTCTCGCCTTGCACATCGCCCAGGGCGTCCAGGTCGCGAAAGGGGGCGAAGCTCCCGAAGAAATCTTGACGCGTGCGGCTCTGTGACCAAACGAAGAACATCGTCGACCCCGTTATGTACTCCCAGCGCAGCACGACGGTGGAGCGCAGCTGCTTGAAGCTGAAGTTCGGGTCGTCGAACTCGAGATCGACCGCGCCGTCCCGGTCCAGATCCGCGAAGTAGGTGCCGGGCTCGTCGCGATCCTCGCTCGGTACGAAGGTCAACCGGTCTGCGCCCAGCGTAGCGAAGCGGTCGCCGTACTCGGCGGTTTTTGGCGCCACGACCTCACGGAACTCCGTGTAGTCGCCGGCCGAGATGAACGGCTGAGCGTAGACCTGCAGACTCAGGTTCGGCGTGAACGTCCAGTCGACCCGCGTGGTCATCGCCAGCGTCTTCTGATCCAGCACGCCCGTGACGTAGTGCGTTGATCCCAGCGCGTCCTCCGTAGTCACGTACTGCCAGTCGTCGTGCGACCAGTCGAACCACGGCCCCAGCGTGAGCCGCAGGTTGGAGGTCGGCCGCACAACCACATCCAACCACACCCCGGAGGCACTGGAGCGCTCGTCATCCGTCCAACCCCATGTCCCCGCCTCAAACTGCACCGGCTTGCGACTGTCGCTGAAGAATCCGCCCCACCAGTTCCAGGCGCCCGGGCTCTCCATCGCCGGGCCGCCTCGCAATACGCGGATGTTGGTGCGGGGGAACTCGCGATTGAGGCCGCCGAAGCCGCCCCAGTAATTGAGCAGCGTGAAGCTGCCGTTGACGTTCGTGCCGATCGCCGTTTGCTCGCCGCCGAAGGTCCTGAAGTCCCAGGCGTTCCAGTTCAGGTTGTAGCGGCGAAAGATCTTGCCCGGCTGGAACTCGCGATAGCCGACCCAGATGCTGCTCCGCCATAGGTCGGCCTGGCGCTGGAAACCGAGATCGTTCACCTCGAAGCCCGGCGAGACCCAGGAGGTGGCGAGCGCACCGCGCCAGTGACCGCCGCCGATCTTCTGGAAGCTGAACGCGCCGCTCGTGCCAGTGAGTGACGTACGGTTTGGATCGAAGTCAAGATAATCCGCATCGGGGCGTTGGAAGTAGCGCGCCGAGCTGAGCTGCGCGTCCTCGATCGCCGCCACGGAGCCGCGGATGTGCGAGGCGAGCACTTGACCCCTGATCTCCCAGTCGCCGCCCCAGATGCGGTGACGGCCATCTATGCCGCCGGCGTACGCTGCGCTACGCAGGTAGTCCAGCGACTCGGGCAGCCGCCGGTTGACCGTGGTGGCGATCAACCCGACGGCGCTCTGTCCTTCGTTCAGGTCGCGCTGTACTCGAAGCACGCCGTAGTTGGTGAGCGGCTCGACCACGTCCTGGTGCCGCACGCCCTCGGCGTCGATGACGGTGGCCCCTTCCTCCGAGGTGACCCCATCGAGCAGGCCGATCGACCACCCGTCCGTCTTCCCTGAAATCTTCGCGGCTCCGGCGATCGTGGTGTTCTGCGGCATGTCCACGTGGCCGCCCCGCGAGTCAGCGTCACCTTGCGGCCGCCGGCCGACCCGCCGCGAATAGAACAGCTGCTCGATACCCCCGTTGCCGCTCAAGCCGAACCTGAAGATGTTGGCGCCCTCCAGGAAGAAGGGTCGCTTCTCTTCGAAGAAAGTCTCGAACGCCGACAGGTTGACCACCGACGGGTCGGCTTCCACCTGACCGAAGTCGGGGTTGATGGTAAGGTTCAGCGTCAAGCTGTTGGTCAGGCCGTACTTGACGTCGGCGCCCAGGTTGCCGTTGAACTCTCGCCCCGTCTGGAATGGGTTCCCGTCCTCGGCCGGCGTGAACGACTGCTGGGTCACAACGTAGGGCAGCACCTCGAGCCGCCGCGGCGCGCTGATCCCTTCGATCCCCACCAGATCGCCATACAAGCTCACCCAGCCCGACGCGTCCTTCGGGATCGGTTTCCATTGCGACGTCTCGTTCTTGCGCTGTATGACCCGTTCGAGGTTGAAGCCCCAGGTCTGCTCGGCCGCGGCCGAGAAGCGAAGCTGCGATAGCGGGATGCGGAACTCCGCCACCCACCCTTCTTCGTCGATCGCCGTCGCCACATCCCAAACGGCATCCCACGAGTCGTCGTCATTCGTGTCATCGAACAGATACTTGTCCCGCTCGACCCCGGCCGGGTTCACACGGAACTCGAACGCCGTTCGCCGGTCGTAATAAGAGTCGATACTCACGACCAGCCAGTCGGAAGGTGAGTACTGATCGCGACGCGTCAGCTGACCGACGATCCTGTCGGGCTCGCTGTCGTAGGCGCGGATCCCGACGTAAAGCGCACCATCATCGTACAGCACTCGCGCCTCGGTGCGCTCGCTTGCGGGCTGCCCCTCGTTCGGGTCTCGCTGCACGAAGTCGGTGATCGGCCGCGCCAGCGCCCAGACCGGCTCGTCCAGCCGACCATCGAGCTTGGGCGTGCCCTGAATCGCGCGGCTGGCCAGAGCCCGGTAGGGCTTGGGACCGGCTTTCTTGTCCTTGTCGTCGGCCAACCCGGCGGGCTCGGTGGCCAAGAGAAATGGGGTAAGCGCTAGAACCAAGGCTGTAGGCGGGATCCTAAACCGCATGCCCGTTCCTGTTCTACTCCCGGCTTATTTGCGACCGACTTTCCTGCGAGTTGGTCCCTCACCCGAACTTAGACGTTGGCCGACGGCGGATGGTTGGCACGAGCGGGGTGGCCGGCTAGCGTGGCCGGCCAGCCCTGACCGTTTACAGAGCGCTTCGAGCTGACGACGCAGCATCTTTTCGCCTATCAGCTTCCGAGTAGACGAAGACTCAGTTCACTCCCATCGCGCCTCCATGGAACACAAGTTCAAGCTCGGGAGTTTCCAGTTCACTTGGTGCTTGCATCCCCAGGGCTGGGATCGCAACTTGCACATTGGGCGCCCGTTGCTAAGCGGACGCCCCATTACACCCAAACAGCAAGACACTTCGCCTAGCGTGCGTCGGCCGAACATCCTTGATGTCGTGCGAGCGGTTACGGCTGTCGCCCCCGATTACCCGGAGGTGACGGTTTGGTGGTACGCCCCCGAGCCGGAGCTGACGCCGGGCAGTAATCATTCCGGCCGAGGCGCCCTGGAGGTGGTGGTGGAGACGGCGAGCTTGCGAAGCCCGGACTTGGATGGCCTGGCCACCCACCTTTCGCAACGACTCGGGTGGCAGGATGTCGCCGTTCGAGCCCATCGAGGCCCGGATGAGAAACGGTTGTTTCGCATGCTCACCAACCGTTGACCTGGCTCGGCCGGCTCCGACGTAGGCCCGGCCAGGGCGCCCCGTGCCGACAGCAAACCTGACCCAACGCTCGACGGTGACGGGGGAGCGTTGTCCATGCTCGGAACATTTTCCTCACGCGTCCGTTTAGCGAATGACTGTCTCGAAGCTTAGCCCGTGCTCGGCGCGGGAATCGGAGACGCATGTTTCTTTACATCGATTCGCTGTTCAGGGAGGGTGAGCAGCGGGAAGCGAAGCCGCTTCACACGATCCCCGATACGCTGACCCGGCTTTACCTGCTGGCCATGCGAGAGCATAACCGGGTGGGCGTTTTCCTGCATGGATCCGGTGATCGCTGGGAGCCGACGCCCGATTGGCGGTTCGACCGCCAGGTGATCCGCACGGCGCTGTACGCGAAGGAGCGGCTCGGCGTGGGTGCTGGCCAGCGTGTCGCGATCGTCTCGGAATTACGGCCGGAGTGGTTCCTGGTCGACTTCGCCACCGCCGGGCTGGGCGCGGTATCCATCGCCGTACCAGCGAGCCTATCGCCCGACGGGCTCGCGGCGACGCTGGAGCACGCGAACCCGCATGCCGTATTCTTTTCCGGGCGGGTTCGAGAGAGCTTGCAGGCTACGGCCAGCGGAGTGATCGACAGGCGAGGCTGGGTCTGTTTCGACGGCGGCTCCGATGGCGAGATCGTCGACTTCGCCCAGCTGGCCGAGCTGGGCGGGACCCTCGACACGCCGGAGCGGGCCCAGAATTTCCGGGCGGGTGCCCGTGAAGCGCAGCCAGACGAGGTAGTCATCCGCCACTACCTCGAGTCCGCGCACGGCCACGCCACTTATGTCGATCTGACCCACCGAGAGGTGCTCGAGCGCCTGAAGGCCAGCTGGGCGGACAATCGGCCGCTGCCCAACGACCTGGTCTACGTCGCGTCTCCGGCGGTATCGCTTGATCTGCGCTTGACGCTTTATGCCTACATCGGCGACGGATACAGCACAGTCGCGCTCGGCAACCCGGGCGCGGAAGGGCCAGAGATCCGGAGCTTGCAGCCCCATAACATCGTCGCATCCTCGAAGGCTATCGAGGCCGTCTTAGATAATCACCGAGCCTGCTCTGACAGGCAGGCCGAACGTGTGACCGGCTGGCGGCGCCTCACGGCGCGACTTTCGCGCCAACCTCGCCAGAACCGGGAACGCCAGACTGTGATCGAGGCTTTGGGCGGTCGTGCGAGGTGGGTAGGCCCAACGAACCCGCTCGACCCCGCCCTATCCGCGCTGCTGAGCTCCGCCGTTGCCGTGGGCACCATCGGCGGTGCGGCGGCTCACCCCGTATAGGTGGCACGCCGCTTCGCAGCGTGGATAGCCCGAACGTCCGGATAGAGCTGCAGCATCGTTGGGCCCAGGATACTCAAGCGACAGGGAGGTTCGCATGAACGACCTGTTAGCCGCCACCGTAAAAGAGCTGGCCGACGCCGGCTGGCACACCTTTCAGGCGGTCAACACCCGCCTGCCGGAAAGCCCGTCGCGTCAACCGGAGTGGGCTCCGCGCCCCCTGCTCAAGAGCCGCGAGCGCACCAACCCGCCACTCGGCTGGCCGCGTGAGACCGACTCGCTGTGCCCGCGCTGCGTGGTCGAGACCCGCGAAGCGATCATCCGCGGCGAGCGCGATCTCGCGGAGCTGACGAACGGGCACAGCGGCGAGATCAAGGCCACGATCCTCGAGGAAGACGGCAAGATCCTCATGCGCAAGACGTGCGACGAACACGGGACCTTCGAGGACGTTCTCTCGATCGATCCCGAGTTCAATCGGATCATCGAGACCCGCTACTACGGGCGCGACTTCCGTACGCTGGGCGACGAGCTGATCCACCGGCACGGCAGCTCGTCCATTCGCTACGGGCGGGGCGCGGTTCTGACGATCGACCTGACAAATCGTTGCAACATGATGTGCAACCCGTGCTTCATGGACGCGAACCAGGTCGGCTACGTCCACGAGCTCAGCCTCGACGAGATTAAGCAGATCCTCGACGACTCGATCTCGTTCAAGCCGCGCCGCCAGATGTCGGTGCAATTCTCCGGCGGCGAGCCGACGATCTCGCCGCACTTCCTGGAGGCGACCCGCTACGCCAAACAGGTCGGCTACTATAACGTCCAGGCGGCCACCAACGGCCTCCGCTTCGCCCTTGAGCCCGAGTTCGCCTTCCAGGCGAAGGAGGCGGGCTTCGACTCGGCTTACTTCCAGTTCGACGGCGTGACCAACGAAGCCAACTCGCACCGCCACATTACCAACCTGCTCGACGCCAAGCTCCAGGCGATCGAGAACATGCACGCCGCCGGCATTGACATCACCCCGGTGGTCACCGTGGTGAACACGCTCAACGACGAGCAGGTCGGGCCGCTGCTTCAGTTCCTGATCGACAACTCCGACCGCATGGGCGGGATCTCGTTCCAGCCGATCTCCTTCAGCGGCCGGGACGAGGAGATCAGCGACGAGGATCGCCACCGTCAGCGTTATACGATCTCTCACCTGGCGCACGAGTTCGCACGCTACTTCGATGGAAAGATCGATCCGCACCGCGACTGGTTCCCGCTCGGCGCCATGACGGCCTTCACCTCCCTGGCCGATCACCTGCGCGCGCTGAAGGGACCTCAAGCGCCGAAGTTCGGCGGTCTCGCCTGCTCGTGCCACCCGAACTGTGGGGCCTGTGTACTGCTGGCCTGCAACTATGAAACCAAGGTCTGGGCGCCGCTCACCCAGTTCTTCGACGCCGAGCGCTTCATCCACGACATCCAGATCATTGTCGACACGGCGCGGGGCCAGAAGGCCACGCTGACCCAGATCGCCCTAGCCTTCCTCCGCAACTTCGACGAGCGCAAGGCGCCTACCGGGCTGAGGCTCGTCGATCTGGTGCGGCTGTTCAACCGCAAGATGGGCCACGCGATGACCCGGGGTCGGTCACCGGCACCCAAATGGAAGCTGCTTTGGGTGGGTGGCATGTGGTTCCAGGACCTCTGGACCTACGACTTCCGCCGCACCGAGATGTGCGTGATCCCCTACGGCACCCAGGAAGGTGAGATCTCCTTCTGCGCTTACAACACGGGGATCGGTTGGCGGCAGATCGTCGAAAACATGCACATGGTCGCGACGACCCGCGATTGGTTCCAGGAGCGTGGACGCCACCAGATCTACGCTGGCGACCGACCCATGGACCTGAACCCCGCGGTGGCGGCTCGCAGTCTGCCGATGGTGAAACAGCCGGTGCATGCCGGCGCCGGCCGCGGCCCCTCGAGCGGCTGTCACTGAGCGAGGGCAACAGGCGGAACGGAAGGCTCGAGTAGGAGAAGCGTCGCGCTCGGGCTCGCGGCCCTTCCAGCGGCCAGGCCTGCGCGGGCTGGTGCTAGGCGCTTTGGGCGCTGGAGGAGGCGGGCGCGTCCGACGCGACGCTCAACGATAAGTCCGAGCGCGAGCCGTCCACCCATACCACGCTGCCAAACCCCGCGGGTACGAAGTCCGGCTTGCGAGTTGAGCCCGGGTAGTTAAGGTAGGCCTCAGCGTCGCGCATCTCGCGCACCGCTCCGAAAACGCGCCGGACCACCCGGCCGTGCCCCTTCAACTCCATCTTCGCCAGGTTCCAGATCGCTTTCCAGCTGAGCTGTGTGCGGATGTCCGCGAGGGTGTAGAGCCGCGCGAAACGCTGGTAGAAGCGCTCCGGCTCGAGGGTGCTGGGGAGCACCAGGTGCATCACGTCGAAGTAGCCGTAGTCGTCCGTCGTGATCTTCGACTTGGACGTCTCCCAGAGCTCGGTGCCGGGCAGAGGCGTGAGCACGGTGAATGTCGGGTTGGGCAACCCCAGCTGCTTCACGAATCGCTCCAGGCCCTCGAAGTCCTTCTCGTCCCAGGTGGGGTCGGTGATCAGCGAGGTCATGGGCGTGATGCCCTGCCGGCGCAAGATCTCGATGGCCTCCAGGTTCGTGTTCGCCCCACCTTTGGTCCGTTTGCGGACCGAATCGAGCCCTTCATCGTCGAACTTCTCGACGCCGAGGAAGATCGTGTCCATCCCGACTTCCTTCCACAGTTCGAACAGGTCCCGATACTTCACCACCAGGTCCGAGCGCGTCTCCGCCGAGTAGTGAGCCTGGAGTCCGGCCTCGCGGATCGCGCAGCCCAGCGTCTCGTAGGCATCGTATTGGAGGAAAGCGATGTCGTCGGTGAAGAACACGTGGTTTTCGCCTAGCGCCCGCACCTGCTCCAGGTCTTCTACGATCTTTTCGGACGAGCGACGCCGCGCTCGCCGCTGATAGAAGACCCAGATACTGCAGAAATTGCAGTCGAAAGGGCAACCGCGAGACGTCTCGACGCAGGCCGAGGGGACGGCGAAGCCGTGGTGGTAGCGCCGGCGGTAACGCCGGGTCAGCTGGCGGTCGGGCAGCGGCAGGGCGTCCAGGTCCTCCGGTTGTGGTCGCCGCTGGTAACCCTTGGCGCGGTTGTCCAGCGTCATCACACCCTGAACGCTGCCGGGGTCATCGCCACGCTCCAGCGCGTCGGCCAGCGCCAAACCGGTCCACTCCCCCTCGCCGACGACCACCGCATCCACAGGGGAGCCGGGGAACAGCAGGTCACCGGGTATGAGGGATGCGTGGTGGCCGCCGACGAACACGGTCGCCCCCGGTATCGACTCGCGGATGAAGCGGGCCGTCTCCAGGGAGGTATACACGTCCGTCGTGAAGCCGCAGCTGATGCCCACGGCGCCGGGTTGGTACGAGCGCAGATGTTTTCTGAGGTAAGAGCGGCGGTCAAGCCGCAGGTCCACGATCTGCACCTCGTGCTCGTGCAGGTACATAGCCGCGGCGACACACTCGAGACCCAGTGGCTCGACCAACAGAACCTTCGTAAATCCGAATCGGGACCCTTGCGACGGTTGAATCAGCGTGATGCGCATCGCTCTCCCCGGTGCTAGGGATGCCAGTCGCCGACCTTCGGGCTCCCGCTGCGACGGTCCAGGTGAGATGGCAACGGGCGGGGACACCTCGCCACGTCCCGGTCGCAGGGTCACGCAGCCGCTCTGGCGTGAACCGCCTGCTCGGCTCGGCCCGTTTCATGGATCCAACGCAATGAAACGCGGACGGCGGGCATCAGGTTTCCAGCCACCACCCGTCACCCGCCGCTTTGATACGTCACCGATCGCAGTCTATCTTTGAGGCATTAAGGCAAAACGCGCAATAGGCGCGAATGACCGTCACGGAGGTGCACCACGGGAGCACCTGATTCCGCCCCGGCGTCTCTACCACCCGTCTTTCGGGCGGTCGCCGCCACGGTGATCCCCGAAGCGTCCGACCTGGACGCGGACGGCTGGGCCCAGCTCGAGGCGGCGGTTACCCTCTCGATGCGGGATCGCCCCCGGGCCTTACAGCGGCGCCTTCGCCTCTTTCTCCAGATCGTCGATTGGGCTCCTGTTATGCGATACGGTCGACGCTTTACCTCGCTCGACCCGGAGCTTCGCCATCGCGTCCTCTCTTACCTGCAGGCCCACCCCCTCAGCCCCATCCGCATGGGCTTCTGGGGCCTCCGCACCCTCGCATTCCTGGGCTACTACGGGCGGCCTGAGACAGCGAAGAGCATCGGCTACCGCCCCGACCACCGGGGTTGGGAAGCACTGCGGTGAAGAAGCTGGCCTTCGACATCGTGATCATCGGGTCGGGCGCCGGCGGCGGAACCGTGGCGCAGGAGCTGGCGCCGCTTTGCGCCGATGGCGTCCGCATCGCGGTTCTCGAGAAGGGACCGCGTCTACGCGACGATGAGTTCACCGGTCGCGAGCTGGAGATGGCGCAGGCGCTTTACGAGGAGGGCGGCGCCGTTCTCACCGCCGACGGCTCGATGACTCTGGCCATGGGCGTGGGTTACGGCGGCTCGACCATCGTTTACACGGGGACCTCGATCATCGCGCCCGAGCGGGTCATCCGCGGTTGGAACGTCCCGGGTCTGGGCTTCGAGGAGGTCGAGCGCCGCTCCCGCAAGTTCATGGAGCAGAATAACGTCCACCAACTGCCCGACGATCTGATCAACGAGAACAACCAGCTCTTCGTCCGGGGGTGCCGCAAGTTGGGTTACCGCGTGCAGCAGTTCCCGGTGAACGTCAACGGGTGCCGCGGTTCGAGCCTCTGCAACCTGGGCTGTCCCAATCAGGCCAAGCAGGGTACCAACCGGGTTCAGCTCCCGCGCGCCGAGCGCGATGGGGTACAGGTGGTGACGCGCTGTGAGGTCTTGCGGCTGGACGCCCAGACGGTGGTGGCCCGGGTCCACCCGGCGCGGGCGGGGCAAAAAGGCGAACCCTCACCGTGGGAGCCGGGTGACTATCGTATCGAGGCCCGGATCGTGATCGTCTGCGCCGGCGCGGTGAACACGCCGGCGCTGTTGATGCGCTCGCGCCTGCCCGCCCGGTTGCCGCGGCTGGGACACGGCTTCACCTGTCACCCGGCGCTCATCCTGGTGGCCGAGCACACGCGCCCAATCACCAACTTCGTCGGCCACCCAAAGAGCTTTTATCTGGATCAGTTCGTGGAGTCCGACGCCTTCGTACTCGAGACCTGTATGTACTTTCCCTTCACCACGGCCAAGAGCTTGTCCGGCTTTGGCAGCGATCACAGCCGATTCATGAAAGCGTTCCCCCGGCTGCAGATGATCCTGGTCCTGGCGTGCGATCGGGCCGTCGAGCACAACCGCGTCGAGACCGACGGCGGCGGGCGGCCCGTCGTCCACTACCGCTTCACGCCGGCCGTACAACGGGCGCTGGCCCGCGGCACGCTGGCGTCGGCGCGCATCTTCTTCGCCGCCGGGGCGCGCCGGGTGCACGTACCTCTGGCGGAGAACCCCATCGTCGAGTCCGATCATGTCGAGCGGCTGGAGCGGATCATCGACGAGGGCCGCGTGCGGCCGGGC
>CAYGCC010000395.1:0-5122 GCA_964348165.1 uncultured Gemmatimonadota bacterium | reverse complement strand
ACTCCCTCCGCCGGGTGGAGGAAGAACGCCGGCGTGCCCGTCGAGGTCAGCGTGGCGGCCAGCTTGCGGGCGATGATCCCCGACTTGCCGATCCCGGATACGATCGCCCGCCCTCTGAGATTCACCAGAAGCTCGACCGCGCGGACGAAGGAATCCCCGACACGGCTCTCGAGCTCCAGCACGGCGCTGCCTTCCAGGCGGATTACGCGCCGTGCGGCCTCGATTAGCTCAGGATGCTGCATTGGCGGCGTCCTCGCGCTCTCGCAGATACTCGGCAACGAGGGGCTCCCACTGCCCTCGCGCCTTCAACAGCGCCTCAGCAAACTCCCGCACCGCCCCGCTGCCGCCCGCGCGCGTTGTGCTCCAGACGGCGAGCGCCCGAACCTCAGGCACCGCGTTGGCCACGGCCACGGGAAGCGCCACACGCCGCAGAACCGGGACGTCGGCCAGGTCGTCGGACAGGAACGCGACCTCATTCCAATCCAGCTCTTTACGGCTCAGGATGTCGCGCACGATCGGCAGCTTCTCCGCCGCCGGGTCTTGGTGGATCTCCTCGATTCCCAAGTCGCGAGCGCGCAAGGCCACCACCGCCGAGCGCCGGCCGGTCACAATCGCTACATCGATGCCCGCGCGCTTGAGCATATGCACGCCCAGGCCGTCGGTGATCTCAAAGCGCTTAAACTCCAACGTCTCGCCGGACTCGGACACGCCGTAGTAGATGCCACCGTCCGTCATCACACCATCCACATCGAGGATCACCAGTCGGATCGCTCGCGCCAGCCCCGCCGGGATGGCGTCCCGTTTAGACACCGGCCGCCTCGCGGTTCGTGTCGAGCGCCGCTTTGACGGCAAGCACGCGTGCCAGCAAGTCCTGCAGCATGTCGAGCCGCAACATGCTGGCGGCGTCAGAGGCCGCGCGGGCCGGTTCGGGATGAACCTCGACGAACAGCGCATCGGCGCCGGCGGCCACCGCGGCCGCGGCCAGAGCGGTGATGTGCTGCGGTTGACCGCCGCTACGGTTGCCGGCGGCGGCGGGTAGCTGGACCGAATGGCTGGCGTCGAACACGGCCGGGCACCGGCAGGTCTCCCGGATGATCGCGAAGGCTCGCATGTCTACGACGAGGTTGTGATAACCGAACGCGGTGCCGCGCTCGGTCACCGCCACGCCCACGGCACCGCCGCGTCGAGCCTTCTCCACCTGGTTGGCCATGTCCTCCGGTGCCATCCACTGCCCCTTCTTGAGGTTGAGAGGCCGGCCCGTCTGGGCCGCCGCCAAGACCAGGTCCGTCTGACGACACAGGAAGGCCGGGATCTGGAGCACATCGGCCACGGCCGCCGCCTCGTTTGCCTGACCTGGGAGGTGGACGTCGGTGATCACGGCGATTCCGGTCCTCGACCTCACCTGCTCCAGCAGGCGCAGTCCCGCCTCCAGGCCCGGCCCGCGAGGGGAGGCTATGCTGCTGCGGTTCGCCTTGTCGAAGGAGGCTTTGAAGATTACCGGGATGCCAAACCGTTCGCCGACGCGGGCCACCTCGTCGGCCACAGCCAGGTTCGTGGCCTCATCCTCGAGGACGCAGGGGCCCGCGATCAGGAAAAAGCCGCCGCGCGGCTGGAACAGCGACACGGGGACCGGCATATTCGGCCTGCTCCCTCACTCCCCTACCCTGACGACTCGAACTTCGCCCGCCCGCTGCTGATCGCGACGCTGGACAGCTGCCTCGATAAAGGAAGCGAACAACGGGTGAGGGTGCGCCGGCCGCGATCGGAGCTCCGGGTGGAATTGCGTGGCGATGAACCAGAGGTGATCTGGGATCTCGATGATCTCCACCAGCAAGCCGTCGGGCGAAAGCCCGCTCAACCTCATACCGTTCTCGGACAGTATGTCACGATACTCGTTGTTCACTTCATAGCGGTGCCGGTGGCGCTCGCTAATCTCATGGACACCGTAGATCTGCGCCGCACGCGAGCCGGGTGCGAGCTGACAGGGGTAGGCACCGAGGCGCATCGTGCCTCCCATATCGGTCACCTTCCGTTGCGAGTCCATCAGGGAGACCACCGGATCCGAACATTCGGGCGCGAACTCGCGTGAATGAGATTCCTCGAGGTTGCAGACATCGCGGGCGAACTCGATGATCGCCGACTGGAGGCCCAGGCAGATGCCGAAGAACGGCAGGCTGTTTTCCCGAGCCCAGCGAATGGCCAGAACCATCCCCTCGACGCCGCGGACGCCGAAGCCTCCGGGTACGAGCAGCCCGTCGTAGTCCGCCAGCCGGTTCGCGTCCTCGGGCCCCCGGATGTCCTCGGACGAGAGCCAATCGATGTTCACACGGACGTCGTTGGCGATTCCGCCGTGCACCAGCGCCTCGTTGACCGACTTGTAGGAGTCGACCAGCTCCGTGTACTTCCCGACCACGGCGATCCGCACGCTGCCCCGCGCCGGGTTCTTCACCCGTTCGACGAGGGCCCGCCACGGCGTCAGGTCCGGTTCCACGACCTCGAGGCCCAGCTTCTCGACGACCAAACGATCCAGCCCCTGTGCATGGAAAACGAGCGGCACCTCGTAAATCGTCTCGACGTCGCGAGCCTCGATCACGGCTTCCGTCTTTACGTTGCAGAAGAGCGCAATCTTTCGACGCATCTCCTCCGTCAGCTCGTGCTCCGTTCGGCAGATCAGCACGTCCGGCACGATCCCGATCTCCATCAACTCCCGTACCGAGTGCTGGGTCGGCTTGGTCTTCAGCTCACCCGCCGCGGCCAGGAAAGGGATCAGCGTGACATGGACAAACAGCGTGTTCTCCCGCCCCGCGTCACCCCGCAGCTGGCGGATCGCCTCGAGAAAGGGCAGCGACTCGATGTCACCAACGGTGCCGCCGATCTCGGTGATCACCACATCGTGGTTGGGCCGCAATCGGCGGATTGAGGCTTTGATTTCATCGGTGATGTGGGGAATGACCTGGACGGTCGAGCCCAGATACTCGCCGCGACGCTCTTTGGTGATCACGTCCCGGTAGATGCGACCGGTCGTGACGTTGTTGGCCTGAGACAGCGACTCCTCGATGAAGCGCTCGTAATGGCCGAGATCCAGGTCGGTCTCCGCACCGTCATCGGTCACAAACACCTCGCCGTGCTGAAAGGGCGAGAGGGTCCCGGGATCCACGTTGATGTAGGGGGCGAACTTCTGAATCGTTACGGCAAGACCACGTTCCACCAGCAGCCTTCCAAGAGATGCGGCGGCGATCCCCTTTCCCAGCGAGGAGACAACGCCACCGGTGATGAAGATCATCTTGGCCGGTCTGGACCGCTCAGTCATCTGGCTTCTCCCCTCCCTCCCAGGATCGCTTCCGCTCTCACCACGTCTTCCTTCGTATCTATCCCGGGGCCGCCGCCCTCCAGCACCACTACCCCGATACGCAAGCCGCCCGCCAGCCAGCGCAGTTGTTCCAGCCGCTCCCGCTCCTCCAACGGGTGACTTGGAAGCTGCGTCGCGCTGAACAGAGCCTTCCGAGAGAAGGCGTAGATCCCGACGTGCCGCAGCCGCGTGAGGCGGCTCGCACCCATCGCCTCGCTGACCGCAGCGTGGGGAATCGGCGCACGGCTGAAGTACAGGGCGCCCCCCACGTCGTCCAGCACCAGCTTCACCACAGCCGGATCCTCGAACTCCACCTCACTGGCTATGGGGACCGCCACCGTCCCGATGTCCCAGCCCTGCCTCACGCGCTCGACCACCGCGCTCTCGGCGCCGGGAGGCAGAAACGGCTCATCGCCCTGAACGTTGACGATCCAGCCGTAGCCAGCGAACTCCGGTCGGGCGGCTACCTCCGCCACTCGATCGGTGCCGGAGCGGTGTTGCTGCCCCGTCATTACCGCCCGCCCCCCGAACCGGTTTACCGCCTTCTCCACCTCCGGGTCGTCCACGGCCACGACCAGCTCGCTCAAGGCGCGGGCGGCGCTCAGCCGTCGCCAAACCCACTCAATCAGGGGGCGTCCCGCTATGGGGATCAAGGGCTTTCGCGGCAGTCTCGAGGAGGCGAGCCGCGCCGGGATTACCCCGAGCACGAGGTCCCGGTTAGGAAGGCCTGGATTCTGAGTTCGGGCGCCGCTAAGCAATTTTCACGCCACTACTATAATCAGCCACTAAACACTTGTCAAAACTGGTCGTTAGCGGCTGCGCCCACCCCGGAAACCGAGTAGGATCACCGCGTCGAAATCTCGATCCGGATCGGCAAACACGCCCCCGGCCAGGGGTCCCAGCGCCACGCCGACACCTAGATTGTGCACTGCCGAGGGGCGCGCTCCAGCCGAGACCACCCAGGCGTTTCCGACCGCGTATTCGACCCACCCCTCCAGCGACCCCAGCAGATCGATCCGCCGAACGAGCGGCAGGTGATACGACACGGCAGTCCACCACATTCGATCACCCGCCCGCTCCACGGGCCGCAAGGTGGCAAGTGACCCCCAGCCTCCCAGCGCCGCCCAGCGCTGCGCCGGAGCCCCCGCGGAGCCCGTAGTCTGAGCTCGGGCGCGCACCACGAGTCGGTGATTGTCCAGCACCATCGTCTGCATGCGCCCGGCGCCGCTCAGCACCGTGAACGAAAGGTCGCCACCCAGATCGGCGTCGGCCCGTTCGAGGCCGACTTCCAGCTCGAGGGCTGAGCGCTGAGAGAACCAGAGTCTCGCCCCCAGCGCGCCTCGAGCGCTAACGGCGTCCACCTCGCTGACGGGGAGGTTCGGCTGAAAACCGCCGCGAGCTGAGAAGATCGAAAAAGGATCGCGGTTTTCCAGCGAACGCGCCCGCTCCCAGGCGCCGCTGACGCCGACCCACCAGCTGAGCGCCGCGCCGTATTCGAGACGCACGCCCGCCTCGACGAACCGGGCCTCGTAGTAGTTGCGGGTGTCGGCGGCGCCGATCAGGCTATGCAGCGAGTTGGTCAGATTGCCGTTCGTCCACGTATCGTTCGATCTCACCGCGAGTCCACCGCCAACCGCCAGCCGATGCCGACCCAGCGGCCAACGCAGCTCGACATCGCCGTCCAGGTCGCTTCGGACGCTGCGATACCTGATCCGGGCGCTGCCAGCGGGCATCCATGGCGCCGACCCGCGCTCGAGCTCAATCCCCCAGGGA
>CAYGCC010000394.1:0-8596 GCA_964348165.1 uncultured Gemmatimonadota bacterium | reverse complement strand
GGGCGATCTTGTCGGGCTTTCTTTTCTTCTTCGCCTTGTAGAAGGCACGGATCTCAGGATAGTACTGCACGGCCCGGACGGCGGCGTGACTGAAAGCGAGCTTGAGGTAGCGGTTGCCTAACCAGCGTTTGCAAGCGTTTGCACCTGACGCGGGCGCCCTTCGATGTATGGCCTTAGATTTTTCTTCAAGGAAGTTCGGTGGCTGGGCCGCGCCCGTGGCCGGGCGCGGTCGCTGCCGCGCAGGTGAAACGCAGATCCGTTAGGCAGCTTCACGAATGAACCAGAGCCGGCCCCTTCTTGTCTTGCTTCTCCTTCCTCCGATCGGACTCGGGGGCTTGCAGCAGGCCGAACGAGAGTTTGTGAATGCTCCTTGCCATGTCGCTTTCCGATACCCTGTTTCTTGGACGGTCCAGCCAGAGACGACTCAGCCAGACCGGGTCTGCCTTTTCCGGCTTCGGGCCGCAGCGTGGGACAGCCTTCTCATCGAAGCGGACAGCATCCAGGACGTGCATACCATCCGCCTGGAGGTCCTCAAGCATCCGTTTGAAGAGGTGCTACCGATGAGTGCCTTCGAGCGTCGGGATGGGGGCTGGGTTGTTGGGGGGCGCGCGGGGCTGGAGAGTCCCGCGACGCGGATCGAGGGCCGGGGGTGGCGGGGCGTGCAGGGAGATGCTCCGGTTGGCTGCTATCGGCTCGCGGGAGGCTACGTGGGCGCGTGTGACATACCGATGGCCCTCGTTGGGGCCGACAGGTACACCATTGTGGTGGAGGGTGGTCCAGGGACCCGGGAGGTCTTCGACCACGTCTTGGCAACATTAGAGGTACGGCAGTGAAGCTGCCATCCGCTGGCCGCCGCCGTGTACATCCGAGAGACGTTCGCGCGCATGGCGATGAACGACGAAGAGACCGTCGCGCTCATCGCCGGCGGACACACGTTCGGCAAGTGCCACGGCGCCGGCGACCCGGCGCTCGTCGGTCTTGAGCCCGAGGGTGCCAGCATCGCCGAGCAAGGCCTCGGCTGGATGAGCAGCTTCGGTAGCGGCAAAGGCGCCGACGCGATCACCAGCGGCCTGGAAGGCGCGTGGACGCCGAACCCGGTGCGGTGGGACAACGGCTACTTCGACACGCTCTTCGGCTATGAGTGGGAACTGACGAAGAGCCCTGCTGGCGCGTGGCAGTGGACTCCGACGGATCCATCGGCAGCAGATACCGTCCCGGATGCGCACGACCCTGCGAAGCGGCAGGCGCCTATGATGGCCACGACCGACGTCGCTCTGAGGGAGGACCCGATCTACCTGCCGATTTCGAAACGTTTCCACCAGAACCCGGATCAGTTGGCCGACGCGTTCGCCCGGGCGTGGAACAAGCTGTCCGGCGCCGAGGTCCGGCTGCGGCCGGGCCTGATCGAGGTGGTCTGCGAGTCCAGCGCCGAGCAGCGGGCTCGCGTGCGCGAGTTCTACCAGGCGCTCAGAGAGGAGGGCGAGGAGGATCGTCCAGCCTGGGACGATTAGCTGACCGGGAGGGAACCGGGCCACGGCCAGTGTGCTGTGGCCCGGCCCCACTGGCGCTACACAGCGAGAGTGTTAGCTTTGGTACTTTTTCGTACTCCAGCGACTCGACGGAGCGGGTATGGCGGCGAAACCCAAGCGCTACCAATTGATACTAGCCGAACTCAAGCGGAGGGGTGTCCTTAGGGTGGTCGGGCTGTATGGCGCGGTCGCATTCGTCGTCATGCAGGTAGCCGAGTTCCTCGTACCGGCCCTCCATCTCCCCGATTGGCTCTCTACCACCATCGCCGTCATCGCCATCCTCGGCTTTCCCGTCTCCATGGTGCTGGCTTGGGTATACGATATGACGCGAGAGGGCGTGGTACGGACGTCCCCAGCCGTCATAGCCGAGCTCCAGGCCATCGTGGCGCAGCCGGTGCGACGTCGGTGGCCAGCGGGTCTGTTCGCGCTGGCCGGTTTGCTCCTGCTGGTGGGCAGCGTCTGGTGGAGCGTGCGAATCAACCTGGACTCGACGCCGAAGGTGATCAGCGGCGCCGACTCGAGCACGGCCTCGATCGCTCTGCTCCCGTTCGTGGACATGAGCGGCGACAGGCAGAACGAGTACTTCAGCCACGGGATCACGAAGCAGCTGCTGAGCGCCCTGACGCGGGTCCCCGGCCTCAAGGTAGCGGCCTCAACCTCCGCTTTCGCCTTCCAGGGGATGGAAGTCGACGTTCGTACGATCGGCGAGCAGCTGGACGTGGCCACGGTGCTGGAGGGGAGCTGCGACCGGTCGGGAGACGGGTTGCGGATCGCGGTACAGCTCGTCAGCGCTCCGGATGGCACGCGCCTCTGGTCCGCCACATACGAACGGCAGATCGACGACATCTTCGCCGTGCAGAACGAGATCGCCCTTGCCATCGTCGGCAAGCTGGGGATCACGCTAAAGGACGGAGCGCAGGCGCAGCTGGTCCTGCCAACGACGGCTAGTGTCGCGGCCTACGACGATTTCCTCCACGGCCAGCATTTCGCTGAGCAGCGCACCCTGGCGGCACTCGAGTCCGCGGTCGTGTACTACAACCGCGCGCTGCTGCTCGACCCCGACTACGCCGCCGTCTACGCCGCACTGGCCGAGGCCTACATGCTGATGCCGGACTTCGGCGGCCCGCCGATGGTGGAGCTGCTGCCTTACGCGAATGCGGCGGCGCAGCGTGCCATGGCTCTCGGGCCCGACCTCGCCGAGGCGCACGCGGCGTCGGCCTACCTCAAGTGGGTGCACGAGTGGGACCGCCAGGGCGCCGAACGCGACTACTTGACGGCAATCAAGCTCAAGCCCAGCTACGCGAACGCCCACTACTGGTACGCGCAATTCCTGGGTACGCTGCGCCGCTGGGAGGAGGGGCTGGCCGAGGCGGACCGGGCGCTGGCGCTCGACCCGCTATCCCCCGGCACACACTTGGTCCGCGGCCTGCTGCTGATGGGAAACGGACGATCGGCCAACGCCAAAGCCGAGTTCCAGCGCTCGCTGGAGCTGGAGCCCAACTTCTACACAGCCTTCTATCTCCTCGCCCTCCTCCACGCGATGGAGGGCGACTACGAGGCCGCCGCCGCGATGTTCGAGCGCTTCGCGCAACTCACCGGCAGCGACCCCGCGGCCTTTCACACCTACCTGGCCGCGCTGCGCGACCCGGACGAGCGGCCGGCCGCGGTCGAGGCACTCCAGACACTGGATTTCTACGGCGCGATGCACGGCAGCGAGCTGCTGGCGCATCTGGGCGAGGCCGACGCGGCGCTGGCAGCTTTGGAGGAGGCTGTCCAGGAGCGCTCGCCCTACCTACCCTGGGTCAACGCGCTGCCCCAGTTCGACCCGCTGCGATCAGACCCGCGCTTCCAGGCCATTCTCGCCTGGATGAACCTATAGCCCCGGCGCAGCAGACCACGGGGATCCCGTTGATGAACCGTACTGCACCTGCGTCTGGATCTCGAGCGGATCGCCGTCGGTGACGATCAGGCTACCCAGCTTGCCCGGCTCGATCGTGCCCCAGCTGATCACCGACCCCCAGCATGTCAGCCGCGTTGATGGTGACCGCCTTCAGCGCCTCCTCGTACGGCAGCCCGAACGTCGTCCTCCTCCTTAGATTGTCTTCCAGTCGTGTTCCGCGGTCGGGCCGCGCCCGTGGTCGGGCGCGGTCGCTGCCGGCACCGCGCGAGCTGACTGGGAACAGCTGGTCGGTACGCGCTTGTCACCTCGTGTGCTCGACCGCCGCAGGCGACGATCCTGGAGCTACGCGGAAGACCAACGCGCGGGCGCAGCACCTTGATCGCGACCTGGCGATCGTGTCTCAGGTCCTGCGCGAGGTACACGGTCGCCATGCCACCTTCGCCGAGCCGGCGCTCGATGCGGTAGCGATCGGCGAGGGCGGCGGCGAGGCGAACCGTTGCGTCCGCGAGCGTCACCGCCCCTCCCGCAGTTCATCGACCCAGTTGAACACCATCACAAGAGCGCCGCTTTCAGGCATCTGATTGATCATCAAGAACCGGCCATCGCGCGACACCGAGTAGGTATGATGAAACGGGTCGGCCACCATGCCTGACGCCGAGAAGAGCCGGCGGGGTGGCCGCGCGGTGAACGTGCTACCGACGGTCACCTCCGCTGCCATCATGTCTCCCGAGCGGCTGCGGTAGTACACCTCTCGGCCAGACGGGGCCCAGCGTGGTTCGTCGCCTCCGTCGGTTGATATCTGGGTCCGCCCCGCCCCAGGGTCGGCCACCGACCGCACGAACACCTGGGAACGTCCGGACTCGGTGGAGACGTACGCGAACCAGCGCCCGTCCGGCGACACGGCGGGTGCGTACTCGTCGGCAGGGGTCGCGAGCAGCGGCCGCAGCACCGAGTCTCGCCGACTTCCGATCATAATGTCACGTCCGCCCTGCGAAGCGCCGAGGCGCACGAGGAACCGCTGGCCGTCGGGCAAGAACTCGACTTCCTCCACCGACCGATCGCTGGCGAGGAAGGTGTCTGCGGGCAGGCTGCCATCGGCGCGGCGGATCATCGCGCTCCGGACGGCCCCGTCGGCGATGGATGTGAGGAACGCCAGCCACTGGCCATCAGGGGACCACGCGGGACGGTCCGCCGTGAGGGTGCCGGCGGACAGGCTGGAGAGAGGCCCCTCGGGGAGATCTTTGATCGCAACCTGCAGGCCCCCTCCGCGGAACAGCGCGAGAGCAATGCGCCTGTTGTCGGGCGAAAGTTCCGCGGCGGCGAACTGGCCGCGCCACCCCGAATGCACCGGCGTCTGTCGCCCGGCGCGATCGACCCACACCACACGGTGCGCACCCTCCCCACCGCCCGACATATACCCCAGAATGCCGTTGTCACTCACGTCGAACTGAGCGGAACCGCTGGTGATATCGATCTGGACGCCTTCCGCAACGAGGACGGGCTCCCCGGTCACCCGTCGCTTCCCGAGGTCTACCGGCACGCTGTACAGCGTGCCGGCCGCTGTCGCATAGAGCAGGTGCCCCGACGGCACGTACCGGCCGTAAACTCCCTGGACCAAGGGTGTCACGACTCCGCGCTCGATGTCGATGAGCGCGAGCTCGGCGTTGGCGAAATGGCTGCGCCACAGCTGTGCGAGGAGCAGCCTGCGTTCGGGCAGGCATTGCAGCCAGTCGTGTTCGCTCACCCCCGTCGCGCTGTCGGGACGCGAGATCATCTCGTAGCCGCCACCCCGCTCGCTGACGCGGGCGCCGCCGGCGGTGCCGCCGGCTGTAGGCACTTCGCAATTGAATACTAGTTAGGCGGCGCTCTGCGGGAAGCGGGTACTAACGCTTGACGTTAATAACGTCAGGCGTTATTATTTGGGGCGTGATCAAGAGCTTCCGGGACAAAGACACGGAGCTCGTCTTCAACCGGCTCCCGGCTCGACGCTTGCCCAATGATATCTTGCGGGCCGCACGCAGGAAGCTCGTGATACTGGACGCCGCTGAGAGCCTCGGCGACCTCCGGGTTCCGCCCGGGAACCGGCTCGAGAAGTTGACCGGCGATCGGCGCGGTCAGCACAGCATTCGGATCAACGATCGATGGCGGATCTGTTTTCGCTGGCGTGCCGGAGACGCGTATGACGTGGAGATCGTTGACTATCACTAGGAGGCTACGTGGCCAGAAAGAAGGCAGCGCCAATCCACCCGGGCGAGATTCTGCTCGAGGAGTTCTTGGTGCCGCTCGAAATCAGTCAGTATCGGTTGGCCAAGAACATTAGCGTTCCACCGCGGCGGATCAATGAGATTGTTCATGGCAAGCGATCGATCACCGCCGATACGGCTCTGCGGCTATCCCGTTACTTCGGAACCTCGGAGCGCTTTTGGCTCAACTTGCAGGCGCGTTACGATCTCGAAGTGGAAAAAGATCGGCTTGCGGGCCGGCTTGAAAGAGAAGTTGCCGTACTCTCATGATCGCGCCGCCTAACCAGCGTTTGCAAGCGTTTGCATCTTGGGCTGGGGTGTGCTCACGCATGCTTGGGGAGACGAGTGGAACTGGAACGTCTATCACAGCGTGGAAAGTCACCGGGCGTTCCTAGATTTCTTGAGTTAACCCGACGGTTGAACGAGCGGCACCTCGGCTGGTATCAGCGGATTGTGGGTCTATGCACCGATCACAAGGACAATATCTATTCAGTACAGGTTGCACGCTCACGCCCGTAGGTACGTAGCCATAGTGCCCGATTCCGCGCGGCCACGAGCAGACATCCTTGCGCGCCCTAACACCATTAAGAAGTGCCCTGTCAAGAGTAGAGACTGATTCGATGGCGACGAACGCTGTTCGTCGCACTTCTTACTATCTTCTGTGGTCAGCTGTGTTGCCTAACGTGAGGGTTAGAAGCGAGCAACGGTAATCCCGCCCAGGGCTCCGCTGACCGAGAGCGATAGACGCCGACTCGCGGTCTCCCAGTTACGGCTGAGCCAGACACCCCCGTCTTGCTTGACCAGATCGGGGGCGTCGAAGGACATGAGAAACGTGCTGCGGTCGATGCGCACGCCGAGCTCGGCCGGCACGCGGATCTCGATCGATCCCAGGCCGACGTTGATGTCTCCCGTCGCGTCGTGCTTCCAGTCGCCGGAGAAGTCGAGCGTCAGCGATCCCACGCCGCCCGAGACCGAGAGGTTGCGGCAGTTCGAGTTGCCCAGCTTCTCCACGTTGAGAGAGGCCGCCCCGGCCTTGAAGGAGCAGTGCCCGGCCTCGACCAGGTTCGGCTGGCTGAACCTGATCTGCGCGTCGCTGGCGCCCGTCTCGAGGCTCAGCTCCTGAAGACGCAGGCCACCGAGGTCCAACCGTGCTTCGACCGCCCCCATCTCCAGGCGGAGGTTGAGCGGCGTCCGGTTCGACAGGTCGACCTTCAGGCTCCCGGCCTCGACGTCGTAGTCCTTGAGGTCGCGAAGATCGAGCCGCTCGTGTCCTTCCAGCTCGATGCGCAGGCTGCCCCGCTTCCCGGATTCCAGGTAGTTGGTTCGGAGGTTGAAGGCGTTCTCGTCGAAGCGGGAATCGAGCCGGTACAGTAGCCCGTCGGGCCCTCTCCCCAGCTCGAAACGCCCGACGGCGTATTTGATCCGGACATCGAGCGCGTCCTGATCCTGGTGCTGGCGGGCTTTGGCGACGGTCTTCCAGCTCTGGCCGGACGCGGGAGCCGAAACGGCCAGCAGCGCGGTCAACGCGAGTAAGGCGCTAGATCTCATCGCTCCGCTTTCCTGCGGGCCGCCGCGACTCGGCCCGGCGCTCGATCGGGGCCATCTCCTCGGCGAGGGTATCGAAAGCACGTGGTGGCAGTTGCTGCGGCCGCGCGTAGCTGCGGCGCGTTCCGCCGCGCGAGAGCAGCGCGGCCCCCAGTCCGGCGGTGGAGGCGACCCAGGTGAGTATCCAGGCTGACGCGATCAACAAATCATGGGCCCAGCCGAGAAGCGGGTAGGCCATGTCGGTCACCGCTGCCCCGACGAAGAGGGCAAGCAGGACCCCAAGACCGTTCAGTACGTAGTAGTACGAGTTCGAGCGGCGCGCTCGTGAGGCCCAGGACGGAAACCGGTGGCGCGTGAGATTCTCGCCGGCCGCGTGCGCTACGGCCAGATAGCCCAGCAGGGCGGCCACTAAGAACCCGATCGCATAGAACGGGATCGCGATCGCGGTGATCACCAGCACGAGCAACACCAGCGCGATCGGCAGGAACAGGACCTCGGCGGAGAGGCCGGCGAGGAACGAGCGGCCGAAGCTGTAAGAGACCGTATCGCTCACGGCTTCCAGGTGGCCGCGGAAGAAGTAAACCGTGAGGGCTCCGAGGAAGGCGAAGAACAGGTACATGGCGATCGTTTGCGTCAGCGACCCGAGCCCGCGCCAGACGTTGCTCAGCACCGAGGCGCTCGGGGACTCGATGCGGATCCGCTGAACCGCCGGGGCCACGACGACCGGCCCCAAGTGCGCGGCCTCTCGCAGGCCACCGCTGATCGTGCCCTGATTCTGAACGCTGGCGTTCAGGGCGACCACGTCACCGTCGATTCGGCCGTTGGGCCGGATGAGCAACGCACCCTCGGCCACGATCACGTTGCCGTTGACGGTGCCGGCGATGATCCCATCGGTTTCAACCAGGATGAGGGTCTTTTCTAAGGTCGTGCCCTCCGAGAGCTGATACTGATCGGCTTCGAGCACGATGCGGACGGGCGCGGTGAGATCGCCGTTGAGCGCGCGGGCCAGCTCGGGCGCCAAACCGATGCGGCCGAGAGAACGCATCAGCCCATCGGTGTCGGCCAACTCGATCACCAGACCACCGCTGACAACTTCGCCGGCCTGAACAGAAATCGAGCCCTCCGCCGTTGCCAACGCTGTGGCCGTCGCCAGCTCTTTGGCCCCGGCCGCCGCCATCGCCTCGGCCACGGACACTTGTTGCGGCGCCGCGGGCACCGCCGACGCGTTGGACACCAGCGGAGCAAGCGCGTCGCGTATCGCCGCCGCCACGCTCGCCTCGGCGCCGTAGTCCGCGTTAGAGAAGTCCACCCAGTCGCGGGCCAGCTCACCGCCGACCGCGCCACGCAGTAAAGCGCGCCAGGACGATTCCAGAGCGCCG
>CAYGCC010000393.1:0-7735 GCA_964348165.1 uncultured Gemmatimonadota bacterium | reverse complement strand
CGACGACGTCACCGCCGACCGGCTGCTCACGCTGCCCCGCGTGGGCCGGCAGCGCGCCGAGCGCGTTGGGCGAAGCGTGTATGACGCTGGTAGAGCGCGGCGGGCTATACGGAATGGCCACCACGCTCATCGTGGTCATCGCCGCCTTCCTGCTGGCCGGCGCCATGGACGCTTCGGGCGCGCTTCACCTGCTGATAAATCGGATGTTGCAGGCGGTCCGCTCGGTGTTCGGCCTGATCGGCGCGACGATGGCGGCGGGCGGAACGATGATCGCGCTCACCAGCCACGGCGGCGTGACCGCTCTGGTGATCGGCGGCCTGTTTCAAGAGGCGTACGACGAGCGCGGGCTCGCCCCTGAGAACCTGTCACGCTCGCTCGAGGACTCGGTGACGATCACCGAGCCGCTGATGCCGTGGACGGTCTCGGCCGTCTTCATGGCGACCACGTTGGGCGTGCCCACGATCCGCTACGCGCCGTGGGCGATCTTCTGCTATGGCGGCCCCTTCTTCTCGCTGCTGCTGGCTGGGCTCTACCAGCGAACCCGCTTCGGCCTGCGGCTCCTCGAGTCCACGGAGATCCAGGCGGCCGCGTAATTGGCCGTCAACTCCGCGGTTCAGCCTACCTGCGCCATTCGCGCGTTCTCGCGCATCGTGGCGGAGAAAGACAGCGGCACGGCGACGAAGAGCAGCATGACGAAGAATAGGCCTATGGAGCTCTCAAGATTCGAGAATCCGAAATCGCTGACCACGTTCAGGGCGGTATGAAGTATGAGCGCGACCAGCAGGTCACCGTCCGATCTGATGTAGAACCAGGTGAAGAGCACCGCGATCGGCAAGGTCCAAACCAGTCGGCCCAGAATCGCGGCCGGCCCAACAGCGATAAAGCCAGCGGTGACATCGATAGGCGCGTGCCAGAGCGCCCACACCGCACCAAGCAACATGCTGGCCCCGAACGGCGAGTGCGCACGCAGTAGACGAGGAAGCAGAAAGCCGCGCCAGCCGATCTCCTCGCCCAACGATCCTCCGAACAACAAGTTGATGGAGAAGACGACCAGCACGACCCGACCGCTATCCCACGCGCCTCCCGCCAAAGCCGACACCTCCCAGCCGCGCCCCTGGAGGTTGGCGAGCAGCCAGGCGAGCAGGAAGAGACCCAGAGGAAAGGCGACGGCCAGAAGAGGCCAACGCAGACCCGCGGTCCGATGCCGTGCCCCCGTGCCCGGGGTCAGCAGGCTCCGGTTCCAGGGCGAGAAGAACAGGAGGACGGCGATGGCAGCGATCGCCACCAGAGTCGAAGTGACCGGGCCAACCTCGAGGTTGGTGCTGGGCCCGCCCGCAGCGATGAGCAACCCGACCGCGAAGACCGGAAGAAAAAGCAGAATGATCCGGACACTGTTGCGGCGAAGCTCCGGCCGGGAAGCTCCCGAGACGATCAACGCGGCTAACGACGGGCCGAACACGCCGACCTGAGCGACCAGCCAGCGGGAATCCAGAGGGCCCGCACCACGCCGAGCCAGGACACCGGAGGCGATCCAGAGCGGCCAGGAGATGAGGAACGTGAGAACGAGGAAGGCGAACAGTTCTCGATTGGCGGGCGTCTTCACGGTCATCGTAACTGGGCTTCGATCCGTCAGAGCAATAGAATCCCATGACCACCGTGGCCCCGCCACACGGTGCCTGGAGTGAGAGCTGTCGGCGATCGCCCTTGGTATATTGACTCTGCTGCCGGTCATACACCAGAGACGGAAAACAGACTAGTCGGCCGTCCGGCCACGGGGACACGAGAAACCGGAATCGCCTTTTAGAACAGCCAAGCGCTCGGGTAAAATTCTTGCGTCGCATGGGTTCTAAGTGTCTTCGCCGAGCCGCGCGTATTATTATGGCTGGGTCGACATTTTGACCCTGCCGCTGTAACTAGTGGGTTGCGGGACACACAAGTCTCTCGCTGCCCGGGGGGGAGCGGTTAATGATGCTCGGCCGGCCCAGCTTTGCGTGTGGCAACAGGCGTGCCCTTCCCTCCGCCCTCCTTTTCGTCAATGCGTTAGCCCTGCCTACCTCGGCCCTGACCCAGGAGGTCGACACCGACTCGATCACCGTCATCGAACGCGGGACTCCCGGCGTCGATGGCTGGGATGTGGCAGAATTCCCCTTCAAGGTGATCACCGCCCCGTTGTACTTACTGGTGCTGGGGACCGAGTGGGCGGTAGATGCCGCGTCCGAGGCCAACCTTTTGGGGTGGGCCGTCTACACCAACATGCAGCTCAACCGGCGCGGACTTTACCCCACCGTTGCCAGCCTCGGCTCGGGCTCTGGCACGGGCGGCGCCTTGCTGGTGGGCGTCCCGGCTCGCGCCGGGGCGCCTTGGGCTCATCTGAACGGCGGCGCCACCTTCAGGGGCTACTGGCGTCTGCTGGCGCGGGTGGGCTACGGAGATGAGGTGGTGGTGCCCGGTCGAGCTCGGCGGTTTGGGGCGCACCTGTTCGGCTCGACGGGCGCCCGACCCCAGGAAGAGTTCTTCGGGATCGGGCGGAACAGCCGGGAGGAGGACCGGAGCGACTACGAGCTGCGTCGACAGACCGTCGGTGCGGAGGTCGGATTCACCCCGACCCGGAACACCGCGATCAGGCTCGACCTGAGCTGGTCGCGAGTCGAAACCCTATCCGGTACGAACGATCGACTGCCCGACATCGACTCGCTTTTCCAAGCCGGCGATGTTTCACGCTTCGGCGAGACCGATCGCTACCAATCCATCGGCGGCGCCGCCGAGTGGCAAAGCGGACGGCGCGGCCTGATTCCCGGGCAGCGCTGGTTGCAGATCGGCTTTCGTTGGAATGAGAGCATCAGCGACGGAGCCGCGGATTTCGCCGAGTTGGACGCGACGGCGGGCGTTGTATTCCCCTTCGACCACGATAGGCGCAGCCTGGCTTTTTCCCTGCTCTACCGAACGGCCCGTCGCAGCGGGGGCGGCGCGATTCCGTTTTACCGGTTGCCGGCGCTCGGAGGCACCTCGACGCTCTCGGCCTATCGCACGGGACGTTTTCGCGGCCGCGACCTGGTGCTGGGTCAGGCGGAGTACTCCTATCGCATCTGGTTGAGTCCCATGGGTCCAACCGCGCTCATTGCCTCCATCTTCTTGCACGGTGGAATGGTGGCGAGCGATATGGACGAGGAGTTCGCGGTGGACCGCTTGAAGCCGAGCTATGGCACCGCCTTGAGCCTCGTTTCTGGGGAAGGCTCAGGCGGCCGCCTCGAGCTCGCCGGCGGCGACGAGGGGCTTCGGGTGAACTTCGTTTTCCAGGTGGGTTACTGATGACACCCTTGCTCTGGCGGTCGGGGATCCTGCTTGCCGGCTGCGCTCTGTACCTGAGCTCCTGCTCGAGGAACGGACTGGTCGTGCGCCAGGTTTCGCTGGAGCCAGCGCCAGCCGCGACGTCGCTGAGCCATACGCCCGTGGAACGCGATCCGAGCCTGCTGGCGGACTACGCCGATCACAATTTCCGCCGCCCACTCTCGCACCTCTTTATTCCGCCACGTGCCCTCCGTTCCTGGTTTGGAGAAAAGGTCGAGGCCTTTAACCCAACCGCCGAGGACGACGTGTGGGACCCGAACTGGTTCACCCACCGGAACCAGCGGGTTCGCATGACGCCCGACGAAGTCGCGCGCGGACCAGGCGAACATGTCGGACCCGATACGAGCGGAACCTGGACGGTCGTGCACGCCAAGCTGGGAGGTATAACACCAGGCTTTACGATCGAGGATGCGAGCGGCTCGCGTTACATCATCAAGTTCGATCCGCCGGGCCTCGAGGAGCTCGCAAGCGCGGCCGAAGTGATATCCTCCAGACTATTCTATGCGGCCGGATACCACGTACCCGAAACCTTCATCGCGGTCTTCGATCCCGCCAAGGTCACCGCTGGCAAGTCGCTGACGTTCAAGGACCAGCTGGGCCGTGAACACCCGGTGGATGACGCCACCCTGCAGGAGTTGCTGCAAGGCAGAGTCAAACGCCCCGACGGCCGCATCCGTGCCCTGGCCAGCCGCTTTCTCCAGGGAACGCTACTCGGTCCCTTTGACTACGAAGGCACGCGTGACGACGACCCTGCCGACACCATCCCTCATCAGCATCGCCGCGAGTTGAGAGGTCTCTACGTCCTTGCCGCCTGGCTGAACCAGCTCGATGCCAAACAGCATAACACCCTCGACGTGCTGGTCGAGGAGGAGGATCGGCGCTTCGTACGCCACTACCTGATCGACTTCGGTTCGAGCCTGGGTAGCAGGGGTGTGGCGGCTAACACACCTCGCAAGGGTGTCGAGTACGATGTCGACCTCGGTAAGATCGGCGCCCGCTGGATCACCGGTGGATTCTACACCAGCAGCTGGGAACGCTACGACTATGAGATGCAGCACCCGTCGATCGGTTTCTACTCCGCGGATCTCTTCGATCCGGGAAACTGGAAACCGAACTATCCCAACCCCGCCTTCCAAAACCTTACGACCAGAGACGGCTACTGGGGTGCCAAGCTGGTGGCCAGCTTCGACGGAGCGCAGATCCGCGCCGCCGTTGGGGCCGGCCAGCTTAGCGACCCAGACGCAGAAGAGACCCTGGTCCAGGCGATCCTCCGTCGGCGCGCCCTCACTCTGTCCTACTGGTACGAGAGAGTCACGCCTTTGGAAGAGCTGAAAGTGACTTCCACGACGGAAGGCAACACCCTCCGCTTCCGAGACCTGGCTATTGCCGAGGGCGTCGTCCCGCCTCAGGGACGCCGATACGATGTGCGCTTCGAGTTTCCAGCGGCCGACATCGAGACGCGTGATCTCCGTGAGCCGCGGATCTCGTCGAGCGGCGAAGGCGAGCTATCGCTTCCTTCGTACGACGGTGATGCGGAGTTCTGGGAGAGATTGCGCAGCCGACCGGTGAGCAAGCGGCTGGCCAAGTTGGAGGTGCGGGCGCTGCCCGGGCCAGACGGGCCCAAACCTCGTTCCGTACGCGTCTATCTGCTGCCGACGCGCGAAGCAGGATACCGAATCGTCGGCCGCGCCTACTAACAGAGCCGTCGACACACCGCCGCCGGGCTCGCGTACCGGTCGGCAGAGGGCGACGAGACTAGAACGGCCATTGAGTTCGCAAGCCTAGCTGCGTTCCCTCTTCGCTGAACGCCACGTATCCCATCGTTGCTAGGCCGTTGCGCTTCTGGAGCCGCAAGCCGAAACCGTAAGACGGTCGAAGATCCGAACTGTCGATTCGAAACAGGCTGCTGGCCACGCCACCTTCGTCGAACAATAGGAAGACCTGCAGCCGTTTCTTATCCTCAGCGTCCTTCCACACCGCAAAACGCCACTCCGCCATGAGCGACATGCCGGCCCGGTCGCGGAACCGGCCACCATCAAACCCGCGCGGGCCGTTTCGGCTGCCTCCCAGCCTGGACAGATCGTAGAACGGTATGCCGACACCGCCGGTCAGCTCGTTGTGCTCGAACAAGCCGCGTACGGCGAGCATGTGTCGCGATTCTACAGGTAGGTAACCGCGAAACTCGCCGCGAAAGCGGTGGAAATCGGAGTCGGTGCCGTCCACGCCCCGGAAAACGGCCAATCCGGCCTGCAGCCAGACGCCACGACGTTGAAAGCCATCCTGGCGCGTGAAGTCGAACGTCGTCGCCAGATCCAAACGAAGGAACCTCGTGCGCTCGCCGACGCCGAACAACGAGTTGAGATCAGAGACGTCTTGAACATCTGGAAGGTCGCTGTCACGACCACGGTCGACCCGGTTATCCTCGAACGCGATTCCTCCCGCTAGGCTTGCCAGTTTGCCGAGCGGGATCCAGCCGCTCAGCTGCGCCTCGGACTTGTCACGCAAGAAGTCGGAGCGCCGCTCGGCGCGACTGCTGCTACCGATCCCCCAGAATGTATCCCGAGCGTCACGGCGGAACGTGTAGGCCAGCCGGGCTCCGAATCTCTGATCGCCCAGCGCGATCCCCAGGCTGTGCCGGTGCGATCCCGCCAGTGAGTAACCGGTTTCCAGAAAGAGTGGGGCGAAGCGGTTTAGTTCGAATTCAAGCGCGAGACCGCTGCGCGGCCCGATCGATCCGATCTCCGGGGATAGCCCCCACGCCTGGACGCCCCGCAGGGCTCGGATGGGTATGGGCGGCTGGCTCTGGTCGACCGGCTCTGAGAATTCGCCCCCCGAACTGGCGAGAAGGACGAGCGATGAATCGCTGTCCTGGTTGGGGGTCTTCAGGGTCGCTACCTGGGCCGACAGCGTCGACGCGAGCACGAGCGTTGTCGATAACAGCAGTAGAGCGCCAGCGGGCCGCAGCGGCCATATCCTTGGATACCGGCTGGAGCTCGAGAATCCCTGCGTGTCGTTGACAGCGGTCAAACGTGTGGCCTCACTACAAAATGTCGCTCTTAAGGCCGGGCGGGACCGGGTGTTGCCGCCCAGCAGGTACCGGAACCGGTCCGGTTGGGCGGTGACTCTAAACTATCTTATCACCTCGATTGTCACAACGGCACGGAAAGACTAGGTGTTACCGAAGTTTCCGCGCTCGCAGATGACGCTCGCGGCGGCTAGATTCGTACGCTCAATCAGTTGCGACTCTCTCGCTGTATTCCGGAGGCACGTAGATGGTCCCGCGCACCGCAACCTCTATCACGCTCTCGACGGTTCTGCTCCTCGCTGCCCTGCCCTTCGCCGACACCGCGACTCCCTCGCAAGCCCAGGAGCCGGCGGCCGGGGACACCGCAAGGAAAGAGCCGAAGAAAAATCCGCGCCAGGAGGGCCTGCCGCTGGAGGCTGCCCGCAAGCTCCAGTTCACGACCACGGAGGGCTCGTGGATCTCGGTGGACGTGAGCCCGGACGGCCGGACGTGTGTCTTCGACCTGCTGGGCGACCTCTACACGCTGCCGCTCGCCGGTGGTTTCGCCACGCCGCTCACGCAGGGGATGGCCTTCGACGCGCAGCCGCGCTTCAGCCCCGACGGCCGCCGCGTCGTCTTCGTGTCGGATCGGAGCGGCGGCCTGGGCGTGTGGCACATGTCGCTGGACAAGAGCGACACGGTCCAGGTGACCAAAGGAAAGGACGACATCTATCAGTCGCCCGAATGGACGCCGGACGGCGACTACATCGTCGGCACAAAGGACGCGCAGGGTCCGGGACGCCTTCACCTGTACCACGCCGACGGCGGATCCGGCGTCTCGCTGATCAAGGAGCCCGAGAACCTTCGTACGATGGGCGCCGCGTTCGGGAACGACCCGCGCTACATCTGGTTCGCGCAGCGGCGCGGCACCTGGACCTACAACTCACCGATGGGGGAGTGGGAGCTGGGCGTCTACGACCGCGACACCGGCGAGCGGACGGCCCGGACGTTCCGGTACGGCGGCGCGGTGCGCCCCACCCTCTCACCCGACGGCCGCTGGCTGGTCTACGGCACGCGCCACGTGGACGAGACGGGGTTGCGAATCCGCGACCTGCGCACGGGGGAGGAGCGGTGGCTGGCCTATCCGGTCCAGCGCGACGAGCAGGAGGCGGTGGCATCGCGCGACGCGCTTCCCGGCATGTCGTTCACGCCGGACTCGCGAGAGCTGGTGGCCTCGTACGGGGGCAAGCTGTGGCGCATACCGGTGGACGGGAGCGCTCCCATCGAGATCCCCTTCGAGGTCAACGTGGACCTCGACCTGGGTCCGCAGGTCGAGTTCGACTACCCGATCTCCGACTCGGCGACCTTCGTCGCCCGCCAGAT
>CAYGCC010000392.1:0-13177 GCA_964348165.1 uncultured Gemmatimonadota bacterium | reverse complement strand
CAGCCAGGCCGCCTGACCCTCGTCCAGCCGCCGCACCGGCCGGTAGCCGCGGTCCACCACATCGTCCGCCTCAAGGGCGGCGGACTCCCACTCTTCCCAGGCGATCGATAGGCCGAGGCGTCGCGGGCCCCAGGGTGCGCGTAACGTCAGCCGACCACCGCTGGCCCAGTACGGCTCGCGGTAGTCCTCGCCATCCACCAGTGTGGCCAGCGTCGCGACGACGCCTGAGCTCGGTTCCCACACCGCCGTCTCCGCGGCACGTTCCACGTAGCCGGCAAGCTCCAGTTCAATCGAGCGCGCCAGGGGCGACGTGAGTTGGCCGGCAAGCTGCCAGCGGTCGCGGCCCACGGCGTAGCCACCGGAGATCAACGTGCGGATGCCACCCGGGTACTCGCGGCTCAGCGCCGGCCCCAGGTAGAGCCCTTCGGCACGCCGGAAGCGCAGCACGGATGAGGCGCCCGGCACCGCGAGCCTCAGCCCGCGAGCCCGCTCCAGGTACGACTCGGTGATGATCCGCCCGGCCGTCTCGCGAATCGCTTCCAGCGAGGGCGGGGCGGTCGCCACCTTGGGGTCGAGGGCGTCGTAGAGGCCCTCCTCGAACTCGAAGTTGTCCCTCAGCGGTTTCTGAAGCGCATAGACCGGCGGCCCGCGAAAGAAGCCCGGCGGCGTTCCCACGTTGAACTGGTAGTCGCTGATCTTGAACTCGGCGCGAATGATGCCGCCCGCCGGGAAGCTCAGCGCCTCGATCCCCCGGCGCAGCTCGATCCCCTGACGGCGCGGCAGCCAGTAGCGGCCAGCCCAGAGGGCGTTCTCGATGCGCACGCTGAAGTAGTCGAGCGTCTCATCGAGATAAGATCCGGCGGTAAACGTGAACTCCATCTGCACGATGTCGGCGGAACCCCGATCGAGATAGAGCGTGCCCACCAGACCCGGACCGTCAGGATCGCTCGGCCGCATCTCCACCTTGTACACGCGCAGCTCGCGCTCGGGGAGGCGCAGCGTCAGCGAGTCGGTGAGTCGGTAATCGTAGAAGTCGAGGGCGGCCGGCGACGCGGGGTGCACGACCTCCCGCACCTCCGAGCCTTCGCCCAGGCTGATGCGGTCGCCGAAGTTGTCCATCACCACGGTGAGGTGATCAAGGTGGTAGCGGATGTTCGTGGGCAGCGCCTTCTCTTCACGCCGGCCGACGATCACCTGACGCGTTTGCGCCGGGGCGCGCCAGAAGAGGTCCAGGGCGAGCTGATCGGCTTTGACCAGGTGGCGCTGGGTCTCGCGGCCGAGGTCGAAGAGAAAGTAGATGTGGCCGGTGGCGCGAGCGCGATAATCGGTCAGCTCCGCGTCGCCCGCCCAGCTGGCCCGGCGGGAGATGGCGCGCTCGATCAACTCGCGAGCCCGTGGACCGTTCCAAGCGTCCGCCAACCGCTGCTGTGGTTGACGATCGACCTGAAGCGCGACCACCGTCCGCGCCGCGGCTGGGGCAGCGGCGAGGCCGAGGCTGAGGCCAACCGCGATAACGGTGGGCCGGCTCGACTTGATTCGCTTCACTGACGGGCGGCGGCCACCGCCTGATCGTTCAGGGTCCAATCGTAAGCCAGGAACCGAACCTCATAGTCGCCGCCCTCGAGAAAGCCCTGGACTCGATCGCTGAGGTAGCGCGACACGAAGGAGAGGACGCCGGCGATCTTCTCGTCACCGGCATAACCCGCACCACCGGCGAACTGCCGAAAGTCGTCGCCGAACCAATCGAAGATCTTCGAGAGATGAACCTCGCCCGCCTCCAGCTCGAAACGGTTCAGCCGCGGATCGTTCAGAAAAGCCTGGCCCTGTTCGTCCAGCTGTTCGTCCAGCCGGTCTCCCGTATACGCCTCGGTCCGGAGGGGTGGACAGCTCACCGCGGCGCAGACCAGCGCAAAATGGATGCGCGGCTCGTTGTAGTTCACGCGCAAGGTCTCGTGCTCGATACCGTCCAGCGTCAGCTCGCGACCCACCACCCGGTGGGGAATTTTGTCGAAAACCCCGTCGATGTGCCGAATCGAATTCGAGGGAAAGGCGAAGCGCTTCGGCGCGACCAGCTTCTTGAAAAAGCCGCTCCCCTTTATCGGGTAATGGTCGATGATCGTCTCGAGGGTGTAGGCGTTGTACGCGTTGATCAAATAGGCGATCTGCTCCGGCTCGGGCCAGGCCTCAAACTCCTCGGAAGTGACCGCCGCCAGCTGACTGAGATATCGATCGAGAAGCGCCCGATCGGCTTTGAGGGCGGCGTAGTCCACCCGGCTGTCCCGCACATAGTCCGCGAGCACGGTGTCGAAGGTGGCGTGGCTGAAGCTCTGCGCCGCAGCGGGCGTGGTGATCAGACCTACAAAAATGATGGCTGCAGCTGTCCTCATCGCTTATGTCCCTTAGCTGGCTTCAATCGGCCGAGGCGAAGAGATCTTCCTGCCCGGACCCCGGCTCCTTGGGGGTGGCCAGCGCCCGCAAGCGGTCTTCCCAGCGACGGATGTCGAAGCTGCCCTCGTGAAGCAACATTCGCTTCAGGACCGGGGACAGGTCGGACAGATCCTCGATCAGCTCGTTCACGGCCACACGCAACTCCTCCAGGCGAAACTCCTCTTCACCGGCGGCAGCCATCTCTCGGCGAATCGCCTCTTCGGAACGCGAGGCGGTGATGGGTTGGGCGAGGGTCGCCACGTGCACATGGGTGCGGCGCCCGGGACCGCGATCGTCGTCGATCGGGACCAGGCCGACGATCTGGTCGGACCGCCAGTACTTGCCGTACCCCAAGTAGACCAGCCGATTCGGCTTGATGTCCACAGGTCGCCTCCAGGTCAGATGCGCTTGGGTGCCGCGTAATCTTCGTCCAGTGATTCGGGCGGGTCAAGCAAGGTCGGTAGGCGGTGGCGCGGTGGGCGGTGCGAGAGGCAGGGCTTGTAGTATTGTCATATCTATATATATTGAAGCTCTGACGTACGGCGGAAACCCTGTAACAAAGGCCTTATGCCGCGACAATACCAGACCCTCACCGCCGACATGATCCAGGCCGCCGCCGCCATGCTCAAATGCATCGGCCACCCGCTGCGCCTGCGGATCATCGAGCTGCTCGACCGCACCGGCGAGCAGAACGTCACCACCATCTACGAGACGCTGGGGATCGAGCAGGCGGTCGCCTCCCAACACCTGAACCTGATGCGTGACAAAGGCATCCTGGCCCGACGCCGCGACGGTGTGAACGTCTACTACCGGATCGACGATCCTCGGGTGACCCAGGTGATCGACTGTATCCACCACTGCGAGCTGTGAGTGGTTGTTTATGAGCCGCATATATGAACTTCGCTATAGTATAATGAAGGGTGCCGCCGTCGCTTTGTTAATCGCCGCGATCGCTCCCACGCCCGCCAGACCTCAGAGCCCACCGGTCGAGGCCGCTCTCGCCTCACGTCCCCTCTCGCTGGCCACAGCCATCGACGAGGCTCTCTCCGGCAACACGGCTCTGGCCGTCGCCCAGGCTCGTCGTGACATCGCAGGCCGACAGGCGACTAAAGCCGGCGCGCCTCTCTGGCCGCAGGTCAGCGTGCAGACGGGCTACCTGAGCTCGGTGGACCCGGTGGTGAGCTTCGGGACCAAGCTGAGGCAAGGGGTCTTCGCGCAGCCGGACTTCTCGCTCGAGTCGCTAAACGACCCGGACGCCATCGATGATTGGTCCAGCAGCATCGCCCTCAGTTGGAGCCTTCTGGACCCGACCCGCTGGGCCGCTCGCGCATCCGCCCGCCGGCAGGCCGATGCGGCCTCCTGGTCGGCGCAGCGTAGCCGCGAGGCGACGGTGCTGATCACCCGCATCCTCTACCATGGTGCGCAGAGCGCCGAGGCTCAGCTGGGTTCGGCCCGGGCCGCGGAGGACGCCGCCGCGGCCACGCTCGACTCGTTTCGCAAACGCCGCGATCGAGGGCTGCTGACCGAAGCCGACCTGTTGCAGGCGGAGGCCGAGCTGGCCGCCGCCCGGGCGCGCCGAACCGAGGCCGAACGCCTGGCCGTCGACGCGCGGCTGGAGCTGGGCCGACACCTGGGCTGGAGCCCTGACACCGTGCCCGAACCCACCGACACGCTCGCGGCTCCGGGACCGCTGGCAGAGCTCGAGTTCGCTCCGTCGGCGCGCGCCGACCTGCGGGCGCTGGCCGCCACAGTCGAGGCGGCCAGCGCCGCGAGGCGCCAGGCGGTTCTGACCTGGGTGCCGGCGCTGGACGCGTTCGCCCAATACACGACGCACAGCCCGGACGCCTTCTCGTTCGAGGAGAACGATTGGACGGTGGGCGTGGCGCTGCGCTGGATGCTGTTCTCAGGCTTCGGCCGAACGGCAGACGTCCAGCGAGCCGATTTGGAGCAGCGGATCGCCGGGCTGGAGTACGCTCAGGCGCTTCGTGATGCGCGGCGGGAGATCGAACAGGCGCAGCGGGCCGTTCGTAGCGCCCGTCTGCAGGTCGAAGCCAGGCGGGCCGCGGCGCAAGCGGCGACTTCGGGCCGCGACCTCATGCGGCGCCGGTTTGACGAGGGGCTGGCGACGGCGGCGGATCTGCTGCAAGCCGAGGCGCGGGCCACGGGGATGCGGGAGGGCGCGATCAGCGCCCTGGCCAACTACCACATGGCGGTCGCGCGATTCGAGTTCGCGCGCTCGCAAGCCAACTAGAGAAACGAGACATGAAGATCAACGGAGTCATAGGCGCAGCGACCCTGGCCGCACTCGGTTGCGGCGGTGAGCCGGGCGTGTTGCCCGAGAGCGAGGCACCAGTAGAGGTCGTGGTGTCCACGCCCGTCGCGTCTCGAAGCCTGACGGGAGCGCCGGGCACAGTGTTGTCGACGGAAGAGGCGGAGCTCGCCACGCGGATCAGCGGAACCATACGTCGCGTGGCGGTGGACATCGGTTCGCGGGTCGCCCGCGGCGACGCGCTGGTCAGTCTCGACACCGACGAGATCGACGCCCGCATCGCCAGCGCCGAAGCCGCGGCGGAGCTGGCGCGGCGCTCGCACGGCAGAATTCAGGCCCTGGCCCGGGATGGCGCCGCGACCGAGCAGGAGCTCGATGACGCGGCGGCGCGCCTGGAGATGGCCGAGGCGGCGCTGCGCGACGCGCGGGCCCAGCGCGAGTACGTCGCGCTGCGGGCGCCGTTCGCCGGAGTCATCACCGCTCGGCTGGCGGACCCCGGCGATCTGGCGATCCCCGGCGTACCGATCCTCAAGCTCACCGGCACCGCCGCGCTCAAGGTCAGCGCCGACCTCCCGGCCGAGCTGTCGGGACGGCTCGTGGTGGGTGATGCGGTCAGCGTCGTGCGGCCCGAGAGCGGCCGCCGTTACCCAGCCCGTGTCACGCGGGTGGTCCCGGCGGTCGATCCGTCCAGCCGCCGCTTCCGTGTTGAGGCGCGCTTCGAGACGGCGGCCGCCGCCAGGCCCGACATCCCACCCGGCACCTTTGTCCGGGTCGAGTTCGACGAGCCCACCAGCACCACCCGCTGGATCCCAGCTGACGCGATCAAGCAAAGGGGGCAGCTGACGGGCGTGTTTGTGGTCGAGGGCGAGAAGCTGCGTCTGCACTGGGTCCGACTGGGCCAGCGCCACCAGGGTGCGGTGGAGCTGCTGGCGGGGCCGCCGCTGGGCGCGTTGCTGGTCCGCACGCCGGGCTCCGAGTTGGTGGACGGCCAGCCGGTGGCGATCGCGCGCCAGGTCGGGTGGGCTCCGGACTTCGTGGATTCGCTGACCGTCAGCGCGGAGGTCGTGCGATGAGAAGCGAGTTCGCCGGCAAGCTGGCCGATGCCTTTCTCACCTCGAAACTGACGCCGCTGCTTCTCGCTGCGGCGCTGGCGCTGGGACTGTTCACGGTCGCGACGATGCCCAGCGAAGAAGAGCCGCAGATCATCGTGCCGCTGGCGGACATCCATCTTCCGCTGCCCGGCGCCACACCGGAGGAGGTCGAGAACCGACTTCTCATTCCGCTGGAGAACGTGCTCTCGGGAATCGAGGGCGTCGAGTACGTCTACAGTCACGCCCAGTTCGGCTACGGGTTGATCACCGTCCGCTACGAGGTCGGGCGCGACATGGAGGAGAGCCTCGTCCGTCTCTACAGCACCATGATGAAGTACGCCGATCGCATGCCGCCCGGCTTCAGCATGCCGTTGGTCAAGACCGTCACCATCGACGACGTTCCCTTCTTCACCGTCACCCTGGCCGGCGGCGACTACGATCACGCCGCGCTTCGGGCCCTGGCCGATGAGATACGGGTGGCCCTGGAAGCGGTCCCCGAGGTGCGGGATGTGGCGGTCATCGGCGGTTATGCGCGCGAGATTCGGGTCGAACTCATGCCCGATCGCATGGCGGCGTTAGGTGTGGACCCGGCGATGATCGCCGAGCGTCTGCGCTTGGCCAACGTGAACGTCGCGGCGGGACAGTTCACGCGGGCGGATGAGGTCGTGAAAGTCGTTGCCGGTCCCTTCCTCAGCTCCGCCCAGGATGTGGGAAACGTGGTGCTGGACGTCCGCCAAGGCCGGCTGGTCAAGATCTCCGATGTGGCCGACGTGGTCGACGGGCCCGAGGAGGTCTCCACTTACACGTTCCACGGCGTGCCGGGGGCGCCGCTGGCGCCGATGGTGACGATCGCGGTCTCGAAGCGACCCGGCGCCGACGCGACCAAGCTGGGCCACGCGCTGGAGGCGAAGCTCGAGACCTTGCAGGGGCGCGTCATACCCGGCGACGTCGAGGCGCTGGTCACGCGCAACTACGGCGAGACGGCCCGGGAGAAGGTGAGCACGCTCAAGGCTCACCTGCTTCTGGCGATTCTCGCCGTCGGGCTGGTGGTGGCGTTGGCGATGGGCTGGCGGAGCGCCGTCATCGTGATGATCTCGGTGCCGATCACCTTCGCCCTCACGCTCTTCGTCTATCAGTTCTTCGGCTACACGCTGAACCGCGTGACTTTGTTCGCGCTGATCTTCGTCACTGGGATCGTTATCGACGATTCGATCATCGTCGCCGAAAACATGGAGCGGCATTTCGCGATGCGCGATCGCCCGCTGCGCGCGGCGGCGCGCGCCGCCGTCGATGAGGTGGGCAACCCGACGATCCTGGCCACGCTCACCGTGATCGCCGCCGTGCTGCCGATGCTGTTCGTCTCGGGGCTCATGGGCCCGTACATGAGCCCGATGCCGATCGGTGCTACGGTGGCGATGCTGTTCTCGCTGGGGGTGGCGCTGGTCGGCACGCCCTGGCTCGCCTTTCGCCTTCTGCGCGGCGCTCACGCCGAGGGGGCCGAGCCCGCCTATGTGCTGGAGAAGACCCGCATCTATCGCGTCTACAAGCGCGTCATGAGCCCGCTGCTCCGCCATCCCGTCTGGATGTGGGGGATGCTCGGTACCGTCACCGTGCTGCTAGTGTCCGCCACCGTCATGTTCTTCACCCGCGCCGTCTCGGTAAAGATTCTCCCGTTCGACGAAAAGAACGAGATGCAGATCATCATCGACGTGCCCGAGCCCACGCCGCTGGAGGCGACGACGGCGCTGGCGCAGGACATGAGCCAGGCACTGGTCGAGCTGCCGGAGATCGCCGATATCCAGCTGTACGCAGGGACGGCCGCCCCCTTCAACTTCAACGGGATGATCCGCCACTACTACCTGCGGCGCGGCAACCACGTCGCCGACATTCAGGTCAACCTGGTCGACAAATCGGAACGTGGCGATCAGAGTCACGACATCGCCAAGCGGGTTCGCCCGATCGTTCAGCGTGTAGCCCGTGGTTCCGGACTCGACGCGCGGGTGAAGGTCGTCGAGGTGCCCCCCGGACCACCGGTTCTTTCGACTCTGGTCGCCGAAGTCTACGGGCCCGACGTGGAAAGCCAGACCCAAGTGGCGCGACGCGTGCGCGAGCTTTTCGCTCGGCACCCCAGCGTGGTGGACATCGACTGGTCGCTGGCGGATCCGCAGCGCGAAGCTCGCTTCCACATCGACGAGGAGAAGGCGGCGTTGAGTGGCGTCGCCAAACCGTCCGTGGCTCACGCAGTGCGCATCGCCCTCGGCGGCGCCGTACCCACGCACCTGTCCGAGCCGGAGGCCCGAACTCCGATACCGGTCCGCCTGCGCCTCAAGGAGGGCGCCCGGTCCGGCGTGGAGCGGCTGGGGGCTCTGCACATCGCTTCGACGGCGGGCCAACTCGTGCCGCTCAGCGAGCTCGTCCGCACGGAGATCGCCGAGGCGCCGCAGGTCATCGACCGCAAGAACGGCCAACGCGTGGTCTACGTGATGGCCGAAGTCGCCGGTGAGGCGGAAAGCCCGGTCTACGCGATCCTCGACCTGAAGAAGCAGATCGCCAAGATCGAGTTGCCGTCGGGGGTCCGACTGGGTCAGCTTTACACGCGCCAACCGGGCATCGTCGAGCAGCCGGTGATGAAGTGGGACGGCGAATGGCAGGTCACCTACGAGGTCTTCCGCGACCTGGGCATCGCCTTCGCCGGCGCGCTAATCCTGATCTACGTCCTCATCGTCGCCTGGTTCGGCTCCTTCGTCGCACCACTCGTGATGATGACCGCGATCCCCCTCACTCTCGTGGGTATCGCGCCGGGACACTGGATGTTCGGTGCCTTCTTCACGGCGACCTCGATGATCGGGATGATCGCTTTGGCCGGGATCATGGTACGCAACGGGATCTTGCTGATCGACTACCTCGAGGCGCGTCGCGCCGCCGGGATCCCGCTCGATCGGGCAGTCATCGAGGCCGGCGCCGTGCGCACGCGACCTATCGCGCTGACGGCAGGCACCGTCGTCATCGGCGCCATCGTGATCTTGTTCGATCCGATTTTCGAGGGCCTGGCCGTGTCGCTGATCACCGGGGCCATGGCGTCCACCCTGCTGACGCTCGTCGTGGTGCCCAGCATCTACTTCATCGTCCACCGCAAGCGGAGCCATGGCCACGACGCCAGCCCGATAGCCACAACTAACCCAGAACCGAAGACGAACTGAGATGAAAGTCGTGTTGCTGATGTATCTCGACGAAGATGAAAAGTGCGTCGGACGCCTGCTCACTGAGCAAAAGATCGAGGCGTACAGCCGGCTGCGGGTCGAGGGCCATGGCCCGGGCAGCGCGGCCGGCTGGTCCGGCGAGATCCAGCCGTATCAGTCGCAGGTGATCATGTCCGTCCTTGCCGACGAGGCGGCTGCCTCCTTAATGAAGGCGGTCGCCCAGTGCACCGACGTCGAGGACACCCGGCACCCGATCCGCGCCGTCCTCGTTGATGTCGAAGGCTTCGCTTGCTGTCAGCTCGGTCAAACCTGAACCCGGATGAGGCAAAATGTCACTCGACCGCAAGATCCGATTCATCGCCGGGACCTTCGTTCTGGGCAGCCTGGCGCTGGGCTGGTGGGTCAGCCCTTACTGGTTCTTGTTCACCGCCTTTGTCGGCGTCAACCTGGTTCAATCATCGATCACCAAGTGGTGCCTGATGGAGGACATCCTTCGTTGGACAGGTATCCATCGGGAGACGCGCGCCACGGTTAACTGACGCTTGACCCCGGTCGGGTCGCTTTGGCACCGCGACTCGACTGGGTTCCGCCCTCCGCAGCCGACCGCTCCGTCGCCTTGGCGTGCGCCGGCTCGTCTTGCGCCGAACGTCGGGCGGCCGGAGCTTAACGCATGGCCCTGGTTTTGCAGCTCTGAGGTTGTCGGCCCCGCGCTCAAGCCCCGCTTTTCAGGAGACAGAATCGATGTTGATACGACGCGAAGAGGCCCTGGCCTACCACGCGGAGGGTCGGCCAGGCAAGATCGCGATGATCTCTACGAAACCCTGCCACACCCAGCGCGAGTTGTCGCTGGCCTATACGCCGGGGGTGGCGGAGCCGTGCCGGGTCATCGCCAAAGACGAAGACGCGGTCTTCAAGTACACGGCCCGTGGCAACCTGGTCGCCGTGGTCTCGAACGGCACGGCGGTGCTGGGGCTGGGTCGGATCGGCGCGCTGGCATCCAAGCCGGTGATGGAAGGGAAGGGGGTCCTGTTCAAACAGTTTGCCGACATCGACGTCTTCGATCTCGAGGTCGGCAGTACAGATCCCGAAGACACGATCCGCTTCTGCGAGCTGCTCGAACCGTCTGTCGGTGGGATCAACCTGGAGGACATCGCGGCGCCCGACTGCTTTTACATCGAGGAGACGCTCGTCAAGCGTCTCAACATTCCCGTCTTTCACGATGACCAGCACGGCACGGCGATCATCAGCGGCGCCGCCCTGGTCAACGCGATAGAGATCGCCGAGAAAGACATCGCCGAGGTCAGGATCGTGGTCAGCGGCGCCGGCGCGGCGGGGATCGCCTGCGCCGAGCACTACATCGCCCTCGGTGCGCAGCGCGAGAGCATCTTCCTGACCGACAGCAAGGGGGTCATCCACTCCGAGCGCGAAGACCTGAACCCCTACAAGGCCCGCTTCGCCCACCACACTTCGTACCGAAAGCTCGCCGACGCGTTGAAAGGCGCCGACATCTTTATCGGCCTTTCACAACCGGGCGTGATTTCCGGTGACGACCTGAAGACGATGGCCGACAATCCCATCGTCTTCGCCATGGCGAACCCCGACCCGGAGATCATGCCGGAGGAGGCGTACGCCGCCCGCGAAGACATCATCATGGCCACGGGGCGCTCGGACTATCCGAACCAGGTGAACAATGTGCTCGGTTTCCCCTTCATCTTCCGTGGCGCCCTCGATGTGCGAGCGCGAGCCACGAACCAGGAGATGAAGATGGCCGCCACTCATGCCCTGGCCGCGCTGGCGAAGGAGCCCGTGCCCGAAGAGGTGGCTCGCGGCTACGGGGTCCAAAAACTCGCCTTCGGACGGGACTATCTGATTCCCAAGCCCATCGATTCCCGCGTCCTTCTCTGGGAGGCCCCCGCCGTCGCCAAGGCGGCGATGGAGTCGGGCGTCGCTCGCATCCAGATCGACCTGGAGACGTATCGTAACCAGCTCGAGTCGCGACTGGGCCGCGCCCGCGCCGTGATGCGCTCGATCATCGTTCACGCGCAGGTCTCCCCCCAACGCATCGTCTTCCCAGAGGCGACCGACCCGCACATCCTCCACGCCGCCGCCACCTGCGTGGAGGAGAAGATTGCCCGGCCCATCCTCGTCGGTAATCCCAACAGGATCGCGCGCGCGGTGAAAGAGAACACCATCGAGCTCGACCTTACCCAGATCGAGGTCATCGACCCGGCCGAGCATTCAAGACGGCAGCAGTACATCGACGTGTTATTCCGCGATCGCCAGCGCAAAGGCATCACGCGCGCCGAGGCGGATGAGCGACTCGAGCGCCCCATCTATTACGCCGCTATGATGCTACGCATGGGTGACGCCGATGGCCTCATCGCCGGTCAGGATCTGCACTATCCCGAAGCGCTTCGACCCTGTCTCGAGATCGTCGGCGTCAACCCCGGCGTACACAAGATCGCCGGCCTTTACATGATGGTCATGGAGAAGGACGTGATGTTCTTCGCCGATACGACCGTGAACATCACCCCCGATGCCGAGACGCTGGCCGAGACCGCGATCCTCGCCGCCCGCTTCGTTCAACGGCTCGGAATCGAGCCCCGCGTCGCCATGATCTCCTTCTCCAACTTTGGCTCGACGCGCCACTCCGAGTCATATAAGGTGGCCCGCGCGACGGATATCGTGAAGACGCGCAGCCCCGAACTGATGGTCGATGGCGAGATGCAGGCGGACACCGCCGTCGTGCCGGAGATTATGAAGAGCCGCTACTCGTTCAGCCGCCTGCAAGAGCGGGCCAACGTGCTCGTCTTCCCAGACCTCAACGCCGCCAACGCGGCCTACAAGCTCCTCGCCCGTCTGGGCGGCGCCACGGCCATCGGCCCGATCCTGTTGGGGATGAACAAGCCGGTGCACGTCCTGCAACGTGGAGCCGATGTGCGCGACATCGTCAACCTGACCGCCATCGCGGTCGTCGATGCGCTGGAACGGCGCGTCGAGGAGACCCCGCTCTTGGCCGAGAGCCACAGCCTCTGACGGGGCCGCGCCTTCCGACATCGAGCGCTTGCGCTTCGAAGTCGCGTGGCCCTCGGCTCGTAGCTGAGGCGGGGTGGAGACCCCGAACGGGATGATTTGCGACCCGGCGCCGCAACGAAAAGGCCCTGCGCCCTGGGGCCGTGGGCCGTAAGTATATGTCCAACAATGACTTACACAGCTGGTGGCGGCGAGCGGCCCGGATCTGGCGTTAAGAAGGCAGGGGCGGTCGCGTCGTCCCCGCCCAGCGGAGGTCGAGTCCCATGGCCATGATGATCACCGACGAATGCATCGATTGCGGAGCCTGCCTGCCCGTTTGCCCTAACGATGCCGTCAACGAGGGCGTCGCCACCGACGTGCCGGTCTTTTGGATCGACGTCGAACGCTGCACCGAGTGCGTCGGCTTCCACGACGAGCCGCAGTGCCTGGACGTCTGCCCGGTGGACTGCATCGTCCCCAACCCCGACTACCGCGAGTCAAAGGAGGAACTGTTGGCCAAGTTCGAGCGGCTGCATTGAGGTCGCAGGCGAACCTATCACTCCTCATGTGAGCCGCGGGCGCGAGATACACCCAGAGACCCGGGCCCCGCTTTCCGGAGCGATCGCCGAGGCGGGGCTGCTATGTCTTTAAGAAGGCCCTTACTGCACACCCTTCGTCGACGGGCCCCAGCACATCCTTCGACTTGCGAATGCCCCGTGACGCGCCAGCTTTGTGTAGCCCGGCGCTGGCCGTCGCCGACGCGATATCGCTCCTGAGGTCTCAACCGATCGCCCCGGCGCCGGCGTCTGAAACATGACCGTCATACGCGATCCGATCTGGCAAAACATCTGGATCGAGCCTCCCGCGCTCGACGTTATCGACACCGCCGCCTTCCAGCGGCTGCGCCGCGTCCGGCAGCTCGGGCTCGCTTACCTCGTCTACCCGGGCGCCGCTCACACGCGCTTTGACCACGCGCTCGGCGTCTACCATCTGACGGGGCGCGCCCTCAGCCTGCTCGATGGGTCGGGCGCGCTGGAAGGGGTGTCGGAACGAGAGCGGTCGATCCTGCGCCTGGCGGGACTGCTTCACGACATCGGTCACTACCCGTTCAGCCATGCCCTGGAGGAGTTAGAGACGGGCCTGGTGCCGGCCGACCACGAGCAGCTGGCCGGGGGTTT
>CAYGCC010000391.1:0-46376 GCA_964348165.1 uncultured Gemmatimonadota bacterium | reverse complement strand
ATTCCACCAGGAACAGGAAGACCACGACGTACCCGGCCACCCAGTTGACCAGGGGTCCTTTGACGATCGGAGGGATGGGAGGGAGGAAGAGGAGCACCGTGTGAATGGCCAGCAGGACCAGGCCCGCACACCCCCACCGGGTCAGACGATGGCAGATCAAGTCATACTCGCTGTTTTCTACCTCTCCCCAACTGAGCCTCGACGACATTTGATCTGTCATCCGCTCAACCGGATCAACGCAGCGCCAAACGAGGCAAGAATCCGCTGCATAATGCAAGATCCGGGTACGTTTGACTACTCCGAGGCCTCCGTTGGGCCTTCGCTCTTCTGCGCTGCTGCGACTCGACTTGCGGGCTCGCGTCCGGGTCCGTTGGTGAGGCGGCATGGGCCTTGCCTCGTTGCAGGAGCGTCAGTCGTACCCGGTTAAGCACCTCGGCTGATCTCGCCACGAGTTTCTTCCCCCGAACTCTCCCTGTGACGTAAACCACGCGCGAACAGGTGGCGGCAAAGCACCGACTCGGCACCCCGCGGCTGAGCAGAGGCGCGTCTCGCAGGCCCGAGCGCCTTGTCTTCGAGGAGGGAACGTGGGAGGCAGTGGAGCGAAGGTACCCGGATACTCGGTGCGCGGCTCACAGCATCGCCGGGCGGGGTTTCGGATTGGATCGATCGGTGCGCTGGCGCTGTCGGCGTTGCTCCTGGCTACCGTCGCCACTGAGTCGGCCGGAGTGCAGGCGCTGCCGGGACAAGAAGCCTCGGCGCCCATATTCGGTACGCGCGACGCAGTCCTGCTGGCCGGTCTGGTGGCGCTACATGCCGCGCTTCTGCCCTTCGACGCTGACCTTCGCGATGACGTGGGGCGAATGCGCGGCGGCGCGACCCACGCCGTGGCGGGGACCGTCGAGCCCATGGGCCGCTCGTCGCTCTGGTTCCAGGCGTCGGCCGGAACCTTCGTCCTGGGAAAGGCTCTGGGTGAGCCGAGGGTGGCCGATCTGGGGCTCCACCTCTTCCTTTCGATCGCCCTCTCCAACACCGTCACCGGCGGTCTGAAGGGCCTCAGCGGTCGTTCCCGGCCCGACGCCTTGCACGGCCCCGGCGCCGACGCCCACGGACTTTACAGCGATCCGCACGAATGGACGCTGTTAGCTGGTTGGGAAGACGCCAGTCGGCGCTCGTACCCCTCTAACCACGCAGCGACAGCCTTCACCGTCGCCGCGGTTTTGTCGGAGGAGTTGGGCGGCGCCACCCCCTGGCTCGCCTATCCGATCGCGGGCCTCGTCGCCTGGTCGAGGTTGAACGACGATGCGCACTGGGCCAGCGACGTCACCCTTGGGGCCGCGGTCGGGATCTTTAGCGCGCGGCTGGTGGTGCGCTCGCTTCACCAGGAGGGCGGCGGTCTGGAACGCTGGCTCCATCTCGAGACCGATCCCGATGATCGCGCGGCTCGCGTCGGCATACGCTTTCCGGTAAACGGTGTGCGGTAGCCGGAGTTTCGGTAGGCGGTAGGCGGAGTTCCGGTAAGCTGTAGGTGTGGCGGTAGGCCGTAGGCGAAGCCGAACAATCCCATCTCAATCGCTAGAGAGACCCTCTTCCCACATCCTCGGGCGAGTCTAACGGCTCGGCTGGTTCGGTCGCGCTGGGCCCCGGAGCACGCGGCCAGGCCTCCGGCCGGTGAACGCGCCGTTGCGGATGACCGGCACGCCGTTGACCAGTACGTGGCGGACCCCGACCGAGTACTGGTGCGGGTCCGTGAAGGTGGCGCGGTCCTGAATCGTTTCCGGGTCGAAGACCGTGATATCGGCATACATCCCGTCGCGAATACGTCCGCGCTCGTTTTGGCCGATCTGCTCCGCCGGCAGCGAGGTCATCTTGCGGATCGCTTCTTCCAGAGAGAGCACGCCCAGCTCGCGGACGAACCGGGCGAGCACGCGGGGGAAGGCGCCGTAGCTGCGCGGGTGAGGGTAGCCGATGCCGTAGGCGACGGGATCGCCGTCGGTCTCGATCATCGCCCAGGGGTGCCGCAGGATGCGGATGACGTCGCCCTCGTCCATGCTGTGGTAGATCGCGCTAAAGCCGCCCGAGAGCTGGAGCTCGATCACGAGCTGTATTCCCGTTTCCAGCGTGCCCGGCAGACCGCGGTCTCTGGCCAGGTCGGCCAACGTCTTCCCGTTGTAGCGAGTGTCGGCGCGCAGTACCCGGAACTGGATTCGCGCCAGGTCTTCTCCGATGCGCTCGCGGCTGATGATCTCGCGCATCTCCGCTTCGATGCGGGCCCGCGTCACCGGCTCGGCGAGCCGGGCGGCGAGAGAGTCGCTACCGCCGGCGAGCGCCCACTGAGGGAAGAGGATGCTGGAGCCCGTGCTGGAGGCTGTGTACGGGTAAAGGTCGTGCTTGATGTCCAGCCCCTCCGCCCGCGCCGAGTCGATCATGGTGAGGGAGCGAGCGCTCCACCCCCACTGGGCGGCCCCCACGGCTTTATGGTGGTTGATCTGGGCGGGGATCGCGGCTGAAGCCGCGATCCTGATGACCTCGGCCACGGACTCGAGGAGGCCCGAGCCCTCGTTTCGCATGTGCGAGACGTAGATTCCGCCGTAGCGGGCGGCGACCTTCGCGAGCTCGATGATTTCTTCCGTCTCGGCATAGTTGGCCGGCACGTAGAGGAGCCCGGTCGACAGCCCCAGCGCTCCCTGACGCATCGTCTCCTCGACCCGCGCCTTCATGCTGTCGAGCTCCGCCGGCGTCGGCGCGCGGTTGGCCAGACCCAGCACCTGTTTCCGTGTCCAGGTGTGGCCGGCGAAGAAGCCGACGTTGGGAGCAACGTCTAGCGAGGCGGCGTACTCCTCCAGCGGCCAGGGTTGGTCACCGCTGTGCAGGCTGGCGAGGATCGTGGTGATCCCCTGTCTCAGGAAGTTCTCGGCCAACGGGTGCTCGTGGATCGTCGTCTGGATGTGGGCGTGGTTATCGATGAAGCCGGGCGCAACGACGAGCCCCTCGGCGTCGAGCACCTGCACGGCGTCGGACGCGGGAATGCCGTCACGGGCCACACGGATGATGCGGTCACCGCGGATCGCTACGTCCGCAGTGAAGCCGGGCACTCCGGACCCGTCTACCACCGTCCCGCCACGGATGAGAACGTCGTACGATCGCCGCTCGCCTTCGCCGCAGGCGGCGAGCAGGAGTGCGGCGGCCACTACAAGCATGCGTCTCATGGCGATCCTCGCGAATGCGCCGGTCATCGTAACCGAACCGGGTGCGCCTTGTCTCTGCCAGACTGATACGTCGGCGTCCTTCCCATACTAGTGTGATCGGGCGGAACAAGACAAAGGTGGGGATCACGCGCTGGGTAAACTGCACCCGCGGCGATGCCCGGCCACCCACCGCCGTCCTTCCGCCCACCGGAAATCCACCGCCCACCGCCTACCGGAAACCCACCGCCTACCGGATCGTATCCAACGCTGAACTCAGTTGCCGTCCTTCGCGGCTCTCCGTATTGTCACACCACGTTTGACCTTCGCGTCATTCTTGGCGGACGCTCGCGACCCAACTGAGAACTGCAGATAAGAGGTGTCGAGATGAATTGGACGGAGCTGCTCTCGAGTGAGATCGAGGCCACCTATCGAGTGACCGACCAGCTGCTCGATCTGGTCGACGACGACAGCCTCGGCTGGAAGCCTTCCACCGGTAGCAACTGGATGACCACCGGCCAGCTGCTCAAACACATCAGCGAGTCCTGCGGCGGCGCCTTTCGCGGCTTCGTAACCGGTGATTGGGGTCTACCGGACGGAACCGATCTCAGCGAGCTGTCGCCGGAGGAGATGCTGCCGCCCGCCGAAGCGATGGCAACGATTGGGAGCGTCGCCGAAACGAAGAAGGCGTTAGGCGAAGACAAGAAACTGGCCCTCGCCATGCTGGCGAAGACCACGGCGAAGGATCTGGCGCGGCCCAGCACAGCGCCCTGGGACCCGAACGAGATGCAGCTGGGCCAGCGCTTGCTGCAGATGGTGGAGCACCTCAAGCAACACAAGGGGCAGCTCTTCTACTACTTGAAGCTTCAGGGGAAGCCCGTCAACACGAGCCATCTCTGGCCGATGTAGCGGGCGCTCGTACAGGCAGAGCCACCGTGGAGAAGTCGCGGCAGCCGGCGGAGCCGCTCAGCCCAAGGTTAGAAGCGCAGCAGCGTCGCCGCCCAGTGGAAGCCGGCGCCGAAGGCGGTGAGCAGTACCAGGTCGCCGGGGCCGATGCGGCCTTGCTGTCGGGCTTCCCATAACGCCAGCGGCACCGAGGCCGAGCCTGTGTTGCCATATTCCTGAACGTTCACAAAAACCTTCTCCGCTGGGACGCCCAGCGCTTTCCCCGTCGCCTGAATGATCCGCAGGTTGGCCTGGTGGGGAACGACGAGGGCGACGTCTTTGACGTCGACGCCTGCCTGTTCCAGTACATCGAGGGCCGCCGCACTCATTCGACTCGTCGCTTCTTTGAAGACCTCGCGCCCCTTCATTTCAATCCACTGGTGCAGGCCCATACGTGCCCGCTCCAGGGTGAAGGGTGAACGTGTGCCACCGACCTCGGCCATGAGGATGTCTCCGCGGCTGCCATCCGTGCCCGCGGTCGCGGCGAGGATCTCGGCCGCGTCGGCACCGGCGCCCACGACGGCGGCTCCGGCCGCGTCACCGAAGAGCACGCAGGTATTGCGATCAGTCCAGCTCATCAGCCGAGTCAACAGCTCGACGCCGATCACCAGGATGCGCCGGGCGCCATCCCCAACTCGCGAGCGCGCGATCTCCAGCCCCAGGACGAATCCGGCGCAGCCGCTCCCGGCGAGATCGTAGGCGGGGATCTCTCGGGCACCCAGAAGATGCTGCACGAAAGAGGCGGTGTCGGGCGTGTAGACTTCCGGCGTGTCGCTGGCGACGATGATCTCGTCGATTTGTTCAGGGGTGAGTTGCGCATCAGCCAGCGCGCGCTGGGCGGCGGCGATCGCCAGGTCGGCCGTGTTCTCGTGGTCTGCCGCCAGGCGGCGCCGTTTGATCCCGGTCCGCGTCGTAATCCACTCATCCGACGTGTCGACGTACTGGGTCCACTCGTCGTTGGTCATGATACGTTCAGGCACGTAGCCACCCAGCCCCAGGATCCCGATTCGGGTGCGTGTCATTCGAGTATGCTCTCCGGTCTGGCCCCGCGATCTGCGATTTCTCGACCGCTAAAGATAACTCCTACTTGAGCGAGTGGATGGGGTGGCTATATTGGCGTGGTTCGTGGTCGCGCCCTGCATCCACCACCTTTCGATAGACGCCGCTATGCCAACGAGAGCCTCTCTGGCCACCTTGTGTGGCCGCCCGCCGACCGTCCCGCGCCTTGCACGTGCTGTCTTAGCGCTGGTCTCAAGCTTCAGCATCGGACTGCTGATGTCTGCCGAAGAGGCGCTCGCGCAGCACGAGCACCACACGATGGCTCACGGCGTCGAGCTGCAGGTGGACGACGACCCGACCGCCGGCGTGCTGACCGTGCGGCTGGGGCCGCTCGACCTTCCGGCCCGTTCCAGCCACCACGCGCTGGCGCAGCCCCCCGAGCGCTTTCTCACCGTGCCATTCGACGGCTGGATTCGCGCCTATCACCCGCGCCTGACGGACGCGCAGCGGCAGACGATTCCGGGGCGGCTGCTCCACCATGTCGCCTTTTGGAACACCGGCCGCTCGGATTTCCTCTGCCCCAACAAAGAGGAGCACATCTTCGGGGCGGGCGGGGAGATGAACGATTGGATGGCCGTGCCGGGTGTCGGTTACAGCGTGACCGAGGGCGACCGCATTCGCGTCAGCACGATGTTCCACAACCCAACCGCGACGAGCTACCCCGACACCTACCTGGAGGTGAAGGTCGAGTACGCGCGCGCGACGCCTGAGGCCACACCCCTCAAGAGCGTCTATCCGGTCTGGTTCGACGTTCAGGAATGTGGGTCGTCGGACTACGACCTCGAGCCCGGGAAGAACGTGACGACGGGGCAGGTCGCGATTCCGATCCCGGGCGTGCTCTTGGGTGTAGGCGGGCACCTGCACGACTTCGGCCGACGCCTGCGCTTGGAGAACGCCACTCGGGGGGAGGAGATCGCCGTGCTCACGCCGGAGACGGATGCCGAAGGGCGCCTGCTCTCGATGCCCATCGTCACATTCTTCATGCAGGGCGGCCACCGTTTGCAGGCCGATGAGCTGGTGCGGGTGACGGCCGAATACGAGAACCCGACGGATTACCGCCTTCCCGAAGGTGCGATGGGCATCGTGGTGGGCTACTACCTGCCGGACGACGACGCCCAGATGGCGGCGTTCAAGCGGCGCGGCGGCTGAGGTCGCTGGGAGTCTAACCCCTTTCTCGCGATTAGCCGTTCGTAACTTACACACCTTCCTTTATAAGCTACTCAGCGAAGGCTGGCGTCTGTCACATATCACCCCCGCCAGCGGCTCATTAGTCGGAGGGACCCCAGGCCGGCGCGGGCTCGTCCTCGGGTCCCGCCGGCACACCCCGATTACCCAAAGTTCACCCGAACTCGGAGGGTCCGATGCGACTTGAACAACGGCTCTATTGGCCGCTCGGTGTGCTCCTCCTCATGCTCCTGGTAGGTTGCGAGCAGCCGACGACGTCCGCCGAATCGGAGGCGCGGGACGACGTCGCCGAATTGGGGCGAGACGCGTACGACGTGGACGATGACGAGAACGGGATGCAGATCCCCTTCGACGACGCGGAGGCGTTTTTCGAGTTCAACACCAGCGACAACGACTTGGGCCTGCAGATCTTCCTCGACGCCGAGGGCTGGCGGATGGTGAAGGTCTCCGACCCGGGTAAACAGAAGATCGTCCAGATCATGGCCGAAGGGAACTTGTCGGAGCTGGGCATCACCGAGCTGCGCTTCGAGAGCGCCGAGCCTTCGCCCGCCGAGGTCTTGGCACTGTTCCCACCGGGCGACTACGAGTTCAGGGGCAAGACGGTCGAGGGAGACAGGCTGGCGAGCACGGCGGAGCTGTCACACGACTTCCTGCCCGCTCCGACCTTTTCGCCCTCCGACGGCGAGGAGGTGGACCCCAACAACACGGTCGTCACCTGGAACGCCCCGGGCGCCGAGCAGGTCGAGGTGATCATCGAGAACGAAGAGTCCGGTGATGTGTTCGACGTCATAGTCTCGGGCTCGGTCACGAGCTTGAACGTTCCGCCGCAGTTCCTCGAGCCGGGCACGGAGTACAAGATCGAGATTCTGGCGATAGCGGAAAACGGCAACAGGACGATCGCCGAGAGCGACTTCGTCACGGCGCCGTGACGCTCGGACACACCCCGCTGCGGGATGTGGGCTTCGGTTCGCGTCCCGCAGCGGGGCAATGGCGCCGCGCCAACCGGCGCATCCGCTGGTTAAGACGGGACGGCTTCGCCACGCTTCCTGAGAGAGGCGCGCGCCGTCACGCCGGCTCTCGAAGTGACCTGCCGGGTCGAAGACTCGTCATTTCCATGAGAACCCCGTTCAGACGCACCCTACCGCTGCAAGCGTCGCATACGCGAGGCGGGAACGAGGAAGTGGCGCGATTCACCCCGACAAGCGAGGGTCACATGAGTACGCAGACCTACCTCAGCTTCAGGGCTTTCCTGGGCACCGTACTGGTAACGTTTGTGCTTATCGCCGTGGCCGCATGCGGCACGGAAACGACCGCACCGGGATCCGACGGTCTCGCGGCGTTTCAATCACCAGACGGATCACAGCCCCCAGACGGATCACAGCCCCCAGATGGATCACAGCCCCCAGATGGATCAGCGCTGGCCAGGCGTGGAAAGGCGCTGCTGCGGGTGGTCGCCCTCAACGACAAGCCGGGCCCAGTCGAAGTGAGCGTTCAAGGCTGGGACGTGCATGGTGACATGGTGGTCGATCAGACCCTGACCTGGGACGATGACGACAACGTGTTTTCCGTCGAATCGACTGAGATCTCGAAGAAGACGAGAGTACTGCGCCTGACCTTTGTCGGGGACGTGTTCACGCCAGGTGACCCGGATCTCGACCGCAATGCCCTGATCGATGCCGTCTGGGTCAACAACTTGAAATACGAGGCGGAAGAGTTTGACCGCACCGGCGGGCCGGATCCACAGTTCCCCGGATGCAGCGTAACAACGCTAACCGACGCGGCTGGAACAACCGCAGACGTTGCCGACTGCGGCAATGAAGGCGACTGGGTCGAATACGATCTGCACCCCGGCAACCCGATGGGCAGAGGTAGGGGTCTGACGAATCGCTAGGTCAGGTGACGCACAGAGGGGGAGGCTCGCTCACGGAGACTCCCTCTTCTTTTTTGGCTCCGAACAAAGCCGGTATCTTGCGGCGGTAGGCCCCCGGGGTGATGCGGGTGATGCGCTTGAACAGCCGTCGGAAGAAGGCCGGATCCGCGTAGCCGACGGCCCAGGCGATCTTGTCGATGGGCTGGTCGGTTCTCTCCAGTCGACGCTTCGCCTCCTCCACGCGCAGGGGAAGGACGACGAGGCGGAGTGGATCCGCAAGCGATTCGGGAAGGGCTGGGCATCAGCGGACGTCACCCTGCGCTCGTCACCTTTCTGAGACGAATCGGCTTCTTTTCGGCACGGGCTCAACGCGTGGTCGACGGCGGTTTGTCGATGCGGCTTGCGTGGGTGAGCGTCTTTCCGCGATAATCGGTCCGAACCGGATAAACGGTCGGAGACCTTGCATCGGGGCGCCAGCTCTGATAGCGAAGGAGACTCGCGTTGAAACAACCGCTCAGAAGGCTTCTCCCGGTTGCGCTGATGGTCGTTTCCGGGTGCGGCGGGGCCGGCGAGGCGACTCGCCCAATCATCATCGGCGCGCCGCTCTCCACCCAGTACCTGTATGGCTGGACCGCGGAGCGTGGGATGCAGCTCGCGGTAGAGGAGATCAACACGCGGGGGGGAGTGAGTGTCAGAGGCTCGCCGCGGCTCTTGCGGCTTGAGGTTCTGGACACGAGGGACCTCGAGCCGGGCGTACCGCTTTCGGAGGCTTTGCTGGCCGTAGAGAAGCTGATCCTGGAGAAGCGGGCTGACGTGATCATGGGAGGCCCGGTTCGCTCGGAGGCGGCGCTGGCGGCGATGGATCTCCTGGCGAAGCACAGGAAGATCTCGATACTGACGACGGGGGCGCTGTCTCCGGCTTATAACAAACGGATCGGCGAGAACTACGAGAAGTACAAGTACCTGTTCAGGATCACCAGCGAGGCCTTGACGCTGGCCGGAGAGGCGGTGGATCTGTTCGAGGATTTGCGGCAAAAACATGGTTACGAGCGCGTCTTCATCATGGTTCAGGACGTGGCCCATGCGCGCGCCATCGGCGAGATCGTCAGCGGGAAGCTCGCCGAGCTGGGCTGGCGGGTCATCGGCAGCGAAATCTATCCCACGGGCGCTCTCGACTATTCCACCGGGCTGCTGAAGGCGCGCGAGCAAGGCGCCCAGATCCTCTTCGTCTGGATGGATCACCCAGAGGTCGCCATCCTGGCCAAGCAATGGAACACGCTCAGGATCCCGGCTCTTCCCGTGGCCGGGATATCGAGCGCGGTGGAGCGGCCGGGGTCGTGGGAGGCGACGGCGGGTGCGCTGGCCTATTGGATCGCTTCTCCAGCCACCGCCGGCAACGCGCCGTCCGATGCCACACCGCTCACCATGCCGTTCTACCGAGCCTATCGGGAGCGCTGGGGTGTGGAGCCCGAGGGCTACGGCGCGGCGAGCAGCTACGTTGGTGTGCACGTCCTGGTCGACGCGATCGGGCGGGCCGGCTCGCTGGACCCGGACCCGCTGGTCGCGGCTCTCGAGGAGACGGACGTCGAGAGCGTTTACGGGAGAATCCGGTTCAACCGCCGAGATCATCAGGTGATCCCGAGCTATGACCCCCGAGAAGGAGCGGTGAGCACCTGGTTTCAGTGGCAAGAGGGGAAACGAGTGGTCGTCTGGCCCCCGACCATCGCAAAGGGTGAGGTGGTGATTCCGCCCTGGCTGATCAAGACCCTGGGGCGGGGGTGAACCCGCCGCATGGCCGCGTCGATCCTCATCTATGGCCTGATCAACAGCTTCGTTCTCGCGTTGACAGCCCTGGGGTTCTCCCTGACCTACGGGATTAGCCGGCTGGCCAACTTTGCGCACGGCGCTCTGTATGTCCTCGCCGGCTTCACCGCGTGGTTCTTTCTCTTCCGGCTCGAACTCGGTTATTACCTCGCGCTCGGCCTGGCCGTCATCCTGGTCGCCGGACTCGGCGCGGCTCTTTATCGGCTGGTTCTGATTCGCGTCCGAGGGATGCAGCTGTCCGAGATCATCGTTACCTTCGCGCTGGGGACGGGCGTCCTCGAGCTTCTGCGCTACTTCGGCTTCTTGGGCTCGAACTACAGCCTTCCGCCGCTCTATGAGGCGCGACTGACGTTGCTGGGCGTCCCAGTCGACTTCCAGAGGCTCGCCGTCGTCTTCATCGGGATCATCCTGATCGCGGCGCTTTGGTACTTTACACGCCACACGAAGACCGGCCTGGCGCTGAGGGCGATCGCCCAGGACGAGCAGGCGGCGATGATGGTCGGCATCGACTCCGACGCCATCGCGACGCTCAGCGTCGCCCTCGGCGCCGGGCTGGCGGCTCTCGCCGCCGTGGTGATCTTGCCCCTGAGCTTCATCGCCGCCGAGTCCGGCGCCAACATCCTGATTTACGCCATCGCCGTGTCGATCCTCGGTGGCCTGGAAAGCGTCGCCGGGGTGATCCTCGCCAGTTTTCTGATCGGCTACGCGCAGATCCTCTCGGTCGCCTACTTCGGGCCACACTATCAGATGATCGTCGCCCTCGTCGCTATTCTGCTGACGCTCATCGTCAAGCCGTCTGGGCTGATGGGTAAGCAGAAAGAGCTGGAGGAGAGGGTGTAGGGCGCGTGGCGCGGCGCAAGGAGAGGATCGACCGGCCGGTTAAGGTGCTCAGCGAAGATGTGCATGTTCTGACCACGGCCAAGAGCATGCTCTACCTGGCGGCGCCGCGAGTATTGCCGGCGCTGGCGCTGGTCGCCCTGGCTCTGATGACGTCGGGCGGTTACCTGGAGCGGGTGATCGCCATCACCGCCGTCCTCGCGCTCCTCGCCTTGAGCTGGGATTTTCTGGCGAGCACGACGGGCCTGGTCTCGCTGGGCCAGGCTCTGTTCTTCGGGACCGGCGCCTATCTGACAGCCATCTTGAGTTCCGCGGCTGGGTTACCGCCGCTGGCGGCGATGCCCCTGGCGGCGCTGGGCGGTGGTCTGATCTGCACGCTGCTGCTCATCCCCTGTCTCCCCCTGCGCGGGATCTACTTTTCCATGACCACCCTCGTCTACCCATTGCTCATGAGCCGCCTGATCGAGGCGACAGGCGCGCTGGGCGGGACGGATGGGCTGTTGGGGATCGAGCCGTTCCCGCGGCTGTGGCCGGAAAGTCTGGTGATCGTGGTCCTCGTTCTGGCCCTGACATTCTCGCTACGAAGGCTGGTGGCGACGGACTTCGGCATCGTCTTGAGGGCCATCGGGGAAGATGACCAGGCGGCGCGGGCATCAAGTATCAACGTGACGCGCTACAAGATCGTTTCGGTCTATCTGGCGGCGGTCTTAGGAGCACTCGCCGGTGCCTACTTCACCCATATGTACATGTTCGTCGGAATGTCCGCCTTCGCTCTCGATCTTTCTATCGTTCCCATCGCCGCCGCGGCGGTCGGCGGCATGGGCACGCTTGCCGGTCCTGTGCTTGGGACCTTCGTTCTTGTGCCGATCGGGGAGTTGCTGCGTGATCTCGGGGCGCTGAGGATCGTGTTCTACAGCTTCCTTCTCGTCGCCATCGTGCTGTTCAAGCCGGAGGGGCTGCTGAGCTATCTGACGCGGAAATACCATCAAGTGGAACGGTGGGTGGAGGTCTGATGCCGCGGGGCGAGGACATTCTGCTGCGCGTCGAGGATCTGACCAAGAGCTTCCGCGGTGTTCAGGCGCTGAGCGGGGTGAGTCTCAGCGCGCCCCAGGGATCGATCATCGGAATCATCGGGCCCAACGGGTCGGGGAAGACGACGTTGGTGAACGCGATAACCGGCTTTGTGCGCCCCGACTCGGGTCGCGTCCTGTTCGAAGGCCGCGACGTGACTGGCCGACCGCCCCACAAGCTCGCGGAGCTGGGAATCGCCCGCACCTTTCAGGCGGCGCGACCGTTCCACCACCTGTCGGCTGTCGAGAACCTCGTCGTGCCGATCTTTTCACCGCGAATCAAGAAAGGCGCGGGCGGTGGGCGGTGGGGCGATCGTGACGCGGTGGCCGTCGATCTGCTCGAGGAGGTCGGCTTCGAGCGAGATTCCGCCGTCCCGCGCAAACCGGCCGGAGCGCTGCCGCAGGGATACCTGCGCCGCCTCGAGCTGGCGCGCTGCCTGGCCTTGCGAGCGAAGTTGATCATCACCGATGAGCTATTTTCGGGTCTAGCCAGCTCGGAGGTGGCTGGCCTGTTGCCCTTGATCGAGAAACTGCGGCTTCGGGGCGTCTGCCTGATCATGGTGGAACATCGGCTGCGGGAGCTGTTCAAGTTGGCCGATACCGTGGTGGTGATCGAGCAGGGGCGTCGCGTCACCGAGGGGTCGCCGGATACGGTGGCAAGCGACGACAGGGTAAGAGAGCTGTATCTGGGGGCGGAACCGTGAGGATGCTCGGGACTTCGAACCTCATGGTCTTCTACGAGAACGCCCTCGCCATCAACAACGTGTCTCTGGAGGTCGAGCAGGGTGAGATCGTCGCCGTCCTGGGATCGAACGGGGCGGGGAAGTCGACCCTGATGTACACGATTTCGGGGATCACCCTCGATGAGAAGCTCAAAGAGGAACGTTGCGGCGGAGAGAGGATCACGATCCTCGGCGGGATCGAGCTTTTTGGCGAGGAGATCGACAGGCTGAACGCGCGTGCGCGGGTAGAACGCGGCATTGTGCTCTGTCCAGAGCGACGGAGAGTTTTTCCGGAAAGCACGGTGCTGGAAAATTTGCGCATCGGCGCCTATCGGACACGTCGCGCCGAGGAAAAGGAAATGCTCGAGGCGGTCTGGAACCTCTTCCCCGCACTTTGGCCCTTGCGTAAGCGGAGGGCGGGCTTTCTCAGTGGTGGCGAACAGCAGATGCTGGCGATCGGCAGGTCGCTGATGGCGAAGCCCAGGCTCTTCCTGCTAGACGAGCCCCTGCTGGGGCTCGCTCCGACCGTCCAGGTCAAGGTGATCGAGGCGATCGAGCGAATCGGCGATAGCGGCGTCACGGTTCTGGTGGCGGAGCAGTACGCTCGTCCCATCCTGCCGATCGTAAAGAGGGGCTACGTTATCGAGAGCGGATCGATCACGATGTCCGGAACCGGCGAGGAACTCTCGGAAAACCCTCACGTAAGAGCCGCCTACTTCGGGATATGAAGCCGGATCTTCGAGGACTCATCCGGCGCGAGCAAACGCTACTCGCGGCTTTCGAGGAGGCCTGCGTCGCTCACCCGGACCGCGACGCACTCGTCTTTCTTGGTACCCGATACAGCTACGCACGCCTTCGAGAGCTGATCGGCCGCTTCGCCATGGCGGCCCAGGCTCTCGGAGTAGAACCGGGTCAGCGAGTTCTCATCTATTTGCCGAGCTGCCCGCAGTGGCTGGTCGCCTATCTCGGCTTGCAGAAGATCGGCGCGGTACCCGTTCCCATCTCCGACGCCTACACGCCCCACGAACTCGCCTATCTCCTCAATCACTCGGGCTCGGAGACGGTGGTCTGTGCGGACACCAACTTCGGCTACGTCAAAGAAGTGCTGCCCGCGACGTCCGTGCGCCGGATCATCGTGAGCCGATTGGCTGATCTCTTGCCTGTGTGGAAGCGGGCCTTCGGGAGAATCTTCGATAAGCTTCCGGATGGCGCCGTGAGCCGGGATGGAGACGTAACCTTCTTTCGAGATCTGCTGAACGATTATCCGCCGCTCGAGCACGGAGTGGAGGTCGATCCACAGACGCATGCGGCCCACATCCTGTACACGGGTGGGACCACGGGCTTTCCCAAGGGTGTGCCGCATACCCACGCCGAGTTGCTCAGTGGCATGATCGGTCTGCGCGAGTCCTACCGGCGCTTCCTCGATGGGGCCCGACACGACCTCATCCTTCCGCTCCCGCTCTTCCATATGTACTCCCAGGACATGGTCTTCGCCCTCGGCTGGCACCTGGGAAACACGGTGGTGATCATTCCACGTCCTGGCGCGGATGCGGTACTGGCCACCGTTCAGAAGTCTCAGAACGGGTTGCTGGTCGGAGTGCCCACGTTGTACCGGCGGCTGCTGGAGTGCGTGCGCCTCAAGCTCTATGAGCTGGCAACCCTCGAGCACTGCTGGAGCGCTGGGGACGTTCTGCCGCAGGAGGTCGCCGCGCGCTGGAAGGAGCGATCCGGCCTCCCGATCCACCAGGTCTTCGGCACTACCGAGACCGTCTGCATCTCCGTCACCCCGCTCGACCGCGAGCCGACGCCGGGCACGGTGGGCAGTCTCATCCCCACCCGGGAAGCGAGGATCGTCGATCCCGAGTCGCTGGACGAGGTTCCCGAAGGCAAGGCTGGCGAGCTGTTGATCGGTTCCGAGCACTCCTACGGGCTGCGTGGGTACTGGGACAACCCGGTGGAATCGGCGGAGACCTACATCGAGCGGGATGGACGGCTCTGGTGTCGGACCGGCGACTACGTGCGGTTCACGGCGGAGAGCGAGATCGAGTTCATCGACCGGAGAGCGGACCTGATCCGGCACAAAGCTTTCAAGGTCTCGGCCTCCAGGGTCGAATCGGTCCTGCAAGATCACCCTGCAGTCGTGTCCGCCTGCGTGGTGGGCACGCCCGATGCCGCGGCAGGGGAAAACGTGAAGGCCTTCGTGATCCTGGACGAGGACGCGCGGGGCGTCAGCGCATACGACCTGCTGAAACACTGCCGGGAGCGGCTGCTTCCCTATGAAGTGCCCGACTACATCGAGTTCCGGGACATGCTACCGAAGAGCAAAGTAGGGAAGCTGCTCAGAAGAGAGTTGAAGGACGAGGAGCAGAGAAAGGCCGCACGATAAGCACGACATCTTATTAAGGCGTCTTTTAGCCGGTCAGCACCTGCTCGCCATCCAGAGTCGCCACGATCACGGCGCCGCAGGAATCGCTGAGCACGTTGACCGCGGTGCGGAACATATCGAGGATCCGATCGACGGCGAGGATGATCGCCACACCCTCCAGAGGCAGTCCCACGGCGGTGAGAATTATCGACATCATCACCAGCCCAGCCATGGGCACGCTCGCCGCTCCGATCGACGCCAGCAGCGCTGTAACCACGACGATCAGCTGTTGATCGATACTCAAGGAGAAACCGTAGAGCTGCGCGATGAAGATGGCGGCGACGCATTCGTACAGCGCCGTCCCGTCCATGTTCACAGTCGCGCCGATGGGCAGCACAAACGATGAAATCTTCTCCGACACCTTCGAGTTGTCTATCACCGCCTCCATCGTCAGAGGAAGCGTGACGATGCTCGAGCAGGTTGAAAAGGCCGTCACGAGCGGGGGCGGCATGCCTTTGTAATGCCGGAACGGACTCTTGCGTGTGATCAAACGCAACAGGAGGGGCAAAGTGATAAAGGCATGTATGAACAGCCCGATCAGGACCACCAGGAAGTAGAAGCCCAGCGATCGGAAGGCTTCGAACCCTGTTGTGGCGACGATGACGGCATTGATCCCGAACACGCCAAGCGGCGCGGACCAGACGACCATTCGGGTCAGCTTCATCATCGCTTGAAAGGCGGCCTGAAAAAAGTTCTCCAGCGAGGCGCGATGGGCCTCTCCAAGCTGGGTGATGAAATAGCCGAAGAGGATGCAGAAGAAGATCACGGGAAGGACGTTGCCGGTGGCCAGCGCCTCGAAGGGATTCTCCGGAATGATGCCGATGATCAGGTCGATAACGCTCTGCTCCGCCGCCGGTATCTCCGTGACGGTTTCTTCCAGCTCGATCGCCGAGCCGACGCCGGGCCTGAAGATGTTTACCAGGGTGAGGCCAGTGAGGATCGCCAGCAGGCTACTGGCCACGTAGTAGCCCAGCGTCTTGGCGCCCAGCAGGCCGAGATTCTTCCTTTCGCCGACGCTGATGACCGCCGCGGTGATGGAGGTGATGATGAGCGGCATGATCGCCATCCGCAGCAGGCGCAAGAAGATGTCTGACAACGGCTCGGCGATGGGGACGATGGCATCACCGAACAGGCGGCCGCTGATCATGCCGGCGAACAGACCGACGAATATCCAGAAGGTGAGGGATTTGTAGGGTATTCGCATTGCTCACCCTTTTGAGAGGCGGGAGGAACGTCCTCAAAGTAGAGGAAGACCGAAGGGCCCGAAACCTGGCATGGGCCGGACCGACTGGGCGGTGCCAGACAACCCGTCGGGTGGGCGTATGAAACATGGGCAGATCCGCAGGATCCGCGCTACGACCGATCGCGGTTACCGTGTTCGCGGCTCGCGGCCGCGATCAGCCCAAAGATCAGCAACAGGCTGAGCATCCCGCCCGCGCCTAACGTCAGCCCCGGCTGTGTCCCGATGATGACAGCGAGCAAGACGATGTAGAGGGTTATCGTCAAACCGGGGAGCCAAAGGCCACCCGGAACTTTGAAGGGGCGGACGAGGTCGGGTCGTGCCTTCCTGAGGCGGAAGAAACCGAAAAGCACCATCAAATCCACGCTGATCGCCACCAGCATCATGAAGCGGATCAGCCACTCGAATGCGCCGGTGAGGGCGAGCCCGAGGATCACGGCGGCGATGAACAGGAGGGCAGGGCCGGGGGTGCCGCCTGAGGTGACACGAGTGAACGCCTGTGGTGCCAGGCGATCCCGGGCCAGCGAGAAGGCCACGCGCGGCATCCCCAGGAAATTCACGTTGAGGCTACTGACGAGGATGAGCAGCCCGGCGACGATCACGATCGTTCCGGCCATCTCTCCAAAAACGCCGCTGACCGCATCCTGCGCCACCAGCTTTGAGCCGGCCATCTCGGCCGGCGTCAGGGCGCTCAGAAAGGCGACGTTGATCAACAGGTAGAGCACCGCTACCGCCGCCGCGCCGCCCAGCAGGATGCGGGGAAGCGAGCGGCCGGCGTCGCGGGTCTCTTCCGCCATCTTCGCCGCGTCTTCCCAACCGTAGTAGGCGAACGACACAGACTGATAGGCGAGCGCGAAGCCGAGAAGAGCCGGGTCGCCCACACGTGCGACGCCGGTTGGCTCCGCAAAGCCGCGGAGATCGCTCGACCAAAGACCCGCAGCGGCGATCCCGGCCAGCACGGCGAGCTTGAGCACCGTGGTCACGTTCTGGAACTGAGTGCCGACCCGGAGGCCGCCGTAGTGGATGAGCACGAACGCCAAAACGACGACGGCCGCAAGGATCCGCACCGAGCCACTTCCGTGCAGAATGATGATGTACTCGGCGATGACGACGGCCTTGGCGGCGCCGGAGAAAGCGCGAGTCACGAGCAGCTCGGACCAGCCGGCGACGAAGCCGGCGACGGGGCCGAAGGCCTCCCTGGCGTAGACGTACTTGCCACCGGCCTGAGGGAGCGCCGCCGCCATCTCCGCCAACAGCAGCGTACTGAGAGCCGCGACGACTCCTCCCAGAAGCCAAACGCCCAGTATGAGCCAGGGATCTCCCAGGTACCCGGAGATGAGTCCAGGTGTGCGGAGTATGCCGGCGCCAATGACGATGCCGATCGTCACGGCCAGCCCGTCTCGCACGCGCATGATGCGCTGGAGCGGTGCCGGTGCGGTCTCCCCAGGGCGAGCGATTGTCGCCATGTTGGCTAGGCAGTGTGAGCGGCGTTTGGCATCTCGGGTCCGGGCGTTCGGACAAGCTGAAGCCTCTCGAGGGACATGGCAAACTTCCGCTGGCGCCTCGATAGCCGAATCAGGGCAGCCCGGCGGTCCGAGCAGGCTCGCCAAAACGCGCGGCCTTAGATTGTCCACGATCGGCGCAACAAGACGTAGCAAAGCCAGGTGAAGCGAGAACCGGGTGGAGGTTCAAATGGAGCCTGATCTCTTAGGTACGCTGGGCCGGATCGCCGGAATCGGCGGGATCGCTCTGGGCGTCTTTCTGTTGCTGTTTCGTGATGTCATTCGACAGAAGATCTTCCCGCAGCTCACGAAGAAGCAGAGCTACCGCATCATCTTGACGTTCATGATCCTCACCTGGTCGGTGGCGATCGCCGGCATCGTCGCCTGGATGGTGAGCCGGCAAAGCAGTGAAGATCTCTCCCGCTCGAGGAGCGCGAAGGTCCTGACCGCGAGTCTGTGGAACGTCGAGCTCGATTCGAAGGGGAGCCTGATGGCGACGACCGAGGTGCCCGCGGCCGTGTGGAAACTGGGCGAGCGGGCCGCGCTCGACAGCGTCGTCGCCTTCGTCGCCGGCCGGCTTGGGGTGGCGGATTCGGTCTTGCCATCGCCGGCGGAGGTCAGGGTCCGGATAGCGGCCGATCTGCAGAGCGGCGCGCCGTCGATCGAGCGCGTCCCCAGCGGCGTGGTCGAGGCGCTCGTTTGGGAGACGTCCGAAGGTGACAAGCTTCGGACGCCACTGAGTGCCAGCGCACTCCGCAACGTCTCGGGCGACTATCACCTGGAGATCCGGGCGCCCGGCTACGGCGCCGTGGTCTTGAGCGGAACAGCCGGTCAGGCGCTCGACACGGCTCTCGTCCTCCAGTCGAGCCCGGTCTCGATCGGGCTCGAGGAGTTTGCCGGGGAAGGGGCGGGGATCGCCGACAGGCTCGCGCAGCGGCTGAGCGGCCATGGACGCTTCCGGGTGGTGAGCCCCAGCATGCTGGAGGCCGTGCGCCGGGAGGTGGAAACACACAACCGGCGGATCCGCGAGAACCCGATGATACAGATGCCGCTCCGCGAACTCGGTGTCGACTATATCGTATCCGGAAGCCTGCGGGGTGAGTGAGACGGCGGGTTTCAAGCGAGGTCGCGCCTGCGGGGCTTTCCTACCCAGGGCATCGGCTTATCATTCCAGCCGATAGTGTGCTTTAGAACATCGCCTTGTTAAGCCAGCGCCCGCGCTCGGCCGAGGGTCGAATGTGCGCCGGCGCTGGGGTCGAGTGAGAATAGCTGGCGAACTCGAGTCGCCCGGGGACGCCAGAGACCGGCATCATGAGCAACACACTGTTGGAGAACATCCTCTACGCTACGGCGCCACTCGTCGCCCTGACCAACCCGCTTGCCGAGCTGCCGATATTTCTTTCGATCGTCGAGAACCGGTCCCCACGAGGTAAGCGGCGTGCGGCGCTCACGGTGTCGCTGGGCGTGCTAGTTGTCCTGCTGGTGGCGGCGCTGGGGGGTTTGCGGATCATCGATGTCTTCGGCATCAGCCTGCCGGCCTTCCGCGCGGCCGGCGGCCTGCTGCTGGTGGTGATGGGACTGGAAATGGTCCAGGGGCGCGAGACGGCCCTGCAGAGAGAGCTGAAGACGACCGAGGATCCGGAGGACCAGCTCTGGGTGCCGCTGGTGATGCCGATGCTCGCGGGGCCAGGGGCGATCGTCACCACCGTCACTCTGACATTGAGAGAGACGGCGAGCGCCTGGCTTCCGATCGCCACCATCATCGCGATCGTGATCTCCGCGCTGGTGGTGCTGGTCTCGCTGGTGTTCGCGGCACAGATCGCGGCTCATTTCAGCCGGCGCGCCCGGAGCATCATGATCCGCTTCTTCGGCCTGGTGCTGGTGGCGATCGGGTTTCAGATGGGTTTTACGGGAGCGGCCGAGTTCTTCGCGCTGACGCCCCCGACGCCGTAGCAACGGACCCGACCGAGGGTCCCGCTATCGCCTAACGCGCCAGAAACGCTTTGGCCTCCGCCAACTCGGGTCGTCCCGAACCCGGCCCGGCCACGTCGAGCAACGCTCCGTAGTATTCCGTGGCCTTTCCGGTTTCATCGGCCTGGCGGGCGGCGCGGGCCGCGCCCAGAAGACCATTGAAGCGGCGTGGCGCGGTCTGGAGAGAGATCTCGTAGGCGGCCAGCGCCTCGGTTGGCCGCCGCAGTTCCAGCAGCAGATCGCCCAGTAGCTCGTAGGCCGGCACCAGGGCGCCCGGCGTCACCGGGTGCTTTGGGGTGGAGGCCTCGAGCGCGGCCGCGTCCCGCATCAGCTTTTCGGCGTCGTCGCCTCGCTGTTCGGCGAGCGCCTGCCAGGCCGCCGCCTCCAGGCGCGCGATCTCGATTTGGGTGGCGAAGTATTCCTCGCCCTGATGCATCGCCGCCTCTTGCAAAGCCGCCAGCTTTTCCACGGCACCACGTAGGCTCGCACGGTCGCCACTGCGCGCGGCTCCGAGGGCACGGGCGTGCCAGGTGACCGACTCGGCCCAGGGGTAGCCCTCCCAGGCGATGGAAGAGAGGGGGCGCGGCTCCAGCGACGAGGCCTCAGACCAGGCCCGGCGCTCGACGGCGAAACGCGCGGGGATAGAGGACAGATGGAAGGCCGTCTTGAAGGACGGTTGGAGATCACGCGTCGCCCGAATCTCAGCCAACGCCGCCCGCGCTGTCTCGTCCTCGCCACGCTGCAGATAGGCGTAAACGAGGTATTCCATGGCGTGCGGGTATTCATCCCAGACGAATTGACCCGCCGGGTGCCTGAGTGCCGCGTCCGCCGCGCGCCGGTTCAGGCGAATGACGTCGTCCCAACCCCCCAGACGAACGAAGATGTGGGTCGGCATGTGGAGGGCGTGCGGGTTCTCGGGGGCGATCTCGTCGTAGCTGCGTACGATGTCGAGAGATTCAGCCTCGCGACCTACGACATCGTTGGCGTGAATTGTGTAGTGGACGGCGCCCGGGTGTCTGGGCTCCTCGCGGTAGATATTGAGGAGGATCTCCGCCGCGCGCACTTGATGATCCGTGCCACCCGCCAGCTGCGCCGTCGCCAGGTGTGAGAGGGCATAGAAAGCGGCGGTTTCCCTATCCTCAGGTGCCTCGCGGTAAGCTCGCTCCATCCCTTGCTCGAACCTCCGGATGCGCGTCCAGTAGTCCGCCGTCTCGGGTTCCCGGAAGAAACCTTCGGCCGCCGCCACCAGGAGACGTTCGCGCTCGGTGGGTGGGTTGAGCGCCTTAGCCTTCTGCACTTCCTCCCAACCGCGGCTCAACTCCGCCGGCCCCGGGCGTGTGGGCCAGAGCGGCTGGAACAGCGACATGGCGACACCCCAGTGGGCCATGGCGCAAGTCGGCTCGCGCTCGATTATGCGCTCGAAGCTCTCTCGAGCGGCTGGATAGGTCATGTGGTGAAGGAGGGCCACCGCGCGATCGAAGTCGGCCCGTACGGTCGCGCTGCACGACGCCTGGAAGTCCACCACACCTAGCTCCGTGGATCCATGTTGTGCGTGCTCCTGGGCCACGACTGGTTGCGGGGTGGCCACGATCGCGGAGATCAGCAGCAGAACAGCCCGAGAGCGATCGAGGTCATGGAGGCGATTGAGGTTCATACGGCCTTCCTCCTGTTTTACGCTCTTTGCGAAGTACTCACTCGAAGTCGAGCGTCGCGCCGTTGAAGCGCCTTGGAGCCTGCGGCTCTCAAGGCAGCACCGAAACGCCAGGTTGCCACTCTGGACAGCCGCACGCAACTTGACCTCGCGAGCGCGGCCGTTGGGCAAATCTGTATTCGTCTCCAGCCGTCAAACGTCCGCGCCACCCCTTTCGTTCCCTCACACGACCCGGAGTCGACAGCATGACACAGGCCCACTCGCCCCTCGCCTTCTTGCTGATCCTGGCGCTGCCGGCGACAACGGCCGCCCAGGATCCACCCGGCCCCTCCTTCAAGGACGTGATCGGCCTGCGCAGCGCCCGCGCTCCGGCGATCGCTCCGGACGGGTCGGCGGTGGCCTTCGAGGTCAGCGGCGCGGACTGGGAGAAGAACCGCTACGACAACGAGATCTGGTTGGTGCGTGAGGGCGGTGAACCGTTCCAGCTCACGCGGACCAAGGACGGAAGCAGCGGCAGCCCCGCCTGGTCTCCCGACGGCCGCTGGATCGCTTTTCTGTCGGATCGCGAAGAGAAGCAGCAAGTCCACCTGATCCGGGTGGAGGGTGGCGAGGCGTGGCCGCTCACCTCAATGGACGATGGCGTGAACGGGTTCCGCTGGTCACCGGACGGGGGCCGCATCGCGTTCTCCGCCGTGGAACCGGAGGGCGAAGCGGATAAGAAGCGGAAAGAGCGCTACGGCGAGTTCGCCGTGGAGGACGACGATTATCGCATGACGCACCTTTGGGTCATCGATCTGCCCGCGGAAGGCGATGAGGCGCGCGAGCCGCGGCGGTTGACGGAGGGCGTGGAGTTTACGGTTAGCGACTTCGAGTGGTCGCCCGACGGCACCCGCATCGCCTTCGAGCACCGACCCGACCCGCTCATCAACTCGTGGCTCGAGACCGATATCTCGGTTCTGGACGTGAGCTCAGGCGAAATCCGACCGCTGGTAAACGGCCCGGGGCCGGATCTCGATCCGGTCTGGTCCCCGGATGGCGCCTGGATTCTGTTCATGGAGCACACCGAAGATCTGGGCTCGGTCTATTATCGGAACAGCGAATTCGCTCGCCTGCCCGCCGCCGGTGGGGAAATCGAGGTGCTGACCGACAGCTTCGACGAGGACCCCTGCTGTGCTCGGTGGACGCCGGAAGGGATCTTCTTCGTCGCCAGCCAGGGCACACGCCGGCAGCTCTTTCGCCTGGATCCAGCGCGGCGCGCGGTCACGGCCGTGAGCGACGAGCCGTATGCGCTGTACTGGACCGACTTCTCCGCCGACGGTCGCCACGTGGCGCTAGTGGGGGAGGGGCCGGAGAGCCTCAACGAGGTGTATGTGAGCCGGGTGCGCCCCTACCGTCCGCGGCGCCTGACCCGGATGACGGATCAGGTCGCGGGCTGGGCCCTCGGAGCGCCGGAGCTGATCGAGTGGGAAAGCCGGGACGGCGAGCGGATCGAGGGGGTGCTCTACAAGCCCGACGGCTACCAGGCCGGGCGGCGCTATCCGTTGCTCGTCGTCATCCACGGCGGCCCTGCCGCCACCTCACGGCCGGAATTGGTGACCGGCTACGTCTACCCCGTGCACCAGTGGCTCGCCAGGGGCGCCGTGGTGCTGCTCCCCAACTACCGGGGCTCGGCCGGATACGGCGAGGCCTTCCGCGCTCTGAACGTTCGCAATCTCGGTGTGGGCGACATGTGGGATGTGATGTCGGGCGTCGACTACTTGGTCGAGCAGGGGATCGCAGCCCCGGATAGCCTCGGTGCCATGGGCTGGAGCCAGGGCGGTTATATCTCCGCCTTCCTGACCACGCATACCGATCGCTTTCGCGCCATCTCGGTGGGGGCAGGGATCTCCAACTGGGTGACCTATTACGTCAACACCGACATCCACCCGTTCACGCGCATGTATTTGAAGGCGACTCCGTGGGAGGATCGAGACATCTACGCCACGACCTCGCCGATGACAACGATCACGGCCGCTTCGACGCCGACGCTCATTCAGCACGGCGAGTTCGACCGACGCGTGCCCATACCCAACGCCTACGAGCTCCTCCAGGGGCTGCAAGACATGGGCGTAGAAACCCAGCTGATCGTCTACAAGGGGTTCGGCCACGGTATTAACAAACCGAAAGAGCGGCTGGCGGCGACGTGGCACAACTGGATCTGGTTCGCGCGGCACGTCTGGGGCGAGGAGGTGGAGATGCCAGTGGTAGAGGAAGACGAGGCCACTTCCACAACCGGTAACCGCTGAGGCCTCGAGGTCGCGGACGACAATCCGAGTCTTGTTATACTTGTCTTGAAGTGCCACGATCGATTAGCTTTGGCCTGTATCACGGGTGCGGCACGCCCACACCCGACCACGAACGAGCGACATACAGGTAGAGATGGCTAGATCCACAGCACACCCGTCAGCGCGGTTCGCCTTCGCCGGCCCCCGGAGCCCGTCCAGGGAAGGGGAGGGGAGAACTGTGTGAGCTGATCTCGGCATCGACGCTTCCCGCTTCAGCCTAAGGCACCCCCTGGACTCGCTCCCGGGGGTTTTTCGTTGGCCGGACCGCAGAGGTCGGCGCACAGGAACGGAAACGCCTGCTGAAACCGAGGAAGGAAGATGACGATGTCGTACCAGAAGAGAATCATCAGCGAGAAGGAGCGCCGGCGTGCGCTCTTGCTACGAGACCTGACCGACCCGAGTCTGGGACCTCACGCCATGCAGCTGCTCATCGCTCGTATCGAGCGGCGGCTCAGCCAGGCCTGGCACTGCGTGGTGATCGTGTATCGTGGCGAACGCGAAGTGCCGATCACCGACAACTACGATCGTTTGCATTACCCACCCGACGGTGCGGCACGCGACGCGCGCTACACCCGCTACGTGAGCGAGGATCGGCTGCTGCGCAGTCACATGAGCGCCGCGATTCCCAGCCTTCTAAGGTCGCTGGCTCCTCATCCCCCCCACGACGCGTTGCTCGTCTGCCCCGGCATCGTTTACCGGCGCGACACGATCGATCGACTGCATACGGGCGAGCCTCATCAGCTCGACGTGTGGAGGGTGGCGGAACGAGATCTCCGTGTCGATGAGCTGCGAGAGATGGTGGAGCTGGTCGTTGGGGCGGCGCTGCCCGGGGCCGCCTACCGTATGACGGCGACCGATCACCCGTACACGACGGACGGTCTAGAGATCGAGGTCGAAGCGGCGGGGCGGGAGCGGTGGGTCGAGATCGGTGAGTGCGGGCTGGCACACCCGCGCGTTCTGGAGGAGGCGGGCATCGACTCCAGGCGCTACTCGGGTCTGGCCATGGGCCTGGGACTGGACCGGCTGCTCTTGCTGGCCAAGGGTGCCGACGACATTCGGTCCCTCCGCACGCCGGACCCGCGCGTGGCCAGTCAGATGTTGGATCTCTCTCCCTACCGGGCGGTGTCCGACCAGCCCGCGATCCGGCGCGACATCTCGGTCGCCGTTGAGGAGGAGCTGAGCCCGGAAGAGATCGGGGACCAGGTCCGCGAGGCTCTAGGTCCGGATGCGATTCATTTAGAAACAGTCGAAGTGATCGCCGAAGCGCGTTACAGCGAATTGCCGGAGTCGGCGATCGAGCGTTTGGGTATGCGCCGCGGCCAGAAGAACGTCTTGCTCCGACTGGTGATCCGGCATCTCACACGCACCCTGACGTCGGAGGAGGCGAACCGGCTGCGGGATCGCGTTTACCGAGCCGTCCACGAGGGCCGCCTCGAGCCCTGGGCTACGTCTCGAGGGGCCCTGGGCTGAGCCACAGCTTTATGAAGCGGGTGTGAGAAAGCTTCCCCAACCACTAGAAGCCTTGCATGTGCCGCCGATACCCTCGGGGGGTGATGCGGCTTGTATTTCGGGTTCATCGCCTGGCCCCTGGCTGGCTCGAAGTAGGGCCGGCGCTTAGTTTGCAGTGTGCGATGCCCCCTCAGCGATCGGTTGTACGGCTCTCCTGTCGTGAGGGTTGCTGATGGGTCTCGACGCTTTGAGCCTGTTAGTGTAAGGAGGCACCGATGCTACGAGTCGTACACCTCTTCGACCTCAAGAAGGGCGTCGACGAGCGCGCGTTCATCGAGTGGCTCGACGCTCAATTCGACTCGGTGGCACGCAAGTTCGGGTGCGTCGATCGGAAGAATTGGGTGCTTCTCGGCGGCTTCACCGGATCGTATCATGCCCGCAAGCCGGTGAAAGGCCGCCCCAAGTATGTGAACGAGGCGTTTTGGGTGGATCAGGCCTCAGCCGATCGCTTCCGCGAGTGGTTGACCAACGATCCAGAGGGCAAGGCTTTTCACGACAAATTTTTTGGGTCGATCACCAACCACACCGTGCTGCGCTACGTGCAGGGTTGGACGCCCATCCCGATGGAGTCGTAACAGCAAGTAACTGCCCAAGATCCGAGTGCCACGAGGTCTATCATCCGGGGCCGATCGCTGTGTCTGAATCCACGCGACGGCCCCGGACGTAGTAAAGATGGCAGGCCGTCCACGAGCGGCCGACTGCTCAGCGAAGTTCACATCAGCCGGGCCGACTCAGTATGAAACATATTCACATACCGCCAAACGTCAGCGTCAGCCCGCCCGAGCTAATCGCTCACCGCGGCTATGCGCTCCGCTACCCGGAGAACACCCTCCCCGCCTTGCGTGCGGCCATCGAAGCGGGGGCTCGCTACCTGGAATTCGACGTGCAGCTTACAGCCGACGGCGTGCCCGTCCTTTCGCATGATGCCGACCTCTGGCGCACCGCCGGTCTCGAGCGCAGCCTGGTTGAGCTGACGCTCGGCGAGGTGATGGAAATCGAGGTGAACGAGACGGCGCGGCTCGGGATGCAATTCAGTGGCGTCCGCATTCCACTGCTGGGCGAGACGACGACGCTCTTGAGAGAACACCCCCAAGTGATGGCGTTCGTGGAAATCAAGCGGGCGAGCCTCGTGCGTTTCGGAGTCGAAGCAGTGGTGGAGCGTGTCGTTGACGTGCTGAAGCCGGTCCTGGGCCGCTGCGTGATCATATCGTTTGACCGGGCGGCTATCGAGCAAGCCCGACAGGTCGGCGCGACCAGCATCGGCTGGGTGCTGGAGAAATGGAGCGAAGACGTCCGCGCGAGCGCGGATGCCCTCAAGCCCGATTACATCTTCTGCGACTATCGGATGATTCCGGCCGACGCCGAGCTGTGGCCAGGTCCGTGGCGCTGGGCCCTCTACGAGATCATCGAACCGGACCTCGCCCTCTCGCTCGCCGCCGCTGGTGCCGAGCTCGTCGAGACCATGGCGATAAAGGAGATGCTCTCGGACCGTCGTCTCATCCGTGCGGCTCGGCGCGCCTAGTCGACTTGTGGCGAGTGGGGCTGTGCTCAGCTGATTTGGCAGACCGCCGTCACATTTTCGAGATGAGCGCCTCGAAGCGGGGGTCGCCACGCAGCGGGTTGAGGTCGGGATCGTGCTCGAGCCAGCCACGATTGCCGAAGCCGACCCGGATCGCGTCCTCTAGACAGGCGATCGCTTTGTCCTTCATGCCCTCCAGCGAGTAGAGACACGCCACGTTGTAGCGGACCGCCGCATCCTCGGGGTCGATCGCCAGGGCGCGCTCGGCCCAGAACACCCCCTCCTTGAGACGTCCCAGGCGGCAGAGAGAGACGGCCCGCATCGTCGCGGCGCGCGCGTCGTCCGGGTTCAGGTCCATATGCTTCTCGGTGACGCCCAGTGCCCGGCTGTAGGCGGCGGCTGCCTCGACCCTGTTGCCCAAGGCTTCGTGTGACTGCGCGGCGAAGAATGCCGCCTGATAATCCTCTCGCGCCGCGAACGCCGCCTCGAAGCGCCGTGCCGCGTCGACCAACCGACCTTGCTGGAAGCAGGCGCGCGCGTAGAAGTAGTGAGCCTCGAACAGCTTCGGGTCCAAGCGGATCGCTGACTGGAAGAGTTCTTCGGCTTCGTCTAACCGCTTCATCTGAAAAAGCGCGAATCCGCGCGCCGCCTGCGCCTCGGCCAGGTCGGGAGCCAGCTCGAGCGCTTTGCGGCTGGCTTCATCGGCACGCTTGAGATCGGCGTGGGTGGACGGGTAATACATGTGGACTAAGGCGCTGGCGTTGGCGACGCCGGTGTAGGCGAGGGCGTAGTCGGGGTCGATCTCGATGGCGCGCTCGAACATCTCCCGGGCGAACCCCAGGCTCTTGCGCCGGGTCTGGTGGAAGAACTGCCGGCCGCGCAGGTAGTACTCGTAGGCCCTCACATCGGCCGTCGGCACGCGGGCCAGAGCGCGGCGCTCGTCTTCCTTCAGTATCACGCGCAAAGCTCGCACCACGTTCGCCGCGATCGCGTCCTCGATCTCGAAGACGTCCTCAAACTCACGGTCGAAACGCTCCGACCACAGATGGTAACCGCTGGCCACATCGATCAGCTGAGTCGTGACCCGCAACTTGTTACCAGAGACCTGAACACTCCCTTCCAGGACCGACCGCACGTTCAGATCGCGACCGATCGCCCGGATGTCTTCGCTTCGCCCCTTATAAGCGAACACCGAGGTGCGCGAGACAACGCGTAGCCCCTCGACCTTGCTCAGCGCGTTGATCAACTCCTCGCTGATCCCGTCGCTCAGATACTCGTTGTCGTGACTCTCGCTCAGGTTGGCGAAGGGCAAAACGGCGATGGATTTGTCGGCGCGCTCCCCCGGCACGACCGCCGCCGGTTTGACCGACGTTCCCCATTTCCAGGTGACGGCCACGACGGCGGGAAGCATGAGCAGCCAGAGGATGATGACCGATTCGCTCAGCGGCTGAGTCAAAGCGAAGTGAGCGGCCACCCAGTCGGAGAACTCGAGAAGACCCCAGCCCGCCGCCAGGTATACGCCGACTATGTGAGGGATTCGGCGGCGCACCAACTCGCCGAGAAGCGCGCGTGACATGTTCTCCTCGCCGTCGCCGGTGGCGCCTGTCGAAAGTCCGATCGGCACCCGGGCGGTGGCTGTGGTTTGATCGAATCCGAGAATACGCTGTCGGCTGGGGCTCGCCGATAGAAACGAGGGTAATATAGCCGGGGGCGGGCAGAATTTCAGCCGACCGCTCGCTGCTAGAAGCCCAAGTCCTCAGTCGAAAGCGCCCCCGCCTCGGGTGCCCAGCAGCTCGTGGCTGTTGGTCCATCTCGGCGTCGGAGGTCCTATTCGACGCTGCTATTGACGCGGCGCCGGTCGGGGGGCTAATGAGTGCCGCGCCCTTTCGCCCGAGGTCGCTGCCGCGCAACCACAGGAGAGCCGATGCAGGGAGAGCCGTTCTTCAACGACATGATCGGCGTCCTCGCCGTAATCACCATGATCCCAGTCTTCTTCCTGTGGCTGGAGAAGAAGACGAGGTGGAAGGTCTTCGAGATCTTGCCCGCCATCATCTGGATCTTCCTGGCGCCGATCTTCCTCAGCAACCTCAACGTCATCCCCAGGTCGAGCCCCATCTATTCGACGTTTCGTGCGTTCGCGGTGCCGATGTTCATCGTGTTGATGCTGCTCGACATCAACATACGCGAGGTGTTGAAGGTGGCCTGGCGCGGCGCGGCCGTGATGGTGCTGGGAACGTTCGGGATCGTGGTAGGCGCGGTCTTGTCGTTCTATATGTTCAAGAGCGGGCTGCCCGCTGATACCTGGCGGGGCTACGGCGCGTTGGCCGGCAGCTGGATCGGCGGGACGGGCAACCTGGCGGCGGTGGCCGACAGCCTGCAAACCCCCGGAGAGATGGTGGGGATCGTCGTCCTCGTCGACAACTTCGTGTACGTTGTCTACTTCCCGATCATCCTCACTTGCAAACGCTGGGCCTCCAGCTTCAATCGGTTCACGAGGGTTTCTCAGAGAGACATCGAGCACATCGCTCAGGCGACCGCCCAGGTGGAAAGGAAAAGCCACGAGGTGCACTTCAAGGATGTGCTGACCCTGTTGGGCTTCGGCTTCGTGGCGATTCTGGCCGCGGATCTGGTGGCCGGGGTCATCCCCGAACTGCCTCCCGTGCTTACGGAACGAACATGGGCGATCCTGCTGGTGACCACGTTCGGGATCGCGATGTCGGGGACTCCCTTGAAGAACGTGCCGGGCACGGAACCGCTTTCGATGTCGTTCGTCTACATCTACATGACGATGATGGGCGCCCAGGCCGACCTGCGTAACATTGGTGGCGCCCAGTGGTTCCTCGTGGCGGGCTTCGTCTGCATCTTCGTCCACTTCATCTTCATTATCATCGGCGCCCGTCTTTTTCGTATCGACGTGAGCATGGCGGCCGTGTCCAGCGTCTCTTCGGTGGGCGGTGCCGCCTCGGCACCTGTGGCCGCGGGCTACCATCGGGAAGAGCTGGTGCCGATCTCGATCATGCTGGCGCTCATCGGTTACGGCCTCGGCAATTACCTGGGCGTAGCCACAGCCTATCTCTGCAACATGCTCCTGTGACCATGAAGAGAGTCTACCACCTGGCGCTCGATAGTGACGCGCTCGAGGGGGCGGCGTTCGCACTGCTTCCTGGCGACCCGGAGCGGGTAGCGAAGATCGCCGCCGCTCTCGACCCTGAAGCTCGCCCGCTCGCCCGGCGTCGCGAGTACCGCACCTATCTGGGTCGGTTGGGCGGCCAGCCCGTGCTCGTCACCTCGACGGGGATTGGAGGCCCCTCCGCGTCGATCGCCATCGACGAGCTGGCCCAGCTCGGGGTGCGCACGTTTGTCCGGGTGGGCACGACCGGGGCGATTCAGCCGCGGATCGCCGTGGGTGACGTCGTGATCACGACGGGCTCGGTCCGGCTCGACGGCGCCTCCACGCATTACGCGCCGATCGAGTACCCGGCGGTGGCGGACCACACGGTCGTTCGGGCGCTGGTCGATGCCGCGGCCGAGCTTGGGACACCCTTTCATGTCGGGATCACGGCGTCCTCCGCCACATTCTATCCGGGTGAGGAGCGGTCCGATTCGTTCAGCGGTTACGTCTTACGCAGTTTCCGCGGCGCCACCGAGGAATGGAAGCGCCTGCAGGTGCTGAATTACGAGATGGAGTCGGCCACCGTGCTCACCGTTTGCAGCGCGCTGGGCCTTCGCGGCGGCTGCGTGACCGGCGTAGTAAACGTCGCCGGCGGAGATCCGATCCGCGAGGACGACCTCGCCCGTGGCGAGGGGGCGGCGATCGCGGTGGCCGTGGCTGGCCTGCGGCGGCTGGTGTCCGGCTGAGCGGACGAGGCACACTCGCGGTGCGCGTGGGGGAAACGCCGGTGCCCCCTGGCGCGTCTATTGAAGAGATGGGCAGGGTGGGAGCCCACCCCGCGGTGCCGGCCAGCTGATTAGATCTTCGCAGGCACAGGGGTGTCCTCATGGCTACGCGCGCCACCGATTTCCTTTCCGACACTCTCAACGACCGGTTCAAGCGACGCTTCCGCGCCGGGTTCTGGGGCTCGCCACGGTTGTCCACTTCGGGCTGATCCGCTTCCCCGAGACCGCGGCCGACGTCAGCGTCTCGGCCACCGAGTTCGAGGCGATCGACCTGCCTCCGGAGGTCGAGATTCCGCCACCCCCGGAACTGATGCGGCGACCGGCACTCCCCGTGGTGGCGCCGACCGACCCGGAACAAGACATCACGATCGCGCCGACCACCTTATAAGAGAATCCCGTATCCAACCTTCCTCCGCCACCGAGCGACCAGGCGAGCATCGCCCACCAGCCGACGATCACGCCGTTTAGCGTAGCGCCGGAATTGAAAGATCGCGCGAGGGTGACCCGGATCGTCGAGGGGAAGTACCCGAGCGTGCTTCAAGATGCCGGCATCGGCGGCAGGGTGCAGGTCTGGGCCTTCATCGATGCGCGCGGCGTCGTCACCAGGGCCCAGGTCAAGGGTTCGTCCGGCTACGAGAAGCTGGATGAGGCGGCAGTGGCCGCGGTACGCGAATTCGAGTTCCTGCCCGAGTTGCTGATGGACAGGACGTGCCCGTTTGGGTGGTGCTGCCGGTAACATTCCGGGTGGACCGCTGACTTTCCCGGCGGCTGCTTGGCCCAGGCGGTCTGGCGCCCGCGACCTCTTCACGCCAGCTTCTGACCCGAGGCCCGGCTTCGACCGCCGGTGACTCGGCTCATCCTCGTGCCCACCTCACCGACGATCGGAAAGCCGTAGGAGGGAGCTGTGTGTAAGATTTGGCCGTTGGCTGCGATCTTTAAGGGCTCGGCGCTTGCCGCGATGTTGGTCACATTCGGCTCTCAGGCGGCAGCCGCGCCCCAGCAGAGCGGCGAACCGGTTCAGGGTTCCGGGTCGGCGGCGCCGGTCGTGACGGAGGGCTGGAACGGACCCTCGCCCTTCGCTCAGCTCGACCTGCCCGCCGCCAATACCCTGCGAACCGGTGCCGGTCGACCCGGCCCCGACTACTGGCAGCAGCAGGTCGATTACACGATCCGCGCCACCCTCGACCCGGCCACGCATCGCTTGGAGGGCAGCGAACGCATCAACTACACCAACCGCTCGCCGGACGAGCTGCGCTATCTGTGGATCCAGCTCGACGGCAACCTGTGCGGACCCGAGAGCGTCTCGGCCTTGCTAGACCAGCCTCCGCTTGTCTTCGGCGACGCCTTGTTCGACTTCTCCTGCCAAGGCGGCTCGGGCGTCAGCCTCGGGCGGGTGCAGAGCGGCGGCCGCCCCCTCGATTACTCAGTCTACGGTACGACGATGCGGGTCGAGCTGCCGGTGCCGCTCGCCTCCGGCGCGTCGTTGGAGCTGGAGCTCGAGTGGGCGTGGGGTATCCCGGAGTACGGGTTCGGGCGTATGGGCCGCGACGGCACGCTCTATCAGGTGGCCAACTGGTATCCGCGATTGGCGGTCTACGATGACCTGGACGGTTGGAACACCGAGCCGTTCATCGGGCCCGGCGAGTACTACCTGGAGTACGGCGACTTCGCCGTGGAGTTGACTCTTCCCAGCGGCTACTTGGTCGCGGCGACGGGGGTGCTGCAGAATCCGGAGGAGGTGCTCACGGCCGAGCAGAGGCAACGCCTGGCGCGTGCGCGGACATCGGAGACGCCGGTGGCCATCGTTGACGCGGAAGAGGCGCGGGCGAATGCCGGGCGGCGGCACACAGGAACGCGGACGTGGCGCTTCCAGGCCGAGGACGTGCGCGACTTCGCGTTCGCCGCCGCCCCCAACTTTCGTTGGGACGCCAGCGCCTGGGATGGGATTCTCATCCAGACGCTGTACCGGCCCGAGGCGCTTCCCTGGGAGGAGGCGAACCGGATGTCGCGGGCCTCCATTCGTCACTTCTCGCAACAGCTCGGCCGCTATCCCTACCCCCACGCCACGACCGTGGAGGGCCCGATCGAGGGGATGGAGTACCCGATGCTGACTTTCGTGCCCTCCTACGACTCGCGGGAGGATCTGTTCTTCGTGCTCACTCACGAATTCGGGCACGAGTGGTTCCCGATGATGGTGGGCTCGAATGAGCGGATTCATGTCTGGATGGACGAGGGCTTCAACACCTTCGTCGACATCGAGTCGATCAAGGACTACTTCCGCGGCGAAGCCTACGCGGACACTGTGGTCACGCACTTGCTGAAGCTCTATCCCGAGCACGCTGTCCCCGGCCAGGAACTCGAGATGAGTTTACCGCCGGCGGAGCAGCGCGATCTATTCTGGACCGCCTATCAGAAGCCGGCGCTGATGCTTCACCTGCTGCGGACCGAGGTCATTGGGGCGGAGCAGTTCGATCGCGCCTTCCGCGAGTACGTGGCGGCGTGGACCTTCAAGCACCCGTCCCCGGCGGATTTCTTCCGGATGATGGAAGACGGGACCGGGATGGATCTCGACTGGTTCTGGCGCGGCTGGCTCTACAGCACCTCACGGCTGGACCAGGCCATCGAGTCGGTGATGGCGAGTGAAGGTGGCTCGCAGGTCCTGATCCGCAACCGTGGCGGGATGCTGATGCCCGCCGAGCTTCGCCTCGACTTCGCCGATGGGAGGAGCGAGACGCTTCGCCTGCCGGTGGAGATGTGGAATCAGGGTCCCGACTTCGTCTACCGGGCCCGAGGACGCAGGGTACAGGCGGCGGAGCTCGATCCTCGCGCGGTGTATCCGGACGTCGACCGGGAGAACAACCGCTGGCCGCGAGGCGGAGCCGCTCGCATGTAGCGTCGTGCGCGTTGCACGATGGGCTTTCGCCACGGCCGACGGCGTCGGTGAAAATGGGTAGGAGTGTTTGTGCTCGCGCTCTCTCCTCAGGGTGAGAGCCGCACGCGCTCCCACCCCTCGCTTTTCCGCGTGTAAGCGAGGCGGTCGTGTAGGCGGTTGGCGCGGCCCTGCCAGAACTCGATGCGCGCCGGGACCAGCCGAAAACCGCCCCAGAACGGTGGGAGCGGAACCTCCTGCCCCTCGAAGCGAGCGGAGTGCTCCTTGAAGCTCTCTTCGAGTTCACGCCGGGACGCCAGCACGGCACTTTGCTGCGAGGCCCACGCCCCCAGCTGGCTGCCTCGGGGACGTGTCTGGAAATAGGCGCGCGACTCTTCCTCCGAGATCTTCTCCACCCGGCCCTCCACCCGGACCTGACGGTGCAGGCGTCCCCAGTAGAAGACCAGCGCAGCCGTGGAGTTGTTGGCCAGCTGGACGCCCTTGCGGCTGCCGTAGTTGGTAAAAAAGCGAAAACCACGCGCGTCGAATCCCTTGAGGAGCATCATCCGAGCCGACGGAGCGCCGTCCCTGTCCACGGACGCCAGCGTCATCGCTTCGGGCAGGTAGAGGCCCGCCCGTTTGGCGTCCTCGAACCATCGGCCGAAGAGGGCGATCGGATCGGTGCCCGCCGTTTCTTCGGACAGGCCCTTGAGCACACCTCGGCCCAGTGTCAGAAGGGATCGAAGAGTCGTTGTGAAGGACATCGTTTTGAGCAGGCGGAGTTTGTCTCTTGGGCCAGGATTTTATTTCTCACCTCGAGCGTCGGGTCAGGCTCCGGCGCTAACGTCACAGACGCTCACAGTAGCGGACTAGCCCGTTAATATCTCCATACGGCCTCACTTAAGAAAGAGACGAAGGCCAGCCGATGTTGCCAGCGACCCAGGGCTCGCGCATGTTGAAGTAGGTCGTCCGAGCGTGAGAAGCCGCTGAACGCGGTGCCGTCTCGAAACCCGTCGAAGTGAAGGGGCGGTCGAGCCGGATGGAACGCATCCCGATAGCCAAGCCTCTGGACTCCGCCTTCCCGACATTTGGAGGCTTCGAGGAAGAGCTGCGTGGCCTGCTCGCCACTCGCTGCCGCTGGGTTTACCTGTTAGGGTTTTTGATCGCGGCGGCCGTTCACTTCTTCTACACGGGCGTCGTTCCCTTTCACCCCACAGTGACCAGCGCTTTCTCTCCCTACATCGTCACGATCTACGATCTCTACGCGTTCTCGCTGGGTCTGACGCTAGTTGTGTTGTTGGCGCGGCACTGGACGACACGCCAGTTGCTGGTAATCGACTACCTGGCCATCAGCTTCAACATCCTTCTTTCACTGTTCATCGCCGTCGTCTTCGATGTCAACGAAGTGCCGGCGTTCGGTATCGGGCTCTTGCTGTTTCTGCACGCCGCCGTTATTCCGGTGCCTGTTCCCTCGCAGGCGGGCCTGGCCGCCACCGGGGCGCTGGGCTATCCACTGGCGATGGGGCTGGCCTACGCTTTCATACCCGAGGTAAAGGCCTTTTGGCTGAGTCAGCCGCCGGGCGCGGGCTTCAGGACCTTCCTGCTGGAAGGGACGTTTCAACTGGCCATCCTGGCCGCCGTCTCGGTGCTCATCACACAAGCGCTGTACGGGATGCGCAGGTCGCTGCACGCGGCGAAGCGGCTGGGCAATTACCTGGTGGAGAAAGAGATCGGCCGGGGCGGTATGGGCCAGGTCTTCGTAGCCCAGCATGCCTTGCTGTGTCGGCCCACCGCCGTGAAGGTCCTGGAGGCGAGCTCGCGTGACCGGGAGACCAGTCTGGCACGCTTCGAGCGCGAGGTTCGCCTCTCGGCGACGCTCACCCATCCCAATACCATCACCATCTATGACTTTGGCCGGACCAGCGACAATACGTTCTACTACGCGATGGAGTACCTGCAAGGGCTCGATCTTCAGGAGCTGGTCGAGCGCCACGGCCCCGTGCCGCCGGAACGGGCCGTCTTTATTCTAACCCAGGTTTGCGGTTCGCTCGCCGAGGCGCATGGGCGGGGCATCGTGCATCGCGATATCAAGCCGTCGAACATCTATCTGACGAACTGTGGTGGTCTCTATGACTTCGTCAAGGTTCTCGACTTCGGCCTGGCGAAAGAGATCGATAAGGGCGGCGCCGATCCACAGGTGACGAAGACGGGCTCGATCTTCGGCACGCCTTATTATCTGTCGCCCGAGACGGTGGAAGGCGCCGAGGGTGTGGACAGCCGGACCGACCTCTATAGCCTGGGCGCGGTCGGCTACTGGCTGATCACCGGGCAACCGCCGTTCACGGCGGAATCTCCGGTCAAGGTTATCTTCGATCACGTCAAGACTATGCCGAAACGTCCGTCCGAGGTGTCCGAGCTTGAAATCGGTCCAGAGCTGGACGGGGCCATCCTCAAGTGTCTGGAGAAGAGCCCGAGCACGCGGTTCCAGACGGCTTCAGAGCTGAGTGTCGCGCTCGAGGCGATCCGTTTTTCCGAGCCCTGGACCCAAGAACGAGCCCGGGAGTGGTGGCGGCTGCACGCCCCCGAACCCGAGGCGGAAACCCAGAGTAAACCGAGCTCGAGGAGACTGCTGGAGCTGAGAGGGTCGCGCCGCTAACGCGAGCGGCCCCGGCAAGCCTCGAACGGTTGACCCGTGGTTTCAGGAAAACCCGGGCGCTCCACGAGGACCGGGCGGATGGGACCGCTTCTGACCGACCTCGGGGTCCAGCGCGCCTCCCACTGATAGCCCTGATCGCCGCGTGGCCGAAGCGCTCTCACTTCCAGCTTCGGATCATCGTCCCAGACGATCGGCACCCAGCTGCCCTCGGCGGAGCGGCGCTCGATCCTGACGATCGGCCCATCCGCCGGAATCAGACGACCGGGGTAGGCATCGATCCAGCGTACCATCAGCGTGTCACCGCGGCAGCGCGGCTCTTCCAGTCTTCGTTGCATCCGCTGCGCCGGAGGGCCAGCCGCCGCGCCGGGAAAGATCGACTTGGGCTTGCCGGGGTAAACGACCAGCGAATCGAGGGCGGCGGAGCTCGAGGCCGCCGCGGCGGTGTCGATCCCCGTGTACAACTGATGCGTCAGCCTGGCCAGGTGGCCAGCGTACACGTCGGCTGCGCCCGGGCCATAGATGTTCGACGCGCCTTCGTAGCTTTGGCCCGTGTGCTCCTCGCGCGTGGTTACATACTGCAGGTAGCCGTTCGACAAAGTCACCAGGGCGATCGAGTCCAGCGGCAACCTCTCCATGCCCGCCGCCGTCTGCATCTCCGCCTTCATTCGCGAGCCGACGGTGGTCGTCACCTCTACCGGCGCGACGCCCAGCACCATACCCCCGATGCGGACAACGGCGAACTGCGCGAACTCCGGAAAGCCGTGCGGCCCGGCGATACAGTCATGGAGCGGCCACAGCGCCGTACGCTTTGGCGCGTGGCAATCGCCTGCTCCCCGATCGATGGCCGACCCTCCCTCCTCGTAACCGATGTCGATCAGTCCCAAAAAGCGCCAGCCTTCGAACCGCGTGTAGCCGTCGTCGGCTCCCGCCAATGCCGCCGACCCCATCTTCGGCTTCGGGCAGAGGCCCGGCGCTGCTGTAGGGCCGCGCAGCGCGAGGGTGCGAAAGGCACGGCCGACGTCGAGGTCGTCGGAAAGCGCCGTTTCCAGGCGATCGAACAGAGCGACCGCGCGAGCCGAAAGCGCGGCACCCGCCTGCTCGACGTAGTCGCGTGCCGCTCCCAGACAGGCGGCCAGGGTTTCACGACTGGGCGCTTGCCAGCTATCAGGTGGCGGCGGCCCCCGGGGACCGGCCGGGCGAAACTCGGTTTGGAGCCGCGGCGGCGGGCAGCGTGACGCCTGCGACCAATTGGGGGACACGTCGCCTGAGGTCCCGTTGACGACAAGGTGGATGGCGCGCGGCCGGAAGCCCTCGGGCTGGCCGTTCGACCGGTCGATGTGGCGTTCGAGGCCGCGCTCGAGCAAGGCATGGATGTCGCCGTCAAACAGATCGGTCGCCGCCGGGTTAACCGTGCCATGCACCGCGAAGATGCTCAAGGCGCCGGCCGGCTCGTAGCGGCCGCGTTCGGTGTCGAAAAGATCGACACGCAGCATCGTCCAAGTTGGATCCACGGCGCGCTGCTCGGGGCTGAGCCGGAGATCGGCCGGTGGTGCCGGGAGCGTTGCCGGCGGGTCATTGAGAAGGAAAGCTTCGTAACTACGGTTCCGCGTGTGCCCCCAAAACAGCTCCGCGCCCCAGGCGGCGCGGGCGGGCCTGAGTTGGCGGGTCGCCTCTTCGATGGCGGCGGCGACGCGATCCACAAGAAAATTCGCCATTGCCGTGTCGAAGCCCGCCACCGACGACCCTCGGTCATTGTAAAGCTTGGCGCCGAAGAAGTGGTTCGGGCCGGTGTGGGTGTGGGTGGCCGATAGGATAAGGCGATCGGCGCCGATACCGGTCGTGCCGACGATCCGCTCGGCAACCCGGCGGTGAACGAGAGGCGACACCGAGCCCAGGTCGAGTGCCACGAAGGCGATTCGTTGGCCGCGGCTGTCTTCCAGCACCAGGCTCCGGGCATAGAGACGCGTGCGGTGGCCACGGGCGCGCTTGCTTTCGGGCCCGAAGCCAAAGAGCCCCACGCCGGGCGGCGGTGTGACATCGGCTCGCCCGAATCCGGCGCGGAGGGCGGACGTCGGGTCGGGGCGCGGTGTGGGCGCGGGGGAAGGGGCGGCGGGCAGAACTTGCGGCGTGTAGTTGTAGCAACCGGCCGCGGGAGTCAGGAGGGCGATGAATAGGCAGCCACCCGCTGCGCGTCGACGGAGCGACCGGTATAGGCTCGATCTCATGGATAAGCCTCCGCGGCCCCCACCTCGTGGGACCAGCTCACGTGCAGCATCAACCAGAGCTTGGTGTTCTTGTCGAGGTCGCTTGGATCCGCGCCCGTCCGTCGCGTAAACTCATCGCGATTGACTTGCAGATGCAGGGCGGGCGCGATCGACCATCCGGGCGCGACCAAGAACGAAGACCAGAGGGAGAAGTCGAGGTGCGTGAGTCCACTCTCGGCGAAGTTGGCGCGATCCACGGCTCCCGAGTCGTTCAGCTCCTGGCCGAGGCTCCACCCGGCCAGACCGGTGAGATAAAGCGTTCGCAGCGGACCGAGGCGCAGAGGCAGTAGAGGTAGTCGCAGATCGAGGCGGGTCTCGAGGTAGGCGCCTTTCACCCGGTCCGCGTCGTACCAGACGGCGGTTTTAGCGATAAACGGAAGGTAGGTTAACCACAAGCGCCCGTAGATTTCGCTGCTGTTGAAGTCGCGGCTGCGGCCCTCTTCGTTGTCGAAGAGGTAGCCGGTCCAGCCGACGGCGTACTCCAGCCTCCCGCTGCTCCTCGCGAATTCGGCCCAGTAGTTGAACTCGCCCAGGCCGCGCCGATCCGTGCCTGTATCGCTCAGATCCGTTGCGTCGGCCCGGAACGGCTCCAAGCTGGCCCAGGCGCCCACGGTCCAGTACGTGTGGTCCTTCCGCACGGCGACATGGGCCTGCGACTGCAGAACGGGCTGGCTGGTTCGAGTTATGCCGCGCCAGACGTAGCGGGTGCTGTAGGTCGCGTCGGCGCCCAGTCTGATCTGAGCTGCGACCTGAGCCGGGCATAAGATCGCGGCGACAATCGCGAGCTGGATGAGCGCTTCGCGCCTGAGGGCGGGGCCACGAATTCGCCCAGGCCGCGAGCGCCGCCTAGTAAGCCGCATTTCAGTTACGCTGGATCTCTTGACCCGGGCGGTAACGCCGGACGAGCTGAGCCTCGATCTCCGATTCGCCGAAGGCCACGCGCTTCAACTCGCCGCGCGCGAACATCTCCGCCTGGTCGGCGAAGTGCGGCGAACTTTCTCGAGCGCTCTGACCGTAGGCCAGCACCGAGTAAGCTCGCGGTGGATCGCTGAACTCGACTGCGAGCACCCACCCGTCGCCACCGCTGGCGATCCGGACTGCCTCATCCTCTTCATCGTCCTCGAACCACAGGACTCGAAAGCAACCGAGGCTGCCGCTACAGCCGCTTAGGGGAACGTCCACATCGCCACGCCGCAAACGGTGCACGTCGCCCCAGGCCACGTCCCAACTGCCGAAGCGGCGCTTCGTCTCGCCCACGGCCCAGGCGAACGCCGTCGCGGCGCGCTCGGGATCGCTCAGCCCCCGCGGCGTGGCAGTGGGCTCTCGGGGCGTCCAGGGGTCGCGAAACGCCGCGTCCCAGATCTCGTTCGTCACCCGCACCCCGGTCGTGTCTCCAATCAGATTACGTCTGAACCAGGTTTCGAACAGCACGCCACCGCGGCTCTCGGGGGCGACGCTGTTGTCCCAATTCTCGATCAGCTCCAGCGCCGCCGCCACCTTCGGATCCGGGCTCGCAGCTCGCACCGCCGCCACCAGCTCATCCTTGACCCGATCGGCCAGCAGCATCCGCGGGCTGTGCTTGAGCTGGATCACGTCTTCCAGCGAGAGCCGCTGCCGGGTGTGAACCAGCTCGAGGCTATGCTGACTTCGCAGACGCAGGTTGGGCGCGGGGAAGTAAGCTGGGAAAGCCGTCGAATCCATCACCGCGTTCAGGTTGGTGAAATGGAAGGGATCGTTGGCGTTTTGCAGATAGCCACCCCGCGGGTTTCGAAGTTGCGGCAGGGAATCGAAGGGCGTGATGTGCATCCAAACCTCGTCAGCGCGAGCGACGGGCACGCTGGACGTGTCTCCACCCGAGCGGTGAGGCAACGCCGGTAGAGTAGCGTTCCACAGGTAGAAGATATTGCCATCACCATCCGCGTAGGTGAAGTTCGAGCCGAGTTGCGCCCGCATCCGCATCGCCGTCTTCCACTCCTCCAGGTTGCGCGCCTGCATCATGCGCAGGAACTGCTGGGCCGCCCGATACTCGCCTTCTCCCGCCGCGCGGACCACGTAGATCATCCCGCCTCCCCGGTGAATGACCGGCCCCAGCGGGGTGTCCCAGAACTCGCGGGTCTCGCGCCCCAGGCCGTCGCCGTTCTTGAACTCGACCGTGACCGTTATCCGATGCAGCGTTACCGATCCCCCATCGAACAAGTAGTGGTCCGGCCGCTGGGGATCGACGGACAGCGCGTAGATCTCTTCGAGGTCCGGACCGTTATTAGTCGTGGCCCATCCCAGGTGGTCGTTGAAGCCGCCGTTGTAGAAAAGAGGATGGCCAACGCGGAAGTCGCCATAGAAGTTGATGACCCCGGGGACGGTCAGCTGGGCCTCGTAGTAGCCGGCGTCCCAGTTGAGGTGCGGGTTGCGAAGCAGGATCGCCTTTCGCGAGCGAGTGCGATTGGGAGCGAAGGCCCAGGCGTTGGAGCCCGGTGACCCTTCGGTTTCGACGGTCGGGGTGTCCGCGGCCGCCTCCGCGAGCCGGGCCAGGAAACGCCGCACTTTTCCCTGATTCGCCGTCCCGATCCAACGGGCCGCGACATCGTGTCCGGTGAAGTTCGGCTCCACCCAGGTCGGGAACTCCTCCCGATGAAGCGCCACGTAGTGGTTCACACCGGCGGCGTAGCCGGCGAAGACTTCCCTCATCTCCGGGTCGAGCAGGTGATACGTCTCGACGGCGCGCGCAAAGGTCCGCCGGTTGCGAAAGTCGGCGTCGAGTGAGTCCGGCCCCAGGTAGCGGGCCAGCTCCCCGCGCGCCCGCACCAGCCCCATCACCACGCGCTCGCCGTAGTCCTCGACGTGGCAGTAGGCGAGGCCGAAGAAGGCGGCGGCGAGGTCGTCGGCGAGGACGTGGGGAACGCCGTAGGCTGTCCGGCGGATCTCGACTCGCTCGGCGAGCGATGTCGTCTGCCCGGCGATCTCTTCCCCTCGCGCCGCGAGCAGCGCGAGGACCATCGCCAGCACGCTGATCCTGTGAAGATGAGCACCGTGGTCCCAATACATGGTGGGTGGCCTCCTGTGCGGCGTTTCCAACTCTAGGTGGGCTGTGCGAACGAGGATGGAAGCCAATGTAGGGCGTGCGTTCTTCCTGCCAAGTCGTCGGGACTGGCCGCGCGCTTTCAGGCGACCTGGCCAAGCCTGACATTGAATCCCGTCACTCGAAAAGCTGAGGGCCTAGAGCGGCTTGGCACCACTGCACGGGGTCTCTCCTCTGTGACGGTCAACTCCGGCGCGCGGCCATATCAGCCGTTGTCACGGGCGCAACCGCTCGCGCATCGCAGCGCCTAAGCTTTCCACGACTCGTTATTGATTGTAAATGGGGCCGCTCTGATCCCGTCGGCGGGTCGTGAGGGAGACGTCTTCCGGGCGCAGGGCAACCTTCAGCCGCACGCACGGCCTACACCCGGCCGCCGAGTTCGACCCGACCAAGGGCCTGGCGCTGTAGCAGCGGGGCCATGTCAACTCCTTCCTCGGCAATCACGACCAGGCGCGCGCCGATTACGAGGCCGCGATCGCCCTCGGCAAGGCCAACGAGCGGCCCTTCTACGCAGTTTGGCGAGCCCTGGTGAGCGTGCACGCCGGGCGCCCCAAGCCGCGATGGATGAGCTCAACAAGCTCGTCGCCGACATCGACGGGATGGGGATACCCGAGCCCACGGGGTTGAAGATCAACGCCCTTTCCACTACGGCGATCATCGCCCTCCACACCGGCAAATACACCGAGGCCGAAAAAGCGCTCCAGCGGCGAACGGCTCTAATGATGGAAGAGGCGGATCGGGTTGAAACGGACGCGTTCCGCCGCGGTCAACTGTCCAATGTCGCGCTGTTTGCCGGCTGGCTCGCGGCGCGGAAGGGCGACTTCGCCACCGCCACCGCGAGGGCCAAGGAAGCCATGCAGCATCTGGAGCCGGACCAGAACCCGCGCAAGAACGAGCCGGCGCACGAGCTCATGGGCTTTATCAGCCTGAAACAAAGCAAAGCGCAGGACGCTATGGCGCATCTCGAGCAGGGGCACGCCGGGCAACATCTACACGACGTACCATCTCGCTCTAGCCTACGAGGCTGCCGGCAACACCGAGAAGGCGCGCGAGCTGTTCACCAAGGTGGCCAGCTACAACTTCAACAACGTCTTTTTCGCTCTGGTCCGAAAGGGTGCGATGAAGAAGATCGCTTAACCGGTCGGTGGGGGTAATAGCCCCCGCAAACAGCAATGGAGATGGTAAGGGAGCCCCGCGGCGCTGGCGCGGCGGGGCTCCCTAGCTGACGACCGTGTGAAAGTCGTCACCAAGCCCGGCACTCAGTCGTTCTTCGAAAGCTCTTTCTCGTCGTAATAGTCGAGTTTGTGCAAAGGCATAACGACACTCGAAAGCACGTTGAGCACGTGAGCGCCGATGCGCTTGTAGAAGCGGGTGCCCATGACTACAGCGACCGCGTTACGCGCGGTGTAACCGCTCCGGGCCACGTGCTCGATCAGAGCGTCGCAGCGGTGAGCCAGGTCGCGGCCTTGCCGGATCAGGGTGATGGCGCGCTCACGGTCGGATCTGGCGAACACCTCGGAGGTGACAGCGAACGCCGCCTCGACGCCAGCGCGGATCTCCCGCAGCTCGCCCACGATCTCGTCATCGGGCAAGGGGTCGGGGTGGTAGTCTCGGACCTCCGAGAGGTTCTTCGCGTAGTCGCCCAAGCGCTCCACATCCTTGACCGTGCTCATCAGCAGCAGGCAGTAGGGAAGCGAAGGCGAGCTTCCCTGAAGCGACAGATGGGCGATCACCTGTCGGCGGATAGCGCGCTCGAGCTTGTTCACCTCCACGTCGCGCTTGTAGACCTGCGTTCTTTCGTCGGGTGCCGAGGCCTCGCCGAAATAGATCTCGCCGGCGGTCAGCGTCATCTGGTAGGTCATCTGCAGCATTCGGGCGAAATTCTCGCCCATGGCGGCCAGCGGCTTTTCCGACCGAAAGATGCTGAGCAGTTCCCGAAGCATGTTGACCTCCAGCTACCCGAGTAGCCGGTTCAGTACCGCGAATATCGCAGGAAGTCCGTAGAACAGGACAATCACATAGAAGATCGCCCACCGCTTGGAGTTGACGGCGATCGCGGCCAAACGTCGCGAGGCGGTCAGCGGAATATTGCGGACCGCGCCTAACGGAAAGATAAGCACGGTGGCGCTGAAATTGAAAAGCAAGTGCACCAGCGCGATCGTCACACCCCAGCGCGCGTTGGGTCCCGTCGCCGCCAGCGCCGCCATCAGCGCCGTCACCGTCGTGCCGATGTTCGCGCCGATTGTTATCGGAAAGGCTTGCTGTAGCGTGATGATCCCCGCCCCGGCCAGCGGCACGAGCAGCGAGGTGGTGATCGAGCTGGACTGCACCATCACGGTGGCGAGGATACCGACCACGATGGCGAAGACCGGTGCCTGGTGAAGCCCCCGCGAGACGATGGATTCTACGCGCGAGTGCATAGCCCGGCGCATGACGCGTACCAGCATCATCAGCGCTGCATAGATCAGTAGTCCGCAGATCACGATCAAGACTATCGCCTGGGTCCGCGGCGAATCGAACAGCGCTGCGATCGCGCTCTTGATGGGGGCGAGCGCGGTCTTGAGCGCGCCGCGAATCGGGCTGTCGTACTGCACGCCACCGAAACCCGTGAGATAAGCGGACAGCCAGCTGGCTGCTTGGCGTAGGTAACCCGTCGCCATTTCTAGAGGAAGCAGCATGGCGACGGCCATGAAGTTGAAGAAATCGTGGCAGGTGGCGACAGAAAAAGCGCGATAGAACTCCTGCTTGCGACCCATGTGTGCCAGCGAGACGATCGTGTTGGTCACGGTCGTCCCGATGTTCGCGCCCATAACCATCGGCACTGCGTTGGCCACGGGAAGCGGGTTCTCCGGCGCCGCGACCAGACCGACGATCAGGGAAGTGGTGACCGACGAGCTCTGCACCATCGTCGTCGCCAGGATGCCGACCATCAGTCCCAGGAAGGGGTTCGCGGTGGCGGCGAAGAAAGAATCAAGCAGCCGTTGCCCGAGCGACTTGAAGCCGTCGCCCAGACCGTTCACGCCCAGCAGGAAAAGGAAGAGCAGGCCGAGTACGGCGAGGGCGCGCGCCGCCGGATGATTGGCGACACGGGTGGCGATCGGCGCGATCGAAGTAAGCGTTGGCCTCAACGGGTCAACTGTTCATCGGTGTCGAAGAAGGCGGCTGAGGTAAGCTTGACGCGTAACAATCTCGTTACAGGGCGCTATGCGATCAAGTGGCTCCGGGCCGGTCGGGTTGCTGCCTAGTTTCGGCGTTTTTCAGCCGGGGGCTGGGCGACTGTCCCTGTCGACCCCTGGATTCCGCCCCTGGGTCTATCCCATGATCAGGACCTTGGCACCGCGGATCTTCTGCGTCTTGAGCTCGAGCAGGGCTCGGTTGGCGTCCTCCAGCGCGTACTCCTCGATTTCGGGCTCGAGGCCGATCTCCGCAGCCAGCTGCAAGAATTCCCGGACATCACGCCGCGCCACATTGGCCACGCTCTTGATCTCCTTCTCGAGCCATAGGTGCTCGGGGTAGTCCAATCGAAGCAGCTGCGCTTTGTCCGCGTCCTCCTTGCGGATCGCGTTGATGACCAGCCGGCCGCCGGGCTCGAGGTTGCCGAGCGCCTCGACGACCGGCTTCCACACGGGTGTCGTGTCGATGATGGCATCGAGTCGCTCGGGTGCGCGCTCAGCCGTGGTGCCGGTCCACACGGCACCCAGCTCCAGGGCGAACCGCCGTTCCTGCTCGCTACGGGCGAACACGAAGATCTCCGTGCTGGGAAACCGCCGCCGCGCCATTTTTAAGACGAGGTGGCCGGAGGCTCCAAACCCCGTAAGCCCCAGCCGCTGGCCATCGCTCAGCTCCGTCAGCCTGAGCGAACGGTAGCCGATCGCTCCCGCACACAGGAGCGGTGCCGCTTGGGTGTCGGTGAACCCCTCGGGGATCGGGTGGGCAAACTCCTCGGGCACGACCATGTAGTCCGCATAGCCGCCGTTCACGTCCCTCCCGGTGGCGCGGAACTCGGCGCAAAGGTTTTCGTCGCCACGGCGGCAGAGCCGGCAATCGCCGCACGCCCAGTAGATCCAGGCCACGCCGACTCGTTCGCCCTCCTGGAAGGCGTCGGCGCCGGCCCCGAACCCCACCACAGTACCTATAACCTGGTGTCCGAGTACGACCGGCAGCCGGGGTGGCGGGGTGCGTCCCTCGATCTCGTCGAGCTCTGTGTGGCACACGCCACAAGCACAGACACGCACAAGGATCTGGCCCGGCCCGGGTGTTGGGACGGGAAGTACACTGGACTCGAGCGGTGTCGGATCGCGCTCGAGATCCGCCAGTTTTCGCAGAACCATCGCCTTCATCGGCCAGCCTGTCGAGGGAACCTGGTGAAGCCTTGGAGCCGCACAAATCCGCCCACCCGCACCGTAATAGCGAAGACTAGGCCATTCGGGGGCCGGCGTCGAGATGCCGTCCGTCGGGCTCGCGTTGATCCGCAGCCGCCGTCGTGGCATATTGACTGATGTAAGCAGCCCGTGTCTGGGTTGGCCCCCCCGAGTTGTCAATCCTCGTAGCAGGCGAGGGACGATGTCGCCTAGGCAGTCCGGTGTGCTTCAAACGGGTCCGGTAACCAAGTGACTTTCCGTGCCGGGCTTCGCCTGTCTGCGGCCTCCTGCACGAACGCTCGCCGCGCTCGCTCCGCCGTTGGACCGGTTCGTGGCTCGTCGCATTCAACGGCAGCGCGAGCAGGCCAACCGAGTGGCCGCGCGCAGCGGACCGATGGTTGTGTATGACTGACTATTC